>NZ_JADKNF010000019.1:0-89582 GCF_017808125.1 Pseudoalteromonas sp. PA2MD11
ACTGTTTTTTGAAGTTTTTATGAAAAAAATGACTGTTCGCGCAAAATACGAACGAAACGGGTAAAAATAGCACTAAAAAAGGCCCCGAAGGGCCTTTTAACGTTATTTTACTATGAGCTTCCAACCTACTTTTGCTTGTAGCTTGGACTCTAGTTGCAGCTCACTGGCCATTAATGGGTGATATTTTAACCAATCACCATCAAATGTCAGTGTAAGGGTGTTTTCATTAACACTGAGATCAATCGCTGGTAGTACATCATCTTGGCGACGCATTGATAAGATCACAGCGACCCGCACAACTCTTGTTAAGTATTCTGCGAGTACTTGATGACAGCCCAAGTGAGCAAAACTGTTTTTAACAAGATCAGCGCGATGCTCACTAGCAACAGCAGTAATCAGTTTATGCTCAGATTGCGAGAATCCTGGCATATCTGTGTTTTCTATAATGTAAGCCGTGTGCTTATGATAAAGCTTATACTCTATTAGTAAGCCTATCTCGTGCAATTTTGCTACTGTCCTTAGCAATGCAATTGCATTTTCATCGATCGATTGCCATTGCCCCATCACGCTTTTAGCCAACTGCTCCGCAAGTTGCGCAACACGACAAGCCTGTTTTTGATCTACATGATAGCGATTCATTAAACCATCAACTGTACGCTTGCGGATGTCGTGGTTATGAAGCTCTGGCACCATGCTATATAAAACACCTTCACGCAATGCGCCGCGCGCAAGACCCATTTGTTTTATATCTAACGATTCAAACAAGGCGATTAATATAGCGAGGCCAGAAACAAACACTAGGCGGCGCTCTTCACTCAAGCCAGCAAGCTCAAGATCAGCAATCGTTTCAAATTGCACTGATTGCTCTTTAATAGCGAGAAGTTTATCAAGCGTTAAAAGCTCATCTTGGTTTTGTGCAACCATGATTTCTTGGATCGCTTGCACTGTGCCTGACGCGCCGCTCGCAATTTGCCATCCAGTTGCTTGGTATTCATCGACAATTTCTGCAACCACTTCACTTGCCGCTTTAATTGCAGCAGCAAAATTTTCGTTACTGAGCTTTTGATCTTTGAAGTAGCGTTCTAGGAAGGTAACACAGCCCATGTGCAGGCTTTTATAATGCAGTGCATCAAAACCCTGACCAATAACAACTTCGGTACTGGCTCCGCCAATATCGATAACCAGTTGTTTACCGCTACAAGCAGAGGTATGCGCCACACCTTTATAGATTGTCTTAGCTTCTAGCTCACCGCTGATAACATTGATTTTATGACCAAGGATCTGTTCAGCTTTATGCTTGAATACTTCAGCATTAGTAGCAAGACGTAAAGTTGCGGTCGCAACAATTGTGATGTTTTTCTTTGGTATGTCTTGCAGACGCTCAGCAAACAAGGCTAGGCATTCCCAACCTCGTTGCATGGCTTCAGTGCTAAGGACGTTGTTTTCATCAAGCCCTGCAGCAAGCCTTACTTTACGTTTGACTCGACCGATCGTTTGTAGACCGCCAGCAATCGATTTAGCGATCAGCATATGAAAGCTATTTGATCCTAAGTCGATTACTGCATACACATTTTTTTGCGGTTGAAGTTGCCCCACCGTTCAAAAACCTCTAGTTACTACTAAGTCTTCAATAACGGTCGTTTATCACGACCGTGATTTCTGGTAACTATTATTTGGTCGACGTCCGTTGTTATTACGATTACGTGGGCCTGTAGAATAGTTCCGCTTTTTCTGAATAGTAGGCTTAGTTAAATCATCAAGCAATGCACTTTTATCATAATGTGATAATGGAATGCTGTGTTCTATATATTGCTCAATTTCGTGGAGATTATAGGCATACTGTTCACAGGCAAAGCTAATAGCGTGTCCTGATGCACCTGCACGTCCTGTACGACCAATACGGTGTACATAGTCTTCACAATCATCTGGCAAATCAAAATTAAATACATGACTTACTTCTGGGATATGCAAACCACGAGCTGCAACGTCTGTTGCTACTAAAAAGTCTAAATCGCCTTTGGTAAATTGAGCCAAAATTGATTGACGCTTTTTCTGGTTTACATCACCGGTTAATAATCCAACTCGGTGACCATCGGCTTTCATCCATGCATAAACATTCTCACAACTGTGTTTCGTATTTGCAAACACAATCGCTTTATCTGGCCATTCTTCTTCAATTAAAGTTAACAGTAACTTAATTTTGTCATCTTGCGATGGATGGAATAGCTCTTCTTGAATACGCTTACCTGTTTTTACATCAGGCTCAACTTGTACGTGCTCAGGGTTAGTCATATGTTCAAACGCTAATTCCTGCACACGATATGACAAGGTTGCAGAGAATAATAGGTTTAATCGCTCAGACGTTTCTGGCATACGTCTAAACATATAACGAATATCTTTTATAAAGCCTAAATCGAACATACGATCTGCTTCATCAAGCACTACAACCTCGATTTCATTGAGGGTATAACAGCCCTGCTTGTATAAATCGATAAGGCGTCCAGTAGTCCCAATTAAAATATCAACGCCTTTTTCTAATTGTGCACGTTGTTTTTCGTAATCTTCGCCACCATATACTAATCCTAAGTTAAGATTACAGTGTGGCGCTAAAATTTTTGCATCTTTGTGTATCTGAATCGCCAGCTCCCTTGTTGGGGCCATGATCAGGGCTCTTGGATGTTTACTAGATGCTTTGCTAGATTGTAATAACCGATGGCACGTGGCGGTTAAAAACGCCAACGTTTTGCCCGTACCTGTTTGCGCTTGGCCCGCAATATCGCGGCCTTCACAAATAAAAGGTAGGCATTTTGCTTGAATGGGTGTGCAATATTCAAACCCATTTTCGGTTAAACCGGCAACCACTTCCGGTGCGATAGCAAAGTCTGAAAACTTTTTATCGGTCAAATGTGTCTTAGTCATAGCGTTTAAGCATAACGTTTAAACTTGCAATAAGAAACAAGAGTGTTTAAATACGCATTAAATATTTCGCCTAACTAATCGGAGATCGCAATGAGCGAGAAAATTATTCAATTAACTGACGATAGCTTTGAAGCTGACGTACTACAATCAGACAAACCTGTACTTGTTGATTTTTGGGCTGAATGGTGCGGACCTTGTAAAATGATCGCCCCTATTCTTGACGAAGTAGCTGGCGAGTTTGATGGCCGAGTTACCGTTGGTAAACTTAACATCGACCAGAATGCAGGCACACCACCAAAGTTCGGTATCCGTGGTATCCCTACATTACTTCTTTTCAAAGATGGCCAAGTTGCAGCAACTAAAGTTGGTGCTCTTTCTAAGACTCAATTAGTAGAGTTTTTAGAAAACAACATCTAATGAAAATATAAAAAAAGGGCTTTTTGCCCTTTTTTTAGCTTTATTTTGTTTAAAGACTGGACGCCTTGCTAGTGACCTGCTAGTTTATAAAGCCAACTAATCCTTAGTTATACCAACAAACCTCACTCATGTATCAAACGATGATTTTGAGTATGACAATTGTAATAAAGAACCCACCAATATGCATTTACGCGAATTAAAAGACAAGTCTATAAAAGAGCTTGTAAACTTAGCTGAGTCCATGGGGCTCGAAAACGTAGCCCGTTTAAGAAAACAAGACATCATTTTCGCCATCCTTAAAGCGCACGCTAAAAGCGGTGAAAACATCTATGGCGGCGGTGTACTAGAGATCTTACAAGATGGTTTTGGTTTCTTAAGATCATCAGAAGCATCTTACTTAGCCGGCCCAGATGATATTTATGTATCACCGAGTCAAATCCGTCGATTCAGCATGCGTACTGGTGACTCAATTTCAGGCCTTATTCGTCCACCTAAAGACGGCGAACGTTACTTCGCACTATTAAAAGTAAATGAAGTAAACTTCGACAAACCTGAAAACTCTCGCACAAAAATCCTATTTGAAAACCTTACCCCACTACACGCAAACGAACGTTTACGTATGGAGCGTGGTAACGGTAGCACTGAAGACATCACAGCACGTGTACTTGATTTAGCATCACCAATTGGTAAAGGTCAACGTGCGCTTATCGTTGCTCCGCCGAAAGCGGGTAAAACCATGCTACTGCAAAACATTGCGCAATCGATCAGCTACAACCAGCCTGATTGTGAACTGATGGTTCTTCTTATCGACGAACGTCCAGAGGAAGTTACAGAGATGCAGCGCCTTGTAAAAGGTGAAGTAGTTGCCTCAACGTTCGATGAACCGGCGAGTCGTCACGTTCAAGTTGCCGAGATGGTAATTGAAAAAGCAAAACGCCTTGTTGAGCATAAAAAAGACGTGGTTATCTTACTTGATTCAATCACACGTCTTGCTCGTGCCTATAATACGGTGATCCCTTCATCAGGTAAGGTATTAACCGGTGGTGTTGATGCAAACGCATTACACAAACCAAAGCGTTTCTTTGGTGCAGCTCGTAACGTAGAAGAAGGCGGTAGCTTAACAATTATCGCAACGGCTCTTATCGATACTGGTTCGAAGATGGACGAAGTTATCTATGAGGAGTTCAAAGGTACAGGTAACATGGAATTACACTTAAATCGTAAGATTGCCGAAAAGCGTGTATTCCCAGCGATTGACTTTAACCGCTCAGGTACGCGTCGCGAAGAGTTACTTACTAAACCTGATGAACTACAAAAGATGTGGATCTTACGTAAGATCGTTCATGAGATGTCAGAAATTGACGCCATGGAATTCTTAATTGATAAGCTTTCGATGAGCAAAACCAATGATGAATTCTTTGACTCAATGAAACGACAGTAACGATTACTGAGTTTTTAAAAAATGCCTGTTTAATACAGGCATTTTTTTTGCCTAAAACTGAGGACATAACACTTTAAAAGTTATACTTTTACAGAATAAGTTTATTGGTATTTGAAGAATAATTGTTCTATAAATGATTAGATATAAAGGTAAGGATCCTCTATGTCGCATTTAAAAATTGCAATTATTCTATTTGTAGTTAGCTTAATTGGCAGTATTACCAGCTTTATCATTTTAAACTCATCTATTAAAGAAATAGTCATTTTTGGCTTAGTTTCAGCCATTCCTTGGTCGCTATTAATCATTTATCTACATAAAAATAATGACAAACAAAAGGACTACCTTAAATATTTTGTATCTTGTATAACAACGAAAGATGGCATCGACTTCACTTTTCGGTTTAATGAAAGTGACAGCCAATTACCTGAGGTCTGTCACGCTTTAAATGCAAGTCTAACCATGGTCGAGCATTTACTTAGTGAAGTTTCGGCTTCATCTGCGCGGCTTCTTCCTATGGCAGATGCTCTGCGAGACACCTATGCCTCAATGACTCAAAAAGCCACAATACAAAATGCACATGGAATTGATTTAGCCAATACAATAAATCGAACGATTGAAGTGTCAAGAAAGCTTGATCATAGCTTGAAAGAAATCTTTCAATCGGTTTTGGCTGCGACAGAATCAGTTCAACAAACTCGTTCTGATTCAGATAAAAGCCAAGCAAGCCTTATCAAACTTGCTGATAATATAAATCTCACAAGCGAACAAATTTTATTACTTAAACAAGACAGTGATGCCATAGGCTCAATTATTGATGTAATAAATGGCATCGCAGATCAAACCAACCTCTTGGCATTAAACGCGGCAATTGAAGCAGCCCGCGCTGGTGAGCAAGGTCGAGGCTTTGCAGTTGTCGCAGATGAAGTAAGAAACTTAGCTGCACGAACGAGTAAATCGACCCAAGAAGTGCGTGAAATGGTAGCTAAAATTCAACACAGCACCAAACTTGCAAATCAACTGATGCAAACAGCTCTCAAGGAAGCTGAAAATACAGTACAGTTATCTGATGCAACGACAAAAGAAACAAATAAAATAGAGCAGGCTATGTTAGCTATCAGCAACTACTCAGAGGGCGTTCATGAGCAAGTCGCAATACAAAGTACTATGTCTGACGAAGCCCAGGCTAGTATTGATGCAATGGTAGAATTAAACTCAGACGCACTTTCAAGTTCGCAAATTCAAGCTGTGTCCAGTAAGGATTTAGTTAGCTTAGCTCACGCTATAGATGACAAACTGTCTTTGTTTCATATTGCTCACCCAGATATCGATACTAATCAGCGTATAAATCGCGATCGTATCCAAACTAGCGACTCTTCTAAAAATCATCAAGATGGAGAGATTGAGTTATTTTGACTTACAGCAGCACAATGTAGCTGCTCAAGCAACTGAGCAACTAGGCTAGTTAAGTCTGATAATTTTTGCTGTTTTAGTGCAGACTCAAGCGCCATTGCACTCACTGCCACCTCATCTAACGCAAACATTTTTGCAGCACCACCAATGCGGTGCGCATCCTGCTGCAAATCGAAGTATTTATCAGCAGCAAAGTGCTGTTGTATTAAGGCGCTTTCGCGCTCGAAACTTGCAATAAAACTTGCGACTAAGTCGCTCATATCATGCTGAGACTTAATTGTAACGGCGTCCTTCTTACAATGCTTAGCAAGTTGCGTGTAAAACACCTTTTTATCAATTGGCTTAGCAAGATAACCTGTAAATCCCGCTTGAAGATAACCGTCGATTTCGTGACTAATAGCATTAGCCGTTAACGCATATACGGGCTGTGTAAACCCACATTCATGTAATAGTTTAAGCGCACTTAAACCATCAAGCACTGGCATCTGAATATCAAGCAACACGACATCGGGAAACTCCTTTAAACACTGCTCAACGGCTTGCTCACCATTTTCTACAGCAATCACTTCAAGTCCCATGGATTCTAAATAGCGAGAAATTAAACGGCGGTTATCTGGATGATCTTCAGCTAGCAGCACTTTGCCAGATAAGCCATTGGCAGCATGTTGTTCGAGTTTTGCAGGCTCAATGATGTCAGAGCTTGGTATATACTCTTTACAAGGTAAGTAAAATGAGAACACGCTACCTTGGTTCAGCTCACTTTCAACACTTATATAACCACCCATCATCATTGCAAGCTGTTGCGATAAACTTAATCCAAGTCCAGTACCACCGAAACGGCGACTAATACTATTGTCACCTTGGCTAAAGCAGTCAAATATTTGCTTCAGTTGCTCGGCATTCATGCCAATACCAGTGTCGGTAACATAAAACCACACACCTTGCTCAACACGCGAAACCTTTAACTCAACTTCGCCTTGGTTTGTAAACTTAATTGCATTTGCACACAGGTTAATAAGGATTTGTTTAATGCGGGTAAAGTCGAGCAAGCTATAATATTGCTCACCAAGTTCATTATGAAATGCAAAGTTCAACCCTTTATCTTTAGCCTGACCACTAAGCATAGAATGGACATCTGTAAGCAACCGAACTAAATCCCCCTCTTTTAGGCTAAGCTCTAGCTTGTTAGCTTCAATTTTACTGATATCTAGCACGTCATTTATTAGCTCTTTTAAATGATCACTTTGTTTTTGGATAACAGCAAGTTCATCATTTAAGTGCTCTGGTTTATAATAACCATTAATTAAATTATCTGTTTGCCCTAAAATTGCAGTTAGCGGCGTACGAATTTCGTGACTAATATTTGCTAAAAATTGACTCTTTATTTCGTTAGCTCTGCGCAATTTTTCTGCTGTTTCTTCAAGTTCTTTTGTTCGTTTTGCCACCATTAAAGAAAGCTGCTCTTTAGCGCCTTTTTCAATACTACGACGGTATACAGTAATACCTGTTACCACCAGCATAACGAATAAGATGAATAGCATAATGCCCAACTGTCGTTGTTTGGACATTTCGAGATCTTGTACTTGTTGACGTTGCTTTAGTTCGATTATTTCTTGATTGAGCTGAGTTGCTTGTATCTGGCTTTGTAACTCTCCCATCGACTTTAATAATTTGGCATTTTGAACAGAGTTAAATGAACGAACAAACTTATCAAAATTCGCAACGGCTGTAGCAAAATCACCTTGACCTGCTTTAATTAAAGCCATCATTCCCATACCATCTTGAACACGTAAATCGTCTTTGTACTCCTTTGCCATCTGTACTGAAGTAGTTAAAGTGGATTCAGCTTTTGTTAATTTATTCTGTAACAATTCAATTTTTGCTTGTGACAACACGCCAGCCAACTCTAAGGCTTTGTTGTCAATTTTTTTTGCAAACTCAATCGCTTTTTCGGCATGGCTTAAGGCAAGCTCTAAATCACCCGTGCGCAAATAAACATTAGCAATGTTGCCATGGCGAGAAGACAAGAAATAGGCGTTATTAGTTTCTTGATAATAGCGCAAAGCACGCTGATAATAATGCAAAGAGAGTTGATACTGCCCAAGCTCAGAATAAGCTACCCCCATATTTCCATAGGATTGAGCGACACCATCCATATCACCTAAACTTTGGAATATATTTAATGTTTCTCTGTACATTTCAAGAGCAACTTCGTAACTTGAAAGTCGAATATATATTCCGGCAATGTTATGCAAGATATCAGCTTTATCTTGCTCACTACCATGTTGTTCATAAATATCTTTGGCCTGTTTGTAGTAATTTAAAGCTTGATTCAAATTAAACATATCAAAATAAGCGAGACCAATATTGCTCATTAAATTGGCTTTAGCTAGTGGGTCAGGCATTTTTTCAGCAAAAGCTATCGCTTTTAAGTACGCTATTAGCGCCTGTTGCATCAAACCTTGATAATAGTAGGTCACTCCTTGCATTTTTATTGCACGAAAGAAACGCTCCGGATTGGTATCAAATGATGTAGATAACTCAACTTTTTGGTAATTTTCAATTGCTTTAGAAAATAAGTCTTTCTCTAATGCTAAATCGGCTAATTGCATATAAACATCAAGAGTTTGCTCATTACTCAGTGAACCTTGTGAAATTAACTGTAACCCTAGTTGATGCTTATCTTCCCATTGTTCTTGTTGTGTGAATTGCTCAAATAATGAATTTGCAGCCAAATTGAAGGGCATAACGAAAAAACAGCAAAAAAACGCTGAACAAAGTATGCTTAAACGTGTAGGTGCGAGCATATATTTAATATCCCTAATCTTATACTTGGCTTTTTATGCTAATTTTATAATGCTAAATATTTATCTCAGAGCAACTTTGTAGTTTCAATTGTTTAGCTGTGATAGCGTACACACATTTAGATTACACCAAAGTCAGGCTTGCGAACAATGGTTAACCCACTGATTGATGAGATTTTTTACCTCCTTTTGGAACAGCCTGTTTGGAAGGTTCATACGCTTGCCAGCGCACTTAGTGAATCTGGAAAAATAGAACCATTAGACGCAGACCCACAAAAAGATCTGTTTAAACGCAACTTTTTAGTTATGAATGGCTTGTATCAACTGCAAGCACAACTTGCGCCAGAGCAACAGCTAGAGATTGCCTCTTTACATATTGAACTTATTAGTAAGCAAACAAGTAACGCATTAGAAAGTCATGACCCGCTACGGGGTTATTATTTAGATTGGCAAAACTTTGATACAACAAGCGATGAAATTGATACGTTGTTAACTGATTTTTGGCAGCGCTTTTCGTCATTTAGCCCAAAAAAGGCCATTCACTCATTACCTCAGCAGCAGCTAATACAATTACAACAGGCGTGGCAGCTACCTACTGATTTTTCGGAAAAACAGTTACAAAAGCGTTGGCGACAACTAGCATTAAAACACCACCCAGACCGCCAAGGCTGTGCAATTGAGTTTAAGAGAATACAACTCGAATATGAGCAACTTAAAGCTAGCTGCTCATAATTAACCAGATTACCGACTCAAACGTCGCGCACGGATCTTGCGCTTTTTAATATTACCTTCGGTCAATTTGCGTAATGCAGGTTTTGCAGCTGCTCGCTCAACAGCAATAAAGGCCACATTATCAAGTACGTTAATTTTACCTACCTGATGACCGGCAATTCCCTCTTTACCAGTTAATGCACCTAAAATATCACCGGCACGAATTTTTTGCTTCTTGCCAGCATCAATCATAATTGTCGCCATGGTTGGCTTATAAGCAGGCTTTTCGAGCAAGCTAAATGGCGGAATTGGTTCAGGGTCAAAGTCGCGCTCATAGTGGTCGCCAATTTGTGCCACTTTAAATTGCTCTGCTTCACCATAAATAGAACATGCAATACCCTTTTTACCTGCTCGACCAGTACGACCAACACGGTGTACATGGGTTTGAGGGTCATGCGCGAGGTGGTAGTTCACTACCATGTCCATATCGTTGATATCTAAGCCACGCGCAGCAACATCCGTTGCAACCAGAATACAGGCACTTTTATTAGCAAAGCGAATTAAAGTGCGCTCACGTTCACGTTGATCTAAATCACCGTGTAAAGCAACCGCACTAAACCCTTCAGCATAAAGGTCATCACAAATCTGTTGAGTTTCAACCTTAGTGTTACAAAAAACCACACAGCTTTCTGGCTGGAACTTTAATAACAACAGCTTCAATGTATTAAAGCGCTGTTTATTGTTATCTAGCTTATAAAAGTATTGCTTGATTGTGCTTTTTGTTTGCTCTTCTTCAACCTTAATCATTTCTGGATTGCTAAGCACTCGCTCAGCTATCGCAGCAATTGATTTTGGGTAAGTAGCACTAAACAATAATGTTTGGCGTTGATTTGGAATACTCTCAACAATAGCATCAAGGGTATCTTGGAAACCCATATCTAGCATTTGATCAGCTTCATCTAACACCAAGGTTTCAACATCATTTAAGCGCAATGTGCCTTTGCGAATATGGTCATCAACACGACCTGGCGTGCCAACAATGATATGCGCACCATGCTCTAATGAGCCAATTTGTGGACCAATAGACACACCGCCACATAAGGTTAAAACTTTAATGTTATGAATACCACGGGCTAGCTTACGAACTTCTTCCGCTACCTGCTCTGCTAATTCTCGGGTTGGACATAAAATGAGAGACTGAATACGAAAGCGTTTCACATTTAACTTAGCCAGCACACCTAGACTAAATGCAGCCGTTTTACCCGACCCTGTTTTAGCTTGGGCAATAATATCTTTGCCTTGCAAGATCACTGGCAAGCTTTGCGCTTGCACAGGCGTCATTTGCGTATAACCTAAAGTTGATAAGTTATCGGTTAACTCTTGCGGCAAAGCCAAAGATGAAAAAGCAGTAGCGGTCACAGTAATATTCCAAACTTGATAATTGAGGGACATCCTCGAAGATGCTGTGGATCATAGCAGAGAATGGGCTGTTTCTCTAAACGAAAACATTGTTCAGCATATTTAATTCATATTTGCTTACAGTTTGGTGCTTTCTAACTCTCTGCATTTGTTCTAGTTTATTGATAGCAATATTCAGGAAGAAACGATGCTTCTATTTAATACCGCACCCGCTGATGTTTTTTATAAAAAACAAAAAACGTGCCCTCACTGTCATAGTGAACATTATTCTTTAAGCAATCACAGTAAAGTTTTGCGCTTTACTATTTTGCCCATCATGCCACTTTCTATTAATTATCAAAGACAATGTGATGACTGTGGCTATGCTACTCCTGCGCCTTGGTATACATTACCAACCTTAGAGTTAGCGTCGTTTATAAAGTACTTTATTGGCCTATTCATCATCGTCTACCTATTAGCAAAAGCATTAATCGGGGCGAATGAACAAACTGAGAACGAGCAAACTTACCTAAACGAGCCAAAGTTGTTTGATACCTATTTTGTATATTCGGATAAATTTACTGGCAAACCAAAACTCATTAACAACCTAAAAGTAGCTCAGCTCGTTGAATTGGATGACAAGAACATGACTTTTAGAGTTGCTAACTACACTTACAAGTACAATAAAGACATCGAGATTGCGATGCGAACCAGCATGCTAGTTCAAGATGATTACTTTTCTAGTAAAACCCTGACTTTCAGTAAATCACAAATACAGCAGCTTTATGATGAAGGCAGCATATATAAGATTATGCGACCTGAGCTTTATAGTTTATTTGGTGGTTTTGTTATGCACCCGCCTAGACCTAAGCCTTTATATACGGGCGTTAAGCTCGATAAACATAATCAGGAGGGGATCACTTACTTCAAAGATGGCTTATACGAGGAAGCGTTGAAAAGTTTTACCCTGTCTGCGGAAAATGGTTATTCATGGGGGCAATTAAACTTGGGTCAGATGTATCGCGATGGCCAAGGGACAGAAGTGAATAACGAAAAAGCAGCTTACTGGCTCAACAAAGCCACCTTACAAGGGAATCCTAAAGCAAAGGTTGAGCTCGCAGAGCTATGCTTGAGTTACGATTGTAGTAAGTTGAATACTCAATAATCTGTTACCCATAAATATCACACAGAAGAAACCAGCCTAATAATATGACTCTCGCTATTTACTTTAATTTTATTATGTTATAACATATTTGTGTGACGCAGTGTTTATATTACTTTGTTGGTTTTATAAATGCTTATTAGCAATAACAGAGTCACTCTCCCTGCTCTGTTTTAAATTGCAACTAGGCTTCATTGCTTAATGAACGAATCATCTTTTGAGTTTGTATAACTTAAAGGAAGACCTTGCACACTAGCACGCTTACGTTCCCGTGCTAAATCCTTGCCGGCGAGCTTGCTCGCCGGCACTTTTCATTAAAGCTTTAAATGATCATCTAAAAAAGCCAATACTTTTTTATAGTAAAGAGTGCGGTGCTCTTCTTTATAAAAACCGTGGCCTTCATCATCTAGAATAGTGATTTCATATGGGTGCTTAGCTTTTTTCAACGCTGCTTCTAATGATTCTGCTTGCTCAATTGGCGCACGTTCGTCTTCACCACCATGCACAATAAGCACAGGTGCTTTTAGCTTATCGACATTATAAGCAGGCGAGAATGCTTTTAACTCCGCTTCATCAGTACCAATCACTGTTTTAAGGTAATTAACACCATAGCTTCGGGCTTGCGTATCACCTTCTTCATACATAAGAGGTAAGTCGTAAACCCCCATCAGGCCTATTGCACACTTGAACATATCCGGCTCGATAATCGCGCTTTGTAGTGCAGAGTAACCACCGAAGCTGGCTCCCATAATACAAATGTTATCCTTATCAACTGTGCCGTCATTAATTAATAGTTTCACACCATCAATAATGTCGTGTTGAATATTTTGCCCCCACTGACGATAACCGGCTTCTTGGAAGTTCACACCAAACCCTTCAGAGCCACGGAAGTTAACCTTTAATACTGCCATACCTTTATTTGCTAACATTTGCACTTCTGGGTCGTAACCCCAGTAATCACGTGCAATTGGACCACCATGCGGCATAACAACTAAAGGTAAGTTTTTCTCAGCTTTGCCATTTGGCACAGTTAAATAAGCAAGAATTGTTAAACCATCGCGGCTTTTAAAACGCAGTGGTGTGGTTTGCGCCATATCATTTTGGTTTATCCAGCCACGCGCAGAGAATAACGCTCGTAATTTATTGGTATTCGCGTCATATAGATAATATTGCCCAGGGTTTATATCGCTCGATGCGAAAATAATATTTTTTGAATCATCTTCTGTACTGCTGACTAGCTGCACTTGACTACCAGGCAATGCACCTAACATATCTTTAAGACGCTGAGACTTTACTGAGTTACTATCAACAAAAGAGTAGCTTGGGTAGTCAGCCTCCGTTTCTATTGCAAATAACTCTTTAGTAACTTCATCAACCCAAATATGTGATGGTGACACATGCTTATCTTGGAAGATTTTCGTTACTTCTTTGGTTTTCAGGTTAATTTTAATAACGCTCTCAGCTTCACCACCCTTTGATGCAGTGGCATATACAGACTCACCTGATTTATCAAATGCCTTTAATGAAATATCGGTGTAATCAATACCTTCTAAATCAAGCTCTTTCCAAAAGCCACCCTCAGGCTCTCGAACATGAAGTGTCGCATTGAGGTAATCGTCACTCGATTCAGCGATACGGACGTTACCATCATGGTCTGTTAGAAACTCACCCATAGGTGCTGGTGAACGAGTAATTAAAGTACGAAGGCCGCGATAAACATCGACTTCATATACAACGGTAGTTGGTTCATTGGTTGCAGTCCACGGGTAAGTGACAACCAAAACTTTTTTATCATCATGAAGTAGGGGATCTAAAAGGTATGACGTTCCTTGAACTGGTGTTTGCTTTTTTAACCGAGTACCAGTTTGCTGTTCACCATGATAACCAATTACGTATGCGCCACGGCTACCATCGACGTTCACGGCAAATAACTCACCATAATAAATAGGGGTATCTTGCCAACCTTTTAAATACTCTTTTTCAAGAATAACTCGTTCATTGTTAACCCAATGGTATTCGCCAACCTGTGCATTACCCGGAAAAGCAACCGCATGGGTTACTGCAAACTTGGTTGTATCAACAATGATGAGTGAATTTTTACCTTCGTGTTTTTTTATAGCTGCGACGTAGTTGCCATCAGGAGAGATAGTTACACGACTAAAGTCATTACCTTTACTAAAGTCTTCTACTGATAATTTTGCAGGTTTAGCGAAGCTGGTAAATGATAGCGTAAATAACGCTAGTCCCAGCACAAAAGTGAGATATCGAGACATGATTAACTCCATTTAACGATTTAATTGTTATTTTTAGCTGAGCAATAATAAAGCAAAGCCCCTATATTTGCTACAAAAATTTAACAAAGCAATCCAATAATGGATGCTATTTAGCGACGAATTTTATGCCAAAGTTCAACCACTAACACAACGATAACCCCGGCAACAACGCCTAATAAACCATCAAATATAATCGGCGTAGCCAGCTCACCCGTTTTACCAACTAAATCCGTAACAAACTCAGTGCTGCCTTGCTGGGCGTGATGCAAAACAGGGATCCCATGTACCAATATGCCACCGCCAACTAAGAACATAGCAACCGTTCCTGCAAAGGCTAAAAAGCGCATTAACTTAGGTGCTGCAGCAAGTAAAAACTTACCCACTAGCTCTTTTATTTTACCGCCACTTTGCTGCGCTTTTTGCAGTAAATACAAACCAGCATCATCAAGTTTAACAATGCCTGCAACTAACCCATACACGCCAATGGTCATAATAATTGCGATTACACTAAGCACTAAAGCTTGATTAACCAGCGTTGCGCCAGCAACCGTACCTAGCGTTATCACTATAATTTCTGCAGAGAGGATAAAATCAGTACGGATTGCTCCTTTGATTTTTTGCTTTTCGTATTCTTGTAAGTCTTGTTGTTCAACCACACTTTCATCTTCTTGTTGAGCGTGACCAAACAGCTTTTCGATAATTTTCTCTGCACCTTCAAAACACAAAAACAGCCCGCCAACCATTAACAGCGGAGTGATTAACCAAGGCAACCAAACACTAATCAATAACGCTGCGGGCACTAAGATGGCTTTGTTGATAAACGAGCCTTTTGCCACAGCCCAAACCACTGGCAACTCTCTATCGGCAGTTACCCCTGTAACTTGCTGAGCATTAAGCGCGAGGTCATCACCTAACACCCCTGCTGTTTTTTTTGTTGCGACTTTACTCATCGTCGCAATGTCGTCTAAAAGTGTTGTAATATCATCAAGTAAGGTTAGTAAATTTGTGCCTGCCATGGTGGTTCCTTGCCCATTAAATACACTATCAACATAACTTATCCTGCCATTTTCACCAACGGTTAATTTTTCTTTGTTAGGCTTATAGCTCATTCAAAAATAGAGGTGTTTCTATGATTAAACCACTTCTCTCGGGGCTCGCTTTAGTTACCTTGTGCGCATGTGCTGAGCAAAGTGCACCGAGCAACTATCTGTGCGATGAGACCCTCAGCGCCAGTATCGTTGAGTACAATGATGAGGAAGCCAGACTGACATTTAAGGAGAGTGAATATTTACTCAATCGCCAAGTAAGCGGCTCTGGGGTTAAATACAGTGCCGATAATGTGCTGTTTTGGTCTAAAGGCGATGAAGCCATGCTGATTTTAAGAGGTAAAAAGTACCAATGTAGCTTAACCCAGTAACAGCAAAAGCTTTCGTGGCTAAATTAGCTTAATCAGTGGTTTTGAGTATAATAGCGACAGTTTATTCAGCGTTTAAGCGGCTATAATGAAATACAAAGATCTTCGCGAATTTATCGAGTTATTAGAACAAAAAGGTGAGTTAAAACGAATCAAACAAGAAATTGATCCTTACCTTGAAATGACCGAAATTGCCGACCGTACGTTACGTGCAGAAGGCCCTGCTCTGTTATTCGAAAACCCTAAAGGTCACACCATTCCCGTTCTTGCTAACCTTTTTGGTACGCCCAAACGTGTAGCTATGGGTATGGGCCAAGATGATGTCAGTGAACTGCGCGAAGTTGGTAAGTTATTAGCTTTTCTAAAAGAGCCTGAGCCACCAAAAGGCATTAAAGAGGCACTAGGGCAAATCCCAGTATTCAAACAAGTACTGAATATGCCAGCTAAAGAAGTAAAAAAAGCGCCTTGTCAGCAAGTTATACTTGAAGGCGATAATGTTGACTTAACTAAGCTGCCTATCCAACATTGCTGGCCGGGTGATGCTGCTCCCTTGATCACATGGGGTCTAACGGTTACCAAAGGGCCTTATAAAAAGCGCCAAAACTTAGGCATTTACCGTCAGCAGCTATTGGGTAAAAACAAAATTATTATGCGTTGGCTATCGCACCGCGGTGGCGCATTAGATTTTCGTGAATGGTGTAAAGAGCACCCAGGCGAACCTTACCCTGTATCTGTCGCATTAGGTGCCGATCCTGCGACAATCTTAGGCGCTGTAACACCAGTACCAGACACCCTAAGCGAATATGCATTTGCTGGTTTACTACGCGGTAGTAAAACTGAAGTTGTTAAATCGGTTTCAAATGACCTACAAGTGCCTGCTACCGCAGAGTTCGTGCTTGAAGGTTATATTATGCCAGGTGAAACAGCACCAGAAGGCCCTTATGGCGACCACACAGGTTACTACAACGAAGTAGACGAGTTTCCGGTGATGACGGTCACTCACATTACACATCGTGAAAACCCAATTTATCACAGCACTTACACTGGCCGTCCACCAGATGAGCCAGCAGTACTCGGGGTTGCATTGAACGAAGTGTTCGTACCAATTCTGCAAAAGCAATTCCCTGAAATTGTAGATTTTTATCTACCACCTGAAGGCTGTTCTTATCGTATGGCTGTGGTCACGATGAAAAAACAATACCCAGGTCATGCCAAGCGCGTGATGATGGGGGTGTGGTCTTTCTTACGTCAATTCATGTATACCAAGTTCGTGATTGTTT
Organism: Pseudoalteromonas sp. PA2MD11; assembly: GCF_017808125.1. Taxonomy (NCBI): domain Bacteria; kingdom Pseudomonadati; phylum Pseudomonadota; class Gammaproteobacteria; order Alteromonadales; family Pseudoalteromonadaceae; genus Pseudoalteromonas; species Pseudoalteromonas sp. PA2MD11. The sequence continues at coordinate 17,230 of NZ_JADKNF010000019.1, forward strand.
GCGATGATGATGTAAACGCACGTGATTGGAACGACGTGATCTGGGCCATTACAACGCGTATGGACCCTGCTCGCGATACGACGATGATCGAAAACACGCCAATTGATTATTTAGATTTTGCATCGCCAGTTTCGGGCCTTGGCTCAAAAATGGGCATGGATGCAACCAATAAATGGCCAGGCGAAACAGATCGTGAATGGGGTGAGCCCATTGTTATGGATCCAAAAATCAAAGAACGTGTTGATGAATTATGGGACAGCTTAGATATTCTCTAGGCTGTGACTATGTTAAACTGCTCAAAATTTAACGGTTATGAGTGCGATTCATAACCGAATTTGCTTCTGTGCTTATAAAGGTAAACTATGCAAACATTACTCGCTGACGTTGTTGCGATCAGCCCGCTTACAGACCACGTACATAAGGTCATTTTGAAACCACAGCAACCTGTGTCATTCGAGGCAGGCCAATATATGCAACTTGTATTAGGCGAAAAAGATAAGCGTGCCTTTTCTATTGCAAGCCGCCCTTCGCAAACTGACCAAATTGAACTACATATTGGTGCCGCAGGTGCTGATTCGTATGCAATGCAAGCGCTTGATCATTTACGTCAAGCACATACAGAGCAACAGCAAGTTAATGTTGAAGTGGGTTTAGGTGTATCACAGCTGCGAGTTGAGGGTGAGCGCCCAATTATTCTACTTGCTGGCGGTACTGGTTTTTCTTATGCCAAATCAATGGCTGATCACCTTGCTGAAATTGGCTGTGAGCGCCCTGTATTATTTTACTGGGGTGTTCGTGAGCAAGCTGCGCTTTATGCTCATGATGAAATGCAAGCATGGGCAAACAGCAACCCACATTTCCAATACATTCCAGTGGTTGAAAATGCGCCGCAAAGCTGGACTGGCAAAACCGGTTACGTCCACAAGGCCGTTATGGCAGATATCGTGTCTTTAGAACCATACGATATTTACATGGCAGGCCGCTTCGACATGATTGGCGTGGTTCGCGATGATTTTATTAACCATGGTGCGGTACGTGAGAACATGTACGCCGATGCATTTGCATTCATTAAATAACTAACTCATACAGATTATTTTTAAGGCATCCAATTGGATGCCTTTTTTATTTGTTTTACCTATCGCCTTAATCCGTCTAAACGATTTCACAAACTGCATTTCCTTGACCATACTCTGTTTAGAATAACGATGGGGAGAGACCCAAATGCTAAATACAAAAGTACAAGACTTTATGCAACGTAAGTTGCCACACATTACGCCTGAAACTGAAATGACCACCGCGATTAGCGAGCTGCAAAAGTTTAAATTACTAGGCGCACCTGTATTCGATGACAACAAAAGTTTAGTTGGCTTTATTTCAGAACAAGAGCTGCTGCAACCGCTCATGCAAAACAGTTATTTCTGCGATGGCGTGGTAAAGGTAAAACAACTCATGCGCACCGATGTTGTTACCGTGAGTAGCGATCAAAATATCATTGAGTTGGCTGATGCCATGAAAACGGGTAAGCCAAAGAATTACCCAGTTATCGAGGGTGGTAAGGTTGTTGGCATGATCAGCCGAGGTGACGTGCTCAAGGCATTATATGAAAACTACGTTTCATGCCAAGAGCACCAAGTATAAGTTAGCTGCTTAACGATTAGCAGCTAACAGTTTTAAAGCCGCTTTATCTGCATCGCTTAAATAAGCAATTTCAAGCGCATTAGCTTGCGCTTTTTCCATATCGGCTTGGCTTAACCCTGCCGCAGGTGCTGCTACTTGATACTCATACGCTATTTCAATACCTTCAACGGCCGGATCATCAGTATTAATCGATGCCAAAATACCATGGTCTAAGAAGGTTTTTAGCGGGTGGTTTGCAAGCTCAGCAACAGTACTGGTTTGAATGTTACTGGTTAAGCAAGACTCAATACCAACGCGCTTATCACGTAAGTAATCCATTAGTGCAGCATCTTCAATTGCTTTTACACCATGACCAATACGCGTTGCACCAAGCTCGTTAATTGCTTGCCAAATGCTTTCGCTACCGCGTGCTTCACCAGCGTGAATCGTGGCAGCTAAGTATGCATCATGAACTTGTTTAAAGTGATCAACAAATAGCTCACCCGGGAAACCAATTTCATCGCCAGCTAGATCAACCGCCACTAAATCATTTTTAAAAGCAAGTAGCGCATCAAGCTCTTGCTGACAGATTTTGGTGCCATATGTACGCGACATGATGCCGATTAAGTTAGCTTTAATTGGCGCGTTTTGGCACGCACTTTTTACACCATCAACCACCGCTTCGACAACTCCTTGCGGGTGTAAGCCTTGGCTTTGCGCCATATAATATGGACTAAAACGAAGCTCAACGTAATCGAGGTTTTGGGCAATCGCATCTTCAACGTTTTCGATAGCAATACGACGACAAGCATCGTAATCACCCAGTACTTTTACACCCCAATCAAGCTTTTGTAAAAATGCCACTAAATTTGGTTCAGGGTCGATAACCTGTACGTGCGGAATAAGCGCTTCAATGTTGTCAGCAGGTAATTCAAGATTAAACTGACGACCAAGGTCTAAGATCGTTTGTGGGCGAACATTACCATCTAGATGACGGTGAATATCAAGCAAAGGGAGTTTGTTATTGATCATAATTAGCACTCAGGTTCAGTAAATTTGCGCGGATCATACGTACCCACGGCGATATTTCAAGTTTAGATGATTTTATTTACTTTTTTGAGGTCAAATGTCTGCTTTAATGGCCGCTAGCATTATGCAAAAAATGCCACAAGGTTTTAAAAAGTTTATCAGCATCAATTGGTTTAGTTAAATAACCATTCATACCACTGGCTAAACCTTTCTTAAGATCATCATCGTGGGCATTTGCCGATAAGCCAATAATCGGTAAATCGGTGATCAGTAACTCGTTGCGAATAACCTTAGTCGCTTGTAAGCCATCCATATTCGGCATTTGAATATCCATGAGTACAAGGTCATAGCTTTTTTCACTGATCATCTTAATAGCCTCGTGGCCATCTTTAGCGATATCAGGTTGGCAACCTTTAGTTTTTAAAATCGAACTCGCCACATGTTGATTCAATGGGTTATCTTCAACCAATAAAATTGCATCATTGGCAAATGAAACAGCTGTCACATCGATATCAGCTAACTCATCGTCGCTATGAATCACCTCTTCAAGAGGGGACTCAAATGGCAGCGAAATTGTAAACGTTGAACCTTGCCCCTCAGAGCTACTGAGGCTTATCTCGCCTCCCATCATAACAATGAGTTTTTGGCAAATACTCAAGCCTAAACCTGTGCCACCAAAGCGACGAGAGGTTGAGCTATCGGCTTGTGAGAATGGTTTAAACAGGCGCTGCTGCGCCTCTTTACTGATGCCGATGCCAGTATCAATAACACTAAAGTAAGTAAATTCACCCTGCTGCCAAATACGTAATGTAATCGTGCCTTCTTGAGTGAACTTCACCGCATTGTTTAACAGGTTTAATAATACTTGTTTTAAACGAATTGGGTCGGTGTGGATCAATAAGTGCGCAGTTGCATCAAACTCAACCTTAAACTTTAAAGCACGGGAATTAAGTTCAAACTGTAATAAGTTAGTCAGTTCACTAACCAACGCATTCACATCGATGGGTTCTTGATGTAGCTCCAATCGCCCCGCTTCTATTTTAGAAAAATCTAAAACATCATTGATTACCCGTAATAGTACATTCAATGCACCATCGGCTTGATCAATATAACCACGGGCTTGTTGCCAGTCAGGCTCTTGCATTGCTAAATAATGCAAACCTTTTATACCATTAATAGGTGTGCGTATTTCATGGCTCATATTCGCCAAGAACTCACTTTTAATTTGGCTGGCTTTATCGGCTTTTAGTTTTTCTTCGCGAAGGCTTTGAGTTTGTTTCGCTACTTGCTGACGAATTTGAATATTAGTACCGGTTACTGAAATCAAAAATGTGATCAATAACCAAACAAACAGCATACCGACTATTTGCGCTAGCCAATAAGGCAGCCATGACGACTGCGCTACTGACTCCCATAATTTCACCTGCCAAACGCGCTCGCCAATAATAAAATTAAAGCTCGCAATAGCGGTTGTACCAACACGGTGTGGGCTGTAAATCTCGACAGGGTTAGTACCATCGGTAACATCAAAAAAACTGGTTTCAATCTCAGTATTTTGATTAAAATTTAGTGTTTGTGCCAGCAACTCTAAATTAACCACAGCAACAACATAACCCCGAAAGCCGACCTGATGATTAATGTCTGAATAAACAGGGTTAAAGAATAAAACGCCCTTTTCGTGACCATCACCTTGCATCAAAGTAATAGGCTCACTGACGGTGACATTTTTAATTAACCGAGAGTCAGTTAACGCTTGTTTACGTAACTCGTTTGAGGCCAAATCAAAGCCTTGCGCTGGTTCGTTCCCTGCTAATGGGTGAATATATTGCACCGGAAAATAGACTGCTCGCTTACTTACCGGCTGCCACTGTCCTGCAGCATTTTTTTCTTTCACGTAGTAATCAGCACCCAGTTCATCACGCAGTAGACTTTGATAGTTATTTAGTTGTGAGTGAATAACTTTAGGTGCCCACTCAAGGGCAAGGATTTCTTTGCTATATTGTAGTTGCCTTGTTGTAAAACGCTTAAATTCATCAAATTCAACCATGTCACTACTAGCAAAAAAAGTAGCTAATAAAGATAAATGCGATTTAATTTCATCAACTTGGTGTTCAAGATTAGTATGAATTGCACTGACTTTTGCTTGCTGGCGCTGTAAGTCTTTGTCTTTTTTTACACTGGCTGCACCATAAAAGCTGACACAAATAACCACATAAATTAATAACGACGGCACAATGATTTGCAGCCGTTGACGAGTGTGGTGGTAACTAAATGCCGCTAAAATTAATGGTGTGAAAATCAGCACCCCAATGCTGTCGCCAATCCACCATGCGATAAAATTATTAAGCGCCGCATAACTCGGAATAACATTATTAATGACCAATAAGCCGGTGCCAATTGATGCTGCAATCAAGCTACACAAAGGGCCACCTATCATTAAGCCAATCATACTTTGCTTTAATGACGATAACTCAATCGGGCGTTTAACTACATGAATTATAATGTAATAGGCAAGCCAAGCCTGAAATGTTGATGCACTTGTCACACCAATAGCTTGCAACATCATTTGCCAGTGAAAAATATCAGTGACTTTATCAAGGTGAATAAGGTTTACAAAGAACGCCCCTAGCAAAACTCCTAGCAGAGCACGATTTCGAAGCAGTAAGATACTGGCAAGCGCAATACCTGCAGGCGGCCACGCTGCAACCGCATAACCATCAATCGCCAGCAAAGAATTACTTAAATACCCTGTAAGAAAGTAAGCAAGTGCAATACTTATTGTCAGTGTAAATAAGTTTTTCAAGCCATTGCTCCTTTGCCGGCTGAAGTAAAATTATTGATAGAGTACCAATGCTTTTTCTGGTTGGGCACTCTTACTATAACTAAGAACCGCTTGCTGCAAATAGGCATGGCGGTTATCAGCATTAAGCGCTTTATCAAACACCCGCGCGGCTAGATCATATTCTCCGTGAGCATTTGCTAAACATGCAAGGGCTAATAGTAAATCTGTATTTTCGGTGTCTTTTTTCAATACATCCTGCAAACTTGCTTGCAGCTTGAGTGCATCACCAGCACTACTAGTACGTAAAATACGTGCTAAATCTTTATGCTGCAGCGGTTTTTTGATCATTTTAATTAGACTTAACTCAATTTTGTTTAGCTCACCCGCTTTCGCCATTGCTGTTAAATAGCTTACCTCTGCATGTGATTTCAGGTTTTTGGTTAATTGCTCATACCGCTCAGTTAAATTCCCGTTTGATTGAGCTGCAAAGTAACTATCAAAAAGTTGTTGCCACTCTTGCTCTGAAAGTGTTTTCTTGCGCAATAAACGCGGCATAAAGTCATTCAATGCCGCCCACTTTTGCTCTTTTACCAATACATGGGCATACATTTTAAGCTCTAAACTCGTGGCTTTTTTGTGCTCAGCTAACGCTTTAAGGTCAGCAAAAATGGTGCTGGTTTCACCGCTAGCAATCCATAAATTAGCCACTTTTAACTGCTTATCCTGGCTTATTTTATCAAGATAACTAACCGCTTTTTCGCTCTCATTGTTAGCTAATGCCGCTTTAGCAAGAAGCGCATAACGTATATCGCTCCACTTTTCTGCAACACTATTGTTATCAAGTGCAAGCTCAAGCTGTGCATAATCGTTATTAATTAAGCTCCATACACCTTGCTCAATAGCCGCTTGTTTACGCTCTTCACTGCGCGCAAAAAAGCCATGGCGTGTATGACTGTATAAAGATATTACGTAACGGCAAAGCTTATAAAGTAAAAACAGTGCAGCGAATGCTAATATTAAAAGTGCTATGATGCCCCAAATAGTCCCTTCAATGGTTGTTTTATTAAAGGCAATTAGTACATAACCCTTTTGATCTATAAAAAAAGGGGCAATCCCTAAGCAGACTGCTATTGCAATAATGATTAATAAAAAGCGGATCATTGTGCCCACTCCTTCACCTGCTCAGTACTTTGTAGTGACACTTTTAGGCTAAAATCAAGTTGCTCTTTCGAAAGCTCAGTAAGGCTCTTTAAGGCCGCTTTTGTTTGTGCATCATCTTGCTTAAAGTAATCTTTTACCAAGCTATGTGCAGCATCAACAGCGCTAAAATACACACTGCTTTGCTTACTTAATACCGCATCTTGCGCTTGAGCTAAATATAAACTCAGGCGCTGTTTTACTAAGTGACGCTCTTGTTCACTTAAAAATGGTGCGATAACCATATCTTCACGTGTGCGCACTGTAACAAAGAAGTCTTTAAACTGCTGCCACGACTTCGCAAGGTTTTGACGCCATTCACTGACATTTTCACTTAATTGATTTGGGTCTTCTTTGACGACCTCTTCAGGGAGTGAAATAGCATTAAATACCAGTTCATCAACTTTTTGATTAATGCCATGCAGTTTTAAATAAATTGCTTCAACAGCCACAGGTTCTATGGCATTCAAGGTTTGTAAATCTTGGTGAATTGCTTGGCGAATAGCACCTGTACCCGGGTGTTCTGCAAGCAAGCTATCTAAGCGAGATAGCACAGCAGCAGCCCCTTGGTAATCGTGCTCTGCCCACAATTTAAACTCGGCCATACGCTGCAGGCTTGTGACTTCTTGCGGATTAAGCGTGAAAGTTTGCTGCTCGGCGCGCTTTAAAGCCGCTTGTAATTTCTGCTGTGTTTGCTCAGCACTTTCATTTAGTGCATCAGTGACCTTTTGTTCACTGTTATAAAGCGAGTGCTGCATTGTTTGTTGGGCACTTTTTAATGCATCAATTTGCTGCTGTAAGCGAAGGTTTTCATCTGTCAGCTCAGTCAATGCCACAGCCGATTGCTGATCGCTATTTAATTTTAGATAAAACTCATAGCCAACTGCAGAAGCCACTAAAAGTGAAATAAGTAACGCTAAGCTACCTGTTTTGCTGATGCCTCTTTTAGCTTGTAGAGGCGCTTTTGCCCCAGTATTTGCCGTTTGCGCTTTTTTCTCTGGCTGTGCAGTCACTGGCTTTGCGGGTTGTTTTGATTCTGCTTCACTCATTTTGCTACCTTGCTGATTAATGCAGGTGAACATAGCGTTGTCGCTCGCCCCTGCAGCAATATGTATCTGTGTTCTTACGATATTTTGTTGCTTTAAATAGTCAGCGATACGCTCACTGGCAACGAAAAACTGTCGCTCTTTCAACCATGCAAGCTGAGGCTCTTTTAGGCCATTAAAAATGGCATCCACCGCTGCATTACTGGTAATGACTATACCTTCTACATCAATTGTTTGCCAGTGGTCCATCCACTTGCCCGGTTCGCTCTCAATTGCGCTTCGCTTGTAAACAACCAATTGATTTAATAAAGCACCACGTTGTTTTAACGTTTTTGCTATGGTCGTGCGCCCACCTTCACCTTTCACTAAAACAATGTTACTTAGCTCAACATCTTGTAACGTTTTTAATTCAAGCAGACCTTCTGAATCATGTTGTTTAGGCACTGCGGCTCGTCGCCCAAAGGCTTCATAAACCGCATCAGCAGTTTGCTGACCAACCGCATAAAGTTGCGCTGCTTTGTTGATGGTTGGTGTGAGTTTTAATAAGGCATGCACGGCATCTTGCGAGATAAAAATGATTTTATCGGCATTTTCTAGCGGCGCGAGCTCACTACTATTAACAGTGAGATAATCTAAGGTAAGGACTGGGCACAGGGTTGTTTGATAACCCGCCTGCTGAAGCTCAAGAGCAAGCTCAGTGCCTTTTCCTTCTGGACGAGTTATCAAAATATGCATATTAAGCGTCTCTATATACTTCAGCTAAAATTTTATCAGCACCTTGCTCAAGTAGCTTTTCAGCAAGTGTAATACCTAATTGCTCTGCGTCAGCCACTGGGCCTGTCACTTCATCACGTAGCATTTGGCTACCATCAATAGCGCCCACTAAACCACGTAAATGCACTTGCTCACCATCGACCAATGCAAATGCACCAATAGGTACCTGGCAGCCACCTTCTAAACGGCGATTCATAGCACGCTCGGCATTAACACGAATGCGTGTTTCATTATGTTCAAGTGGCGCTAACAGTGCTTTTGTTACTTCATCATCAATTCGGCACTCAATACCCACAGCACCTTGACCATTTGCAGGTAATGATACCTCTGGCTCGATAAAAGCTGTAATACGCTCTGGCATTTCTAAACGAATTAGACCCGCTGCAGCTAGGATGATTGCATCATATTGACCATCATCTAGTTTTGCCAAACGCGTATTAACATTACCGCGTAAGTCACGGATATCTAAATCAGGGCGCGCTTCGCGAATTTGGCATTGGCGGCGTAGGCTAGATGTACCAACAATCGCACCTTGTGGTAACTCATCTAAACTCTTGTAGTTATTTGATACAAACGCATCGCGTGGGTCTTCACGTTCACAAATTGTGTGTAATGCTAAACCTTCAGGAAACTCAACAGGTACATCTTTCATCGAATGCACCGCAATATCTGCACGACCATCTAGCATGGCTTGCTCAAGCTCTTTTACGAATAAGCCTTTACCACCTATCTTGGCCAGTGGTGTATCAAGGATAATATCGCCTTGTGTCGACATAGGAACCAACTCTACCGTTACGTCGTCATGGAAGTGCTCTAGTTGAGCTTTTACAAATTCAGCCTGCCATAAAGCAAGTGCACTTTTACGGGTCGCGATACGAACTAGTTTTGTTGTCTGTGTCATGAAAAATCCAATTAATTATCAGGCTGATACTAAATATTACTCAGCTAAAATTCTAAATTCTTTTTGGGCCAGTAAGTTGCCATCTGCGTCAATAACTTCAACACGCCAATCACCCAGTTGCTCTGGCATGATGTTTTTCGTTGAATAAGTACGAAAACGTGGACTGCTTACGGCCAATTCAATCGAAGCAAGCTGTTGGTCTTGGTAATACCATTGGTGACGAACAGTTTGTCCCTGCATATTTCTAAGCTCGCTAAAAAAGCTCAGGCTACTGCTAATTTGCGCTAATTTTACATCGTTTTTTAAAACGTTTACTGGTTCTCGATCAACAACATCGGTAGTTAATACTGCGCGGCTTACTTTATCTGTGTCTATTTTTGCGCCAATTGCGACACTGGCAATATGTGCTGACCGTGAAAACTGCTGCTGAGCATCAGGTGCTGCTGCAATTTCAACTTGCTGTTCAGTTTGTGATGCTTCTTCATCAGGAATAACGGCTAATGTTTCAGGTTGTTGCTCATCAATAACCTCTTCACTGTCGATCTCAACCTCTACTGATGTAACGTCAGGCTCTACAATGTTTGAGCTCACAACCTCTGCTTTAGCCGTTGCTGTGTTATCAACCAACGGTGTTTGCTCATTTATTGACGGAGCAACAACTTCTTTTGGCTCTTCTTGCTCAGCGTCATTTAAAGAGGTTTGTAATTCAGCATTTGTAAACTCTGCTTGCGGTTCATCTTGCGGTGATTGCTCAGCATTTACAGCACCAATAAAGCTATATACTAATATAGCCAGCGCAACTAAGATAACACTGCTGACCATAAAGATGCGTCGCCAATGCCATTGATAAGTCACTGCTGTCGGTGCTGAACTTGCCGATTCAACGGCATTCATATTTGCTGTAATTACAAGTTTCTTTGTCATGTTGGCCTCTAAAACCAAAAAATTAACTCAAGCGAGCAATTAACCACTCTCGAATAGCCATTAACTCTTCACCACAAACTTGGTGCGCCATCGGATAGTCTTGCCAGCTTACTTCCATGTTATTTGCGCTAAGCACGTCAAATGCTTGTCTGCCTGCGCTATGCGGTACCACATCGTCAAATCGACCATGTGCCATAAAAATGTTTAACCCCTGCTGCTTGGCTTCATTGGCAAATTTTGCAGGCACACACATGTAGGTTGAAAGTGCCATTACACCCGCTAATTTATAATCTAGACGTGGCGCTAAGTGCAGCGATACCACACCCCCTTGCGAAAAACCGGCAAGAATAATTTTGTTAGGAGCGATACCTTTTGCAATTTCTTGGTCAATAATTGCAGCCACTTTTGCAGCAGATTCACGCACTCCTTGCTCATCAGCACGCTTATCTAAATCCATCGATTTAATATCGTACCAAGAACGCATTGCCATACCACCATTTATGGTGACCGGTTGCACTGGCGCATGTGGAAACACAAAACGCACGCCAAGCTCTTTTGGTAGAGCTAGTTGCGGTGCAACTGGGGCAAAACCATCACCAGAATCACCTAAACCATGAAGCCAGATAACCGTTGCTTTGTGATCGCCTTGTGCTGAGTACTCAACAAACTCTAAACTCATAGCTCAGAACGCCATTCAATGGTTTGACCTGCTTGACGGGTTGCCGCATCACACATAAATTGCCAAAACTCTGCACCTGAGCGGTTATCAATCCACTTATCGTCGCGTAGTTCAAAATGGTGACCATTAAATTTAGTCGCTACCCAAACTTGGTGTAATGGTGCTTGTTTGTTGATCACAATTTTACTGCGATCAGGAAAGATGATTTCTAAAATACCTGACGCTGATTCATAGTCTAAATCGGCATCACATTCATCGATTTGCTCTTCAATAGTTAGCATTAATGCATCGGCTAGTGTGTGGTATTCATGATCAGTCATTTTAGTGTCCTTTAACTGGCTTTAAGCCTAGATCTGGGGGCAGATTGTGTACATCAAGTGTAACAGGAATAAATTCATCCGCGAATAGCTGCATTTTTTAAATATTCTGTTACTCTGCGATTATAAAGCCAGCAACCGTATTAATCTAATGAAAGAGACTCATAGCCAAAAATTAAAAACCATTTTACCTCTAAGCGCCCTTCTAGTAACCCTAGCAGGTTGCGGACAAAGTGGTGCTCTTTATCTGCGAGATGATACTAAGCCGCCTGCAAAGTCTCAGCCACAAGCTGATCCATCCGAACAACCAGAGCAAAAACAGGACCAATAGATGGACTTTTTTAACTACAATAATAATCAGCTGTTCGCTGAAGACATCGCTGTCAAAGAGCTTGCCGAACAATATGGTACGCCTTGTTATATCTATTCTCGTAAAACCTTTGAACGTCATTATCTAGCATTTGCAGACGCTGCTAAGTCACATAAGAGCTTGGTGTGCTATGCCGTAAAAGCCAACTCAAATATTGCCGTGCTGAATATTTTAGCGCGACTTGGTTCAGGTTTTGACATCGTTTCAAAAGGTGAGCTTGCGCGTGTTATCCAAGCAGGCGGAGACGCAAGTAAGGTTGTGTTTTCTGGCGTTGCAAAAACCGCTGACGAAATTGCCTATGCACTTGAATTGGGGATCAAGTGTTTTAACGTTGAGTCAGTGGCTGAGCTTGAGCGTATTTCAAAAGTGGCAACGGATCTTAACTTAGAGGCACCGATTTCGATTCGCGTAAACCCAGATATAGATGCAAAAACGCACCCTTATATCTCAACCGGCTTAAAAGAGAATAAGTTTGGTATTGATATTCAAACTGCGGTGACTGTGTATCAACATGCAGCATCATTACCCGGTTTAAAAATTACCGGTGTAGATTGCCACATCGGTTCGCAGCTAACGGAAATAAAACCTTTCTTAGCAGCACTTGAAAAAGTACTGACTCTTATCGAAGAGTTAAAAGCGGTTGGCATCAAGCTAACTCACCTAGATATCGGGGGTGGTCTTGGCGTGCCTTATAATGGCGAAACACCTCCTCACCCGAGCGAGTATGTTGATAAAATTACCGCTCGATTAGCAGACTACCAAGATTTAGAACTTATTTTTGAACCTGGTCGTGCGATTGCAGCCAACGCAGGTATTTTAGTTACTAAAGTTGAGTTTATTAAACAAAACCAAGATAAGTTCTTTGCTATTGTTGATGCAGGCATGAACGATATGTTGCGTCCATCGCTGTATCAAGCTTGGCAAAGTATTGTACCAGTTGAACCTCGCGCAGATGATACGCCTACTTACAACTACGACATTGTCGGCCCAGTCTGTGAAACCGGCGACTTTTTAGGTAAAGACCGTGAGCTTGCACTTCAAGCCGGTGACCTTTTAGCGCAACGCAGCGCTGGCGCATATGGTTTCACTATGAGCTCAAACTACAACTCACGCCCGCGTGTTGCAGAGATTATGGTGGATGGTCAGCAAAGCCATTTAATTCGCCAACGCGAAACCTTAGAAAGCCTTTGGCAAGGTGAGAAAATTTTACCATAAACGTTTTTATAACCGCCCTGCTCTGTGGCATGATTAGCTCAGAGCAAACCCGAATTAGAGCGTTATGTTAGTTAATTTTTCAAAAATGCACGGCCTAGGTAATGACTTTGTCGTTATTGATAACATTACTCAAAATGTTTTTTTATCACGTGATCAAATAAAGAAGCTGGCAGATCGCCATTTCGGCATTGGCTTCGATCAACTGCTTATGGTTGAAGCCCCTTACTCTCCTGATCTCGATTTTCATTATCGTATTTTCAATGCCGATGGTAACGAAGTTGAACAGTGTGGCAACGGTGCGCGCTGTTTCGCTCGCTTTGTCCGTATGAAAGGCCTGACCAATAAGCACAAAATCTCGGTTTCAACAAAATCTGGTAACCTCACGCTTTATATAGAGAAAGATGGTCAAGTAACGGTAAATATGGGCCACCCCAATTTTGAACCGAACAAAATCCCATTAAAAGCCAGCAAGCGTGAGCTGACCTATATTCTTCGCACGGAAGAACACACTGTATTTAGTGGCGCAGTATCGATGGGTAACCCGCATTGCGTGTTAGAAGTTGATGACATTCATACCGCAGAAGTCACCACCTTAGGCCCACTGCTTGAAAATCATGAGCGTTTTCCACAACGTGCAAATGTTGGTTTTATGCAGGTAATTTCGCAAGATCACATTAAACTAAGAGTGTGGGAACGTGGCGTTAGTGAAACCTTAGCCTGTGGTACAGGTGCTTGTGCTGCGGTCGTGGTTGGACAAATTCAAAGTAAACTTGCTAATACCGTACAAGTTGACTTACCCGGCGGCAGTTTACAAGTACGTTGGCAAGGCGAAGGGCATCCAGTACGAATGACAGGCCCTGCTGAGCATGTTTTTGATGGACAAGTGGCACTATGAGCAAACTAACAGAACAACAAATTGCTGAATATTTAAAAGCACACCCTGATTTTTTTATTAAAAACCCTGATGTGCTCGCTGAAGTTGAACTACAACAGCAAACGGCGGGAGCAACGTCTTTGGTGCATATTCAACAGCGCCAATTACGTGAACACAATACGTTATTAAAAAATAAGATTGAGCAGCTCGTTGAACAAGCAAAAGAAAACGAGTTAATTTACCGCTTATTTAGCGACTGTCATCGTCAGTTATGGACAAACTACGACTTTACGACACTGGCTAGCAACTTGCGCAATATTATCTGCACCAACCCATCCATTAACGAATGCCACTTAGTTAAGTACGATAAAAAGTTTGATGAATTAATTGCTCATCGCCTGCAAAACGACGGCATTTACTTGGGTCGAGTAAGCCAACAAGAAAGAGACTTACTGTTTTCAGACACGACTCAATCGACTGCTTTATATCTAATTGGTAACACGAAACACCCTGTGGCAATTTTGGCGTTTGGTAGTGATGACGTAAATCACTTCGAACCGGCAAAAGACAGCTTTTTTGTCCTTGAGTTTGTGCGCTCATTGCAACTGCGCTTATTGGAACTTGCATGAGCGATGTGACGACGCCAGACATTGATGAATTAAGTGATGCTTGGCGAACACCCATCCAACTATTTGCAGACTACTTACGCTACGAAAAACAATACTCAGCGCACACAGTAAACCAATATACGAGCCAGCTAGGCTTCGCAGCTTTGTACTTTAGTAAACTATGTGAAGACTGGTTTGCTGTTCAAGGTGAGCATATTCGCCGTTACAGCATGCAAATGCGAAGTAAACAATTGAGTGGTCGCACAATCAGTTTAAAACTGAGTTGTATTCGCAGTTTATATAAATTCTTAAAAGCCAAAAATATAGCCAGTCAGGCATATTATCACAATCCGGCAGAGGCCATTAAAGGGCCAAAATTTTCCAAGCCTTTACCCAAAAATTTAGACGTAGATCAAATGGCTAAGCTACTAGAACTGCCAGATGATGAGCCTTTAGCTATACGTGACAAAGCTATGATGGAATTAATGTACTCTTCGGGTCTGCGCATTAGCGAGTTAGTTAGCGCTAACATACAAGATATAAACCCGACTGAAGGCGAAATTTTAGTCCGTGGTAAAGGTAACAAAGAACGCTTATTACCTGTAGGCAGCAAAGCGCTCAGTGCATTAAAAGCATGGCTGAAAATTCGCCCTCAATTTGCACATCCTGATGAAATAGCCGTGTTTGTTAGCAGCCAAAAAAAGCGAATTTCCGTACGCCAAGTCCGCTTACGGATGCAAGAATGGGGCATTAAGCAAGGGATCAGCTCACAAGTGCATCCGCATAAATTGCGCCACTCATTTGCATCACATATTTTAGAATCATCAGGGGATCTGCGTGCCGTACAAGAACTGTTAGGACACAGTAGTTTGTCTGCAACGCAAGTTTATACGCATTTAGATTTTCAGCATTTAGCTAAAGTGTACGATAACACCCATCCACGCGCTAAAAAGCGCTCAACATCAGAGTAAACCCTTGTCATTATGATCCGATTTAACCGTGCCCTATCGCCAGTTTCTGTTTTAAGTTTTGATTTAGACGACACACTTTACAACAACCATCCGATCATAAAATCAGCCTTGCAAGCACAAGCTGATTACCTCGAGGCATTAGACCAATGGCCAGCCGATAGCATGAGCTACTGGTTAACATGCCGCGATAAAGCTTTAAAACATGATGCGACTTTAATTGATGACGTTACGCGCTGGCGACAAGCAGCATTACACTATGCCATGACCGATCTGGGTTTTTCAGCAGAGCAAGCTCAGTTGCATGCCGAAAATGCTTATCAGGCATTCGCTGATGCCCGCAGTCAAATAACCGTTACTGATGAAGTACTTGAATTACTTGCTAATCTCAGTAAACACTACCGCCTCATCGCCATCACCAATGGTAATGTCGAAGTAGAAAAGTTTAACCTTAATGGTGTGTTTGAGTTAGTTTTACAAGCAGGCCCACACGGAAAAGCGAAGCCGCACAGCGCCTTATTTGATAGCGCAGCAAAGCAGTTAGAGGTTAATCATAAAGAAATTTTGCACATTGGCGATAGCCTAGATACTGATGTACAAGGTGCCAATAATGCTGGCTGCCAAAGCGTTTGGCTTAATAACCAAGCAACGCAATATCGTTATCAAGGATTAGCAGATATTGAGATCAGTAATATCATGGCGCTCAATCATTTAGTTAAAAAGTAACGACTTTAAAAAATGTGTTTTATGCTGAATAAGTAAATAACAAAGATTTAATGATTGGGCAAAACGGATGAATGCTTTTCTTAAATTATTATTGCTATGTTCTCTTAGCTTAAACGGATACTTTATTTGGCAGCTGTTTAACCCCGCGAAGCCAAAACAAATTGAGACTGTAGCAACCACTCCCATAGTCAAGAAAAGCGCGGTTTTACCAGCCCACTTTCAACAAGCTGTTGCGCTATTTAGCAACCAATTATTCGACAAAGCGGTGGCCGAGTACACCCAATTGCTTGTTAATGAACCTCGCTATGCAAGGCAACTTAAACAAATTTGGCAACAACAACTTGAGACATGGCTTTCCCATCAAAAATTCACCTTAAGTGAGCAATTTTTAACGGCCTTTTTAAATAGTCACCCTTACGATGTCACCATGCTTGAACTTGAGGCAAAGCGTTTAATCGCACAAGGTGATACTCAACAGGGAATTATCAGTTTATTGGCTCTTAGCAACCAATTAGACAGCAATGAAAAACAACAACTTAGCAAACAAATAGACGAGCTAAGTACAACCTATATTGATGAACTTATTGCGGCGCAACAATGGCAGGCATTGCTGAATAGCAGTCAACAGTGGCTTGATTACGCGCCAGGTAACGCGCATTACTTATATAATCATGCATTAGCTAACTATCATTTAGAAGATTATGTCGCGAGCCAAATAACCCTAGATCAACTGCCTGAAGATCATGAATATAAACAGCAAGCTGAGCAGTTACATCTGTTGATTCAACAAGCTCTCGCAGGTGTTGAAATTATAAAATTAACTGCTCGAGGTTCGCACTATTTGGTGAACAGTATCATCAACGATGATATCGAAACCGAGCTGATGATCGACACCGGCGCTAGCTTTACTGTAATTAACCAAACATTATTAAACTCGCTTAACACCCCAGCCAATTACCTTGGCACCTTACAAGTAAACACAGCTAATGGAATTGTTGAAGCACAGCGTTATCAGCTCGAGTCGTTTCAAGTCGGTCAACAACGTATTCGTAATTTTGAAGTGCTGGTAATAGAAAATCATGTTGGCTATGGCTTGCTTGGTATGAACTTTTTAGAGAATTTTAAGTTTAATATCAATCAGCAAGTGAATGAGTTAGAGTTGATAAAGAACAATTTTTAAGGACAAGCAATGACTCTTAACGAATTTCTTTCGAAATTAGCAAGCACACCGCAGCAAATTGAGTTTACCGATACCATGGCGGTCATAGACAACAATTATGACTTTACCCCAAGTGGTTTTAACAATCATGGCCTGCTAAGCGCGGCAAATGAAAATAATGGCTCGTGTAAAATTTTTGCCTTTGCTAAGCTAAATCAACTGAGTAAACAAAACACCCTAGATTGCTTTGGCGCGTTTTATCGTGATGACGTATTACACAATCCTGAAGGGCAAGACCATATGAACATTCGCACCTTTATGCTTGCCCCTGAAGCGACCCCTTTCTTAGGGATTACTTTTACCGAGCAAGACGTGCTAAAAGCGAAGTGAGTAAAAGCCAATAGTTAAAGGCTTTTTTCCATAAAATAACGGCAGCCGTCGAGTGGGTAGTTACGCATTTCATATTTAACTAGGTAGCCGTTGTTTTCGTAAAAGGGTTTAGCTTGGAAATCGAGCGTATCAAGTTGTGCGATGTTTGCACCAAGTGCTTTAGCTTTACTCTCTAATTCAGCGAGTAAGCGTGTCGCAAGTCCCTTACCACGCGTCTTATCATCACACCAAAGCCAACTAATAAGCAGCCAATTGCCAAATACCTGACCATGAATACCAGCAACCACACTGTTTTGTTTATTAACGAACTTAAAACCAACGGGAATACGCTCGGCATTAAAATGCGCGGCGTTGAAAGCCACAATGTGTTCTCTAAGCTGGTTGTTTAAATCAGCTGAGTCATCACTTTTTAATTGATACATATACTCAGTATACGCTTATATCGTTAATCAGTATAAGTGGTTCTTACCATAGGGTACTTCAAGCATGTTGCTGGCCAGCTTTTCGGGCTGACCACACATCTCATCATAAGCACTGGTGTGGCGTAAAACCATATCGCCATAACTTAGGTGATCAAGACGCTTTTGAATATGCAACGGGCTAATATCACGAATAAACTCACCTTGCTCATCAGTAACATAATACTCAACGTTATTGATCATCACAGACACCTGATACAATGCCATTTCTAATGAATGAAGGATAACCTTTTGCAGTGGTTGGTGAGCTGCAAGCTCTGATAATTTGATAGGCATGTGCATTCCTCTTTGGTGGTGGAACTATTCATACGTGATTTTGATATACTGTGATCAAATTAATTGTACAAAAATCACTCATGCCAGAAAAAGTACGACTTGCTAAATTTATTGCCCATGCGGGTGTTTGCTCTCGAAAGCAAGCATCGCGCTTGATAGATCAAGGTGAGGTAACAGTAAATGGCCGTGCCGCAAATCATATAGATCATGTTGATGAGCACGATGATGTGATTGTACTTGGCGAAAAAATTTTAGCTAAGGCACCACTCACCTACTTTGCTTATCACAAGCCTGTTGGTATAGATTGCAAATTAAATGCTGATGACCCAACAAGCCTTATTCATAGCCTGCCTAAAACCACTCGCGTTTACCCAATTGGCCGGCTCGACAAAGACTCCCGAGGTTTGTTGATTTTGACCAATGACGGTGAGTTTTGTAATCAACTGATCCACCCTGATTACCACCAACCCAAACGCTATTTAGTCACCGTTGATAAGTCCCTTGATAGCGACTTTTGTAAAAAAATGGCGGGCGGTGTGCCTGTCGATAAACAAATAACCCTCCCTTGCACGGTGACTCAAGTCAACGAAACGCAGTTTTGCATCGTCTTAAAACAAGGTTTAAATCGTCAAATACGAAAAATGGCACGTTTTTGTGGCTACAAAGTCATCGACCTTTACCGCACAGATATCGCAAAACTGTCACTCACCACGCTGAATTTGCCCGAAGGACAGATAGTCAGTATCAAAAAAAGTGACATTCTCTAACAAAAAAGTTTGCATTAATTGATTACGCGTGTAATCTTAAATTAAAGATTACATCTGTAGGCATAAAAATGATTGAACTTTCTAAAGCTGAATTCGAAGTATTAGATGCGGTATGGCTTGGCTACCCAGCCACGGCTAGTGAAGTAATTGCGCGTTTAAGTGACGATAAAGAATGGCACGAAAAAACCATTAAAACGCTACTAAGCCGTTTAGTTAAAAAAGGCGCTCTTAGCTTCGAGAAACAAGGCCGCCAATATAACTACACCCCTTGCATTGCTCGTGAAGAATACACATTAAAAGAAAGCCAAAGCTTTATTGAACGCTTTTTTAATGGCCGAATTGCGCCGCTGGTGAGTGGCTTTGCTAAATCAGAGCAACTCTCGCAACATGATATTGATGAGCTGAAAAAGGTTATCGATGATTGGGAAAAACAGCAAAAATAAGGCGTTGTTATGTTAGATGCATTTTTTAATTGGTTGTTAGATCAACAACTTTTGATCTCATCTGCAATTATGTTTTTATTGCTGCTAGAGCGAAAGTTACTAAGTCAGCTATCGGCACGCTTGGTTTATACACTGTGGGCGCTTTTACCAATTAGTTTATTGTTAGCGAACCTACCAGAGCACTTAAAGCCAATTCAAAACGACTTTATCAGTAAGCTGACTATCACGCCAAACACAGCAATAATGCCGCAGTTTACGCTCACTTGGTTTGCTATTTATGGCTTTATTAGTGCCGCACTGCTGATCACTGCCGTATATTTTCATTACCGTTTTCTAGCAAAACTGCAGTTAGCGCCAATTACGCTTGATCATCACAGCAATCAAAGTATGCGCTTATACCAAAGCAACCAAGTGAGCTCACCTATGGTTGTAGGGGTTTTAAATACCAAGCTAGTGCTGCCTACAAACTATCAAAGTCACTACGATAACCATGCTTTAGCGCTTATTTTAGAGCATGAATCAGTGCACATTAAACGCAAAGACAACCTAATTAATGCCATCGCTTTAAGTGCCACTATTTTGTTGTGGTTTAACCCTGTCGCTTGGCTTGGTTATGCAAGTCTGCGCCGTATTCAAGAGCTTTCATGTGATGAGCAAGTACTCAAAAATAAATCGACAGAACAACGAATTTTATACAGTAAGGCATTAGTGCACTGTGCAAGCTTTAGCAGAACAGGCTTAATGGCTTATTCACAATACGGAGATAAAAACACCATGTTACAACGTCTAAACCAAATAAAGCAGATCGACAACAGCTCATTTATCGCAAAAACAGCGTTAGTTATTTTTACAGCGGGCATGCTTAGCAGCTTTGCCATTGCAAAACAGCCGATGTCAGTTGAAAAGACAAAAGACTATCAAGCGGTTATGCGTGTAGAGCCGATATACCCTATTCAAGCTGCAGAGCAAGGTATTAGCGGTTCAGTTGTTTTGAAATACGATATTTTACCAAGCGGCGCCACCAGCAATGTTAGTGTGGTAAGTGCAGAGCCTGAAAGTGTTTTCAATCGAGAAGCGAAAAGAGCCTTAAAAAAATGGCAGTATGCGCCGTCTGAATCCGGCTTTAAAAACGCATTAGTACAACTCGATTTCGCCTTAGACGAAAACTACCAAGCAAAGGATTTAATAGAGAAAATTAAAGTTAGCTCTAAGTAAAAGCAATCACTTAAGACCCTAAAGCAAGCGCCTTATTTAAGCCGCTTGCTTTGTGGTTTTTGACTATTTGCTCTTGGCTAAAGACAAAGAGCAATCATCGCCACAGCACAAACATAGCCAACAAGCCAAACTAATGAACGTAAAATATCCTGGTTTATGTAGTAGAAAATACAATACAACACGCGGGCGATAACATGCATAATCGCTAAGGTTTCTGTCATCTGATAGACATTATTGCTACCTATTACAACTGCCAGCGCGACCGCAAAAATAATTAGTGACTCAAAGCTATTTTGATGTGCAGCTAATGCTCGCGCACCAAAGCCTGTTAGTTTAGCTTGTTGTTCACGCGGATGTTTATTGTCATAGCCTGACAACTTATTTTGTGCAAAAGCCACGGGGGCTTTAGCTAAATAAGGTATGAGCACTGCGATGAGTGCGCAGATAATCAGTGTGGTCATGATATTTCCTTATCTTTTAACTGTAATAGCTCACCCTACCGCAAACAAAAAAAAGCCGCTACTTAAAACAGCAGCGGCCAGCAATAGCATCATTGTCACTATAGTCTAAAGCCGGCATAAAAGCCCTGCGGCATATTGTCACAGCTGAGTTTTTCTCAAGTTGGTCGATAAGCTAATGCTCTCATACTTTGGTTTTGTTACTCTAAGCGCCTCTCCTTATTAATTTATTTTCAATATGACTTGGATTTTCTTAACTATTTTTGCGGCATTTATGCAGTCGTGGCGCAATGCTCTGCAAAGCAAACTCAGTGCAACAGTGAGTGTTGCTGGGGTAACGCTTGCTCGCTTTATCGTTGCCAGCCCAATTGCTGCCCTGTATTTATTTGCACTTTATCAATATCAAGACGCCGCACTTCCTGACTTTAATCTGGCTTTTATTGGCTACATTGTTGGCGCCAGTATCGTCCAAATTGTTGCCACAGGTTTAATGGTAAAGCTGTTTAAAATGAATAACTTTGCAGTCGGTGCAGGGCTTGCTAAAAGTGAAGCGCTAATGGCGGCCATTTTAGGTGTCATGTTCTTTGGCTCAGCACTGTCGTTACTGGGCTGGGTTGGCGTATTTATTGGTGCAATTGCGGTACTGCTATTAAGTGGCATCGCGAATGTTAAACACTTTAATTTGGGCACCGCACTGCTTGGGCTTGCTTGCGGCACTTCTTTTGCTCTCTCTTCATCATGGATCCGTGAAGCAAGTTTAAATTCAGGACTGACTTTTCCACACTCAGCAGCTTGGGTGTTAGTGCTGATAATTAGCTTACAAACACTGATGCTGTGCGTGTATATTGCATTAAAAGAGCGCGATACATTTAAGAAAATGTGGCATCAC
This sequence comes from Pseudoalteromonas sp. PA2MD11, assembly GCF_017808125.1. Lineage (NCBI taxonomy): Bacteria > Pseudomonadati > Pseudomonadota > Gammaproteobacteria > Alteromonadales > Pseudoalteromonadaceae > Pseudoalteromonas > Pseudoalteromonas sp. PA2MD11. Next base: position 39,333 of record NZ_JADKNF010000019.1, read on the forward strand.
AAAGGCACCACGACCGCTGTTAGTGTTTGTAGCTGTTTAGGTTCTATTGGTTGGTTTAGCGCCATGAGCTTGCAGCATGTTGCTTATGTAAAAACATTGGGGCAGATAGAAGTATTCTTTACCATTTTGGTATCGATTCTTTGGTTAAAACAACCGCTAAAACGCCAAGACACGGCGGGGCTTGTGTTAATTGCACTGGCAGCCATTCTGGTAATGCTACCCAATTAGGTGCGTTTCTAGTCATTAAAAAAGCGGCTATGCCGCTTTTTTAATGACTAATTTTGAGCGTTATCACTCCGCTAATTATCAGCAGTACTCCGGCAATGCGGCCAAATGTGGCGGCATCCCCATAAAATAAAATACCTACCAAGAAAGTGCCCGCTGCACCGATCCCTGTCCATACAGCATAGGATGTCCCCATCGGAATATCCTTTTGCGCCAACCACAACATAAAGCCACTAGCGACCATAAAGGCGACGGCTATTGCAATGCCTAACCAGCGGCTGTCTGCCTGTTGAGACATCTTAAGGCCAACAGGCCAGCCAATTTCTAACAGACCTGCGACAATTAAATACAACCAAGCCATTATTGATCTCGCTTTTTCAAGATCACGTCATACAAATCTTCACGGCGGTCTTTTAAGTTTCTTACCGTACCTTCACTGTGAAGGATTTTCAGTTTATCCATATCTAAATCACTGAATAACAACATTTCGGTATTCGGTGTTGCTTCATTCAAGGTTGCATCATGCGGGAACGAAAAGTCAGAAGGGGTAAGCACTGCTGATTGCGAATACTGTACGTCTAAGCTTTCTACTTCAGGTAAGTTCCCAACCGAGCCTGCAATCACAACATAACATTCATTTTCGATTGCACGTGCTTGCGCACAATGGCGTACACGTAAGTAACTATTTTTTGTATCTGTCCAAAATGGCACAAACAAAATATCTAACCCTTGTTTAGCGAGAATACGCGACAATTCAGGAAACTCTACATCGTAACAAATTTGAATACCGACACGACCCGCATCCGTTTCAAATACCGCAATTTTGTCACCGCCTTGGATCACCCAATCATTTTGCTCATGGGGCGTAATATGAATTTTGCGCTGCTCATCAATTTTACCGCTACGGTGGCACAAATAGCTGACATTATAAATCTTGTCATCTTCTGCGAGCGGCATTGAGCCTGTGATAATATTGGCATTGTATTCAACCGCCATGCGCGACATCGCATCACGGAATGTTTCTGTGTATTCGGCCAGATAACGAATTGCTTCCGTTTGATTACTTTGCTCAGTGAGCCCCATTAACGGGGCATTGAAAAACTCCGGAAACAGAATAAAGTCACTTTTATAGTCAGACACCGTATCAACAAAATATTCCACCTGCTTGAGCAGTTCTTCCACAGACTCAACACAGCGCATTTGCCACTGTACAGCACCGACACGGACAATTGATTTAGTCGACTCAAGTACCGTATCTGTCGGCTCAAACATAATATTATTCCACTCTAGTAAAGTGGCATAACCAACTGACTCCTGATCTTCAGGAAGGTATTTTTTAAGTAAACGTTTAACTTGGAAATCATTAGATAGCTGAAAGCTTAAAATCGGATCATACAGCTCTTTGTGGTCAACTTTTTCGATATACTCCATCGGAGACATCTCTGCACTATGATTGTAATAGCGCGGAATACGTCCACCCGCTAAAATAGCGCGCAAGTTATACTGACGGCACAGCTCTTTACGCGCATCGTATAAGCGACGACCCAGTCGCATCCCTCGGTGAGTTGATGAAATCACCACATCTAAACCATAAAGTGCATCACCTTCAGGATCACTAAATACACGGTCGTGACCATCAACAATATCTTCGTAGGTATGTGGGTTAGAAAAGCGCGCGTAATCAACCTGTACACTCAAGGCGATGCCTACTAAAACACCATCGTCAACAATGCCTATTTGCCCTTCCGGAAACTGGTCTATTAGCCTAAAAATTGTATGGCTTGGCCAAGCACCTCCAAGCCCAGGGTAAGCTTGATCCATGAGGGTCTTTATTTGTGGGTACTGTTCTTTAGTTAGATTACAAATCTCTAAATGCGTTTTTTCCGCCGGCATAACTACTCCTTTTTAGGCACGAAAATATTATCAAGGCAAACGGCAAGCCGATATCAATGATGGTTTGATTAGAGTGGCATTAATTCACAGTCCTGCCAAGCTTAAAGCTTAGCAAAAACGAAGTGAACTGGTGTTTAACCCCGATTAAATTAAATGAATTAAAGAAACAGAAATCTCTTTAATTCTTCACAGCCTAAATTTTAATCTATACTAGTTTTTACACCTAGCTGTCTAAGAGGTCCGGTTGCTAAAACATCTCTTAAAACAACCTAAGCAATCAGAGTTACAAGAAATAGAGCATGTTAAGTTTCTTATTATTTTGAAGATTGCTTACTTTGCACTCGCAGTCCACGTTGTGCTAATTCCCGTTTTCGCTCACATTGGTGCAGTTACTTTGGCAATAGTAAATGTTCTAAGTGTGTGTGCATGGGCTGGGGGGATTTTTCTAATCAAACAAGGTTTAACCTCTTTAGCTCTTCGTGTGTTTTGTCTTGAAGTGGTTATTCACTCAACCATTGTTTGTGCAATGCTTGGCTTAGATGCAGGATTTCAATTTTATCTATGGACTGTGTCTTGCCTGTTAATGATCGACTATCAACTTACTTTAAAGCAAGCTTCTTTGTATAGCGTGTTAATGATCATTGCTTTTGCATTGTTGTATGTGTTTTTTTCAAATACAAACTACCCTTTTGCTTACTCTGAGCTGCTTCCCCATATTAAAATAATTAATATAATTATTGCTGGCTTACCTATGATTTATGGCATGGGTTTTATTAGAGAGATTACTCTTTCACAACGACTAGAGTTAACGGAAATGGCAGCCCGGGATCCTCTTACAAAACTTTTCAATCGCCGCTTTGCTAAAAAGCTAATTATGAATGCACGCAAAAATTGCATAAATAATAACAGCCCTCTTTGCATGGCCATGGCAGACATCGATCAGTTTAAAAGAATCAATGATAATTACGGGCATGATAAAGGTGATACTATTTTAGTGAATATTTCACGACTCATCAGTGAATTCATGAGCGAGGATGATATTGCAGTTCGTTGGGGCGGAGAAGAGTTTTTACTAATACTTACTCAATCTAATGAACGCCAAGCCTTTGCAAAAATTGAAGCTTTGCGTACAAAAATAGCAGCATTGGAAGCTCACCCTGATTGTCCGGATTTAAAAGTAACTATGAGCTTTGGTTTAATCGAATGGCAACCCCTTACTCCCATAGAAAAAATGCTGCAGTATGCAGATTCAGCGCTGTATGAGAGCAAGCACTCTGGCCGTAATAAGACCACGATAGTGCATGCTCAAAGTACATTTTTTGAAAATGAAGATTAATTAATTGCCTCAATAGTAATGCTATGTGCAATCTCTTGCGGCAATAATGGCGTTAAACCATTACTGACATAATCGTTAAACCCGGCACGATAAAATTCTGACAATGGATGCCCAGATTGCCCACCCGGAATAGCCATAATCGCTTTATCTAAATGCCCAGGTTGAACAATAAAGCGCTGCGAAGCACCAAAACTACGACCTTGTACTGAAGGCATAAAGGTATCACCAAACCCAGGCGCCGTAGGCATATTCAATAAGCTTTTAAGTACCGGTATTTGCTTGGCAAATGGGTGCTCAATCACTAACTCGTTGACCTTACCCCACTCCCAGCTGTGCGGGTTGTTACCGTACTGCTCGGTTAGTTTAGTGATAACGCGATCAAATGCAGCTAGCATTTGCTGATTCCAGTTTGCATACTCTGGGTTTAACCATGCTTCAGGCTGCACTTCGATAAGTTGCCAAACAGCAGGCTCTAAGTCTCGTTTTACTGGCTTTAAGCTACTGTCGAGGGCTTTTAGCTTATTCTCTAATGGACTAAATAAACCATTAATTACTTCACTGCGGTAACGCTTTACTAAGGTATAACCAATTGAATCGCTACAAGCACACGCCTGCCAATTATTTAGCTCTTTTAAATACAGCGCATATTTATCGCCTGCGTTGCTGAGTTGTTTGACCAGCAGTTTGTGCCAAGCTGTTAAGAATCGAGCTTCATTATCATGTTGTAAGTCATAAAAATCTTGTTCGTTGAACTGTTGCTTTTCAAATAAACGATCGCGAATTTGTGCCGAGCGAGCCCCCATGGCATAAGCACCATTACCAAAGCGCTGGTCATCCTCTGCGGAAACAACGCGTGAGTTACCCGTCCATAATCGGCCACTGTCTGGGTTTTTAACAAATGGACGCAGCGTTTCGTTTTCATGCCACGCTGCAGGATACGCTTGCTCAGCCACCGCCAATTGATGGGGCTCTTTACGGGCTGGAACGGCTCCCATATTCTTCCAAGCGGCGTTCCCTTGATCATCAACAACCATTAAATTTTGGACAGGAATACCCACCTCAGCCGCAAGCGCTAGTGCATCATCAACCGTACTTGCTTGCTCAAGCTTAAGTAATTCCATATCAACCGCATACTCATGGTGAGCAACCCAACTTAGTGCGTATGGTTTGCCATTAATTTCTTTTACTGGGCCATATTCACTCATGGTTAAAGCATAATTTTCAATGCTGCCGTCATTGAGTAAGATGGGTTCATCTATCTGCCACGTTTTCTCTTTACTCTCAAGGGCTATCCAATCGGCTGTATCTAGGTAACCATTGGTGAACCCCCACGCTATTTTATTATTGGTACCAACTACAATTGCCGGAGCGCCAGGTAGTGACACACCGGTGATTTGCTGCATTTCACCATTAAGTGGGTAATTGAGCTGGGCACGGTACCAAATGATTGGTACTGCAAATGATAAGTGCATATCGTCTGACAACATTGCAGCACCAGTTTCAGTTAACTGCCCAGTAACTGCCCAGTTATTACTACCAAGCTCCTTGCGCTCTGCAATCTCAGTCATAGCCCATTGAGCGTCTTTGAGATTTGGAATACCGCCGTTATAAGGTGCTAATAGGCTGTTATCGAGCGCCGCTTGATAAAGGCTAGGCTGAGTAATAAAGTCGACCATCGCCTTACCGTATAGATCTTCGATTTCGATTAGTGTTTTGTCGCGTTCAAAGGTAGCCGTTTGCAAATCTAAATACATACTAAAAATGATTAGTAAGCTGTCTTCACTTTGCCAAGGTTTTGCTTCAGCGCCAGTCAGTAAATATTCAAAACTATCGAAACCTACTTGCGCATGACCCTCATTAACCCCATTCGCGTAAGCTTTTAATAGCGCTTTATCTTTTGCTGGTAACTGCGCAACAGCAATCTGACTACGTTTGCGTAACTGATGAAAACGCATTTTTTTATCAAGCCCAACAGCAGCTTTACCAAATAATTCACTAAGCTCACCTGCGGCATTACGGCGCAGTAAATCCATTTGAAAGAATCGGTCCTGACCATGCGCAAAGCCAAGAGCATAGGCTACATCTAAACGGTTTTCGGCATGAATAACAGCCTGCCCTAAAGTGTCTCGTTCAATCTTTACTGATTGCGAAATAGCGTCGCTTTTACCCCGGCCATCAAGAGCCGGTAAACTTAGATTTAATACACCATAAACAAGCCCTGTTGCGAGTAACACCACAACGAACAAACCTATTAATAACCATTTGATTATCTTGAACATGCCATTTACCCTTGCGCTAAAGTAACACTGTATTAACCTGCTATATTAACCTGAGTTTTGTGAAAAAATAGTGTTGCTATCCAAATATTTAAATTTAGTTTTCTTGATTAGCTGATGATTGTTAATTGCCTCAGAAATTGTCTATAGTAGGGAAATAGTTTAGAAATCAATCTTTCTCATGCCATTAGCAACTGAAACCGATAATAAAAAACTGCAAAAACTAAAGTTAGCCTTTTGGTTTTCACTTGCGCTAGTTATCTTAATTGGCTTAATCATCGATCAATTAAACTATAGCCGAGAAAAAGATGCATTCCGTGCTCAGGAGATTGCGCGAGTTAGCGCTTACCGTGCAAAGTTAGAGGCGACTCTAATCTCTAATATTCAACTTGTTCGCGGCCTTGCCGTCGCAGTTGCTGCTGAGCCAAATTTAAATCAAAGCCGCTTTTCTCAAATTGCCACGCCATTATTCGAAACCTCTTCAGAATTAAGAAATATCGGCGCTGCACCAAACATGATCATTCAGATGACTTACCCACTAAAAGGAAATGAGAAATCAATTGGTCTCAATTTTCTAGAAAACGCCGCGCAGCGAGACGATGCAATTAAGGCGCGCGATGAAAACAAAATTGTCATGGCAGGTCCCTTAGAACTAGTACAAGGCGGTCAAGCCTTAATAGCTCGCATGCCTATTTTTACACCACCAGAACAGCACTTTTGGGGATTACTTTCTGTCGTACTCGATATTGATAAAGTTTATAACAATTCGGGGCTTCTAGCTTTAAATAAGCACTACGACATAGCGTTACAGGGTCGCAACGGGTTAGGTGCTGAGGGGGAATTTTTCTACGGAAATAGCGCTATTTTAAATGACACACCACTTAATTTTGGCATTAATTTCCCTGGCGGGAATTGGCGTATGTATGCTGTTCCGAAAGCAGGTTGGCATCCACCAAAATCAGCCATTTGGCCGTTACGTATCGCCATAATTATCGTATGTATATTATTTGCGGGTGCTTGTGTGTTCTTTTTAAAAATGCTCGAGCGCCAATACAAAAGCGAGCGAATGCTCGAAACAATGAGTAGCCTAGCAAAAGTAGGTGCGTGGTCATTTAATCTCGAGACTAAAGCTGTTTATTGGTCAGATATGACTAAACAAATCTTTAAGTTGCCACTCAATAAACAACCACAATGGCCAACCAATCTCGACTATTTTAAACCCGGTTACAGCCGTGACAAAATTCGCCACTTAATCGAAAAAGCGATAAAAGAAGGTGAAAGCTTTGAAACTCAAGTGCAAATAATCACTGTATCAGGCGAAGCTATCTGGGTTTTAGCGCATGGCGAATCTGAATATAAGAATGGCCGCTGTATCAAACTATTTGGGTCATTACAAAACATAGATGCTCGCAAACGCGTTGAGCTTGAAAACAATAAAATTGCCTTGCACAACGAAATACTTGCCTCATTAACTGTTCACGAAGCCGTCTTAACGGGTAATTTAAACTTATCTAAGCATGTAATTGTAAAAGCGATATGCCAAGCACTAGAGGTTGATCGAGCAAGCATTTGGTTATTTAGCGAAGACCGACAAACGCTTAACTCGTTTGCTAGTCATGATCAAAATCAATCGCGTTTTAGTCGGGCTGTGTCGTTACAGCAAATAGAACACCCTAACTATTTTGATGCCATTAACAATAACGCCGTTATAAATGCGAGTGATGCATATCACCACCCGTTTACCAAGGAGTTAGCTAGCAATTATTTTGATCGCGCTGATATTCGCTCCATGCTTACTGCAATCATCCCGACTGGAAGTAAAAGTATGGGGGTGGTGTGCGCAGAGAACAGCGCATCAAGACGACATTGGAGTAAAAACGAGGAAAGCTTTTTAATTGCAGTTGCGGCACTTATTGGTAGCTTACATGCAAGCCAACAGCGTATAGAAACTGAACATCAGCTAGTTCAAGCGAAAAATGCAGCAGAACAAGCAGTAAAAATAAAAGGTGAATTTTTAGCAAGTATGAGCCATGAAATCCGCACCCCGATGAATGGGGTTATTGGCATGCTTAATATCATTAAACAAACAAAATTAGATAAACAACAAAGCCATCATCTTGAATTGGCACAGTCATCAGCAGAGTCATTACTGCATATTATCAATGATATTTTAGACTTTTCAAAAATTGAAGCTGGTAAGCTCGATATCGAAAACGTGAGTTTTAATATATCTAAACTTCTAGGCGATACCATTGAATCATTTGCTATAAAAGCAGAGCAAAACAATACCAAACTATTACTAGATGCAACTCATATCAAACGTGAATTTATCATAAGCGACCCAAATCGTATTAGGCAAATCATCAATAACCTAATAGGTAATGCAGTTAAATTCACAAAAGACGGTGAGATAGTCGTGATAGCCAAACTTGAAACTGCTGATAACGAGTTATATCTGAATTGCTCTGTTGTTGATAATGGCTTAGGCATAAAACCAGAAAAACAAGCAACTCTTTTTGATTCTTTTACTCAAGCTGATGCTTCAACTACCCGGCAATATGGCGGCACAGGCCTTGGTCTTGCCATTGTTAAACAGCTTTGTACTCTAATGGGCGGCGATGTAAATGTTGTCAGTTCTTATGGAGAAGGCAGCACGTTCAATTTCTCAATTAAAGTAAAATTTGACTACCAAAAGCAGCTGCATGAGCCAAGTCACTTAATTGATAAAAAACGTATTTTAATTGCTGACAACTGCAAGCTCAGTAGCAGCATTACTAAAAAACAATTGCAATTATGGGGAGCAAAAGTTGAAGTTATTGGCAATATGCCAAGCTTAATTAACCGTGCGGCCCACTCTCAAGAGCCACCTTGCGATGCAGTTTTTATAGATTACCAACTTTATATGCAAGCAGAACAATCAGAGCAGCGAGCGTTCCAAAAATATTATAATAACAATGCATGTAAATGTATTTTAATGGCACCTATGAGCCTAACTGAAGAGCAATCTAAACAAACTTTAGAAGCGCAAAGTATTATATTTAAACCTTTAACCCCTTCAGACTTATTTAACTCTTTGGCTAACGAAAAGTACATTGAACAACAACAAGTAAATAAAGAACAAAGCACCGCTAAAATTTCCATGCCAGCTTCGAGTACATCATCTCGCGTCTTATTAGTCGAAGATAATAAAGTTAACCAAGTGGTTGCTGGCGCCTTACTCAAACAAGCAGGTATTAGTTTTGACATTGCTGAAAATGGTCTTGAGGCAATAACAAAACTAGCAAATAATGAGAATGCCCCTTACGAACTAGTGCTAATGGACTGCCAAATGCCAGAAATGGACGGCTATCAAGCAACAAAGGCAATAAGATTAGGAAAAGCTGGCGAAGCACATCAGAAAGTCAATATTGTTGCACTAACTGCCAATGCAATGCAGGGTGACAAAGAACGCTGTTTAGATGCTGGCATGGATGATTATTTAACAAAACCCCTTAACTTTGACTCATTAAATAAAAAATTAGCAATTTGGCTAAGTGCAGCACATTAAAGAGAAATAAAATCATGCAATTATCATCGATACAACAACGCGTTATTGGCTGTTTACTCGAAAAGCAAAGTACAACACCCGAACATTATCCGTTATCTTTAAACTCCCTCACTAATGCATGTAATCAAAAATCTAACCGTGAACCGGTGCTGTCTCTCACTGAGGCGCAAGTACAAGATACCCTAGATGAGCTTATTGCATCACGCTTAGTAACTCTTGATGAAGGGTTGTCAGGGCGGGTTAATAAATATGCTCACCGCTTTTGTAATACCGAATTTGGCAGTTTGCAATTTACTGAGCAGCAACGCGCCATTATTTGTTTACTGCTTCTACGCGGCCCACAAACACCGGGAGAGCTAAGAACGCGCAGCAACCGACTAGCTGAGTTTAGCAATGTCAATGAAGTTGAAGCCGCATTAAATACACTCATTGAGCAAGAACATATTGCACGCTTAGCACGAGAGCCAGGCAAACGAGAGAGCCGCTATATGCACTTATTTGTTGACCCAGACAGCATCACTGAGGATATGGCTGCTAGTGAGCCGATGCAGGATAACAACAGTGAAGTGCAACAATTACTGAGCGAAATCGAAGATCTTAAGCAGCAAGTCAACGAAATAAAAGCGCATTTAGGTCTTTAATAAAAACCGCGCCCATAACATAATGTAAAAAACGCTGACAACCACAACGAAAAATAGGAGCTCTACCATGCGTGCCGACATTCTGGCGGAAATGAAAGTCCAACCAACTATTGATGTAAAAGCGGAAATTACCCGTCGCGTTAACTTTCTTAAAAGCCGACTTATTGCTGCGCACTCTCGCTCACTTGTATTAGGGATCAGTGGCGGTGTTGACTCATCAACCTGTGGCCGCTTATGCCAATTAGCGGTTGATGAATTAAACCAAGAATACAACACCAGCAAATATCAATTTATTGCTGTGCGCTTACCTTATGGCATTCAAGCAGATGAAGATGAAGCACAAATGGCTGTTGATTTCATTAAGCCAAGCAAGCGTATGACGGTTAACATTAAAGCGGCTGTCGATGGCATGCATGAACAAGCAATGGCCGCGGTTGTTGGTGGTGGTGCTGAGTTACCAGAGCAAGCTAAAATTGACTTTATCAAAGGCAATGTGAAGGCACGCCAGCGCATGGTTGCGCAGTATGAAATTGCTGGTTTCTGCCAAGGCTTAGTGGTTGGTACCGATCACAGTGCTGAAAACATCACGGGTTTTTACACCAAGTTTGGTGACGGTGCATGTGATTTAGCGCCGTTATTTGGTTTATCAAAGCGTCAAGTTCGTGCACTTGCTGAGCATTTGGGAGCACCAGCAGTACTGGTAAATAAAGCCCCAACGGCCGATTTAGAGTGTGATCGCCCAGGTCTGACTGACGAAGAAGCGCTAGGCCTAACCTACGAACAAATTGATGACTTCTTAGAGGGTAAAGAAGTCAGCAATGAAGTCGAAGAAAAGCTAACAGCAATTTACTTACGTACTCAACATAAACGCCAAGCAATCCCAACCGTTTACGACGAGCTTTAAGGGTAGTTTAAACATTGCGAGGGCAATAATAATTGCCCTTTTCTACTCCTCCCGCACCCCTTAGCAATATTCAAAACCTTCAATCACTGATTATCAGCTTCACAAAATGATCTAGAGCATCATGCCTGACGTAAAAGTTAGCAACATGATTGCAGTAAAGATGAAATAGTTCTGTAATTTGGTTTATAGTTGTTACAGTAAAAACATTATATTTCAAATCAAAAATCTAAGGTTTTATATTAGCTTATGTCATCGCCCATCTTAATTACCGGCGCAGGCCAACGTATTGGACTCGCTCTGGCCGAGCACTTATTATCGCAAGGGCAAGAAATCATAGTCACTTATCGTACCCGCCATGCAGCAATTGATGTGCTTGCAGGCAAAGGCGCTATTTGTATCCATGCAGATTTTAATAGTGACCAAGCTATCGGGCACTTTATTGAAGAATTAAAAGCGCATACCAACCAGCTCAAGGCAATTATTCATAATGCATCTAGCTGGGATTGCGAAGCAAATAATCACGATTACGCTGACCTATTTGATAACATGATGCGTATTCATGCCAAAGCGCCCTATTTAATTAATTTAGCAGCCTCTGACTTGCTACTGCATTATCAGCAAAACAGTGGCCAAGCCGCAGATATTATTCATTTAACTGACTATGTTGTTGAAAAAGGCAGTCCTAAGCACCTTGCTTATGCAGCAAGTAAAGCGGCGCTTGATAATTTAACAAAGTCGTTTGCCGCTAAATTTGCACCGGCCATTAAAGTGAATGCTATCGCTCCCTCGCTGATCATTTTTAACGAGCACGATAGCGACGAATACAAAGCCAAAACATTAAAGAAATCGCTAATGGGCATTGAGCCCGGCTGCGCCGAGATTATTAACAGCGTAGAACTAATACTAAGCAGCCACTACATCACAGGTCGTTCTATGCCTGTTGATGGTGGCAGACATTTAAAATAACGAATTACTGAGAAAGCTATGCACGATGATTTAAAAAACAGTTACCAACAAATAATTACTGCGGTAGGTGAAGATCCTGCTCGTGAAGGATTACTCGACACACCGAAGCGCGCTGCAAAAGCAATGGAGTACCTGACTAAAGGTTATCGTCAAACGTTAGACGAGATCACCAACAATGCGGTATTCACTTCAGACGCCGATGATATGGTTTTAATCCAAGACATTGAGCTTTACTCTATGTGTGAACATCACTTATTACCGTTTGTTGGCCGCTGTCATATTGCTTATATTCCTAACGGCAAAGTACTTGGTTTATCGAAGTTTGCGCGAATTGTTGATATGTATGCGCGTCGTTTTCAAATTCAAGAACAATTAACTCATCAAATTGCTAAAGCGGTTGAAGAAGTAACTGGTGCGAAAGGTGTTGGCGTAATCGTTGAAGCAAAACACATGTGTATGATGATGCGCGGCGTTGAAAAACAAAATTCAAGCATGCGTACATCAGTTATGTTAGGTAACTTCAGAGCCGATCCAAAAACCCGTAACGAGTTTTTACAACTAGTTAGAGGGTAATGATGGCCAACGCAATTATTAATGTCACTAACCTCAGGCTACGAACCTTTATTGGTTTTAATCCTGAGGAACGTGAGAAAAAACAAGATGTAGTGATTAACTTAGAAATCCACTACCCTGCAGATCAAGCCTGTGAAACTGATGCGGTTGATAAAGCGCTAAACTACAAGACTATTACCAAAGAAGTGATCAGTCTTGTAGAGGAAGGCCACTTTTTGCTGTTAGAAAAATTAGTTGCTGAGATTTTAGCAATTTGCCACCAGCATCAAAGTGTTCACTATGCCAAAGTGCGCGTTGATAAACCGCACGCGCTGCGTTTTGCCGACTCAGTATCACTGACCCTTGATTGGTTAAAAGGTTAAAATAATTTATCAAGTCCAAGAGCAAAGGCAAGCACAGCTAAATAACGTGCGCCTTTGCCTAGGGTCACGAGTAACAAAAAGATTGGAAACTGAACCCTAAAAATTCCGCCAACTACCGTTAACGGGTCGCCGACAATAGGCAGCCAAGCAAACAGCAAACTGTAAATACCGTACTTATTAAATTGCTGTTCGGCTTTGTCTATCGACTTATGTGAAACGGGAAACCATTTACGGTCTTTAAATCGCATGACTTGCGTGCCCAGCCAATAATTAACACAGCTCCCAAGCACATTGCCCACGGTTGCACTTAACCATAATAGCCAAATTAAATAGTCACCACTGGCTATCATAGCGGTCATCACTAATTCTGAAGAGCTAGGTAATAGGGTAGCTGCAATAAATGCGCTGAAAAATAACGATAAGTAGGCCATAAACATCACATAAAAAAGCTCAGCAAATGGCTGAGCTTTTAGTATATGGCAATTAGTTTACTTTATAAATTCTATCGCCATTGGATATTTAACTTCTTTACCATCGTTGGCTTTAATCGCCGATACTACCACCATAATCAATGAGAATAGCGCAACCAATGGCAGCAGAATGACACCAACGACAACAAACATCAGCATAAAGCAGACAATGTAAGCAATCATCATGGTTAATTGAAAGTTTAATGACTTGCGACCATGCTCAGCAACGAGCGGCATTTCTTCTTTTTTTACAAGCCAAACAATCAAAGGCCCAATCACCGAGCCAAACGGAAAAAGTAAACCAGCTAAGGCACTTAAGTGACAAAACATTGCCCAAGTGCGCTGGTCTTTATCTGCCACAATTATTTCAACTTTTTGATTATCATCCATTTTAAATTCCTTGTTATGGGTCTATTTGTCTCTTTACTATAAACCTTAATAGCATTTTACCCTAGCTAAATTGATTAAATTTAAAACTCTCAACCAGCAAAAAGGCTGTAATCAATGCCGTGATAAAAATGTGATAACTTCGTGAAGGTTTTTGGATATTGCTATTCGATACTGATTTTGAATCATCAAAAACAGGAATCTCACATGAAAGCTTTACCTTTAACTTTGTTCGCTGCATGCGCAGTAACTAGCCTTACAAGCCAAGCAGCTGAGCTTGATATAAAACTGACTAACCTCACGCAAGGTTTACACTTTACCCCTATTCTCATTACGGCTCATAACAGTGACAGTAAACTCTTTAGCGTTGCTATGCCTGCTTCTACAGCACTACAGACAATGGCTGAGGGTGGTAATATCGAGCCATTAATGAGTGAAGCCACAGCTGCAAACAGTGACATGGTTGCCAACCCAGCTGAAGGCCTATTGGCGCCAGCAAGTTCAACGATGGCGAGCTTATCTACCAGCGATGGCAATAATTACTTATCGCTCACAGCCATGCTGCTGCCTACCAATGATGGCTTTGTGGGTTTAGATAGTTGGATGATCCCAACAGAAGCTGGCACCTACACTATTTATCTCAATGCCTATGATGCAGGCACCGAAGCTAATGATGAGCTTGTTGCTGAGGGTTCAGGCATGCCGGGCACGCCAGGTATTCCAGCCGCACCGGGTGGCAATGCAGGAATAAATGGCAGCGGCGTCACCAGCAGCGAAACAAATATGATGGTGCATATTCATCCGGGTAATTTAGGTGACGACGATTTAGAGGCAGGTATGAGTGACCTTGATAACACCGTGCACAGATGGTTAAACCCAGTTGCGATGCTAACAGTTACGGTTAAATAGGAGGTTATTATGCGCTTTTCAAAAAGCTTAATTATCCTCGCATTAAGTGCCGGCCTTGCGGCCTGTGGGGACTCAGATAATAACGAGGTGGAAGTAACAGATCCTGTAACGCCCGCTATGAGCTATGAATTTACTGTACAAGTTACAAATTTAACCAATGCCCAACCATTGTCACCGATTGCAGCCATTGCTCACTCTGAGGGTATGCTTTGGCAAATAGGTGAACCAGCTTCAGCTGCCCTCGAATTAATGGCTGAAGGAGGAGATAACAGTGAATTATTAGCAACTGATTTTGCTATGGCCTCAAGCTCAGCGGAGAGTCCACTCCCTCCAGGAGAGCAAGTCACTATAATGCTGAGTACTGAGCAGCTTGATGAATTAAAAATCAGCTTAGCGACCATGTTGGTGAATACAAATGACGCGTTTACCGGTCTTAATGCTATAGACGTGTCTTCGTTAGCGGTAAATGAGTCACTGTCACGTACTAGTTTTGCTTATGATGCAGGCACCGAAGCTAACTCTGAAGCAGCTGGGACAATCCCCGGCCCTGCTGATTCTGGCGAAGGTTACAACGAAATGCGCGACGATATTGACCGTGTTGCAATGCACCCAGGTGTGGTCAGCCAAAATGATGGCCTGACAAACTCAGTGCTCACCAGTCAGCATAAGTTTGATAACCCGGTTGCTCGGTTCACCATAACGCGGACGCAATAATAATCGCACTCCTTACACCGAGGTCATAAGGATGTGCCTCTGTGATTTGGAGTGAGCAATGCGCCAAGAAAAATTATTAATCGTCGAAGATGATAGAGCAATACGCCAACTTATCAGCACACAATTACACTGCCTAAACCTACATATTGATGAAGCCTCGAGCGCTGAAGCTGCAATAAAGAAGCTTGCCAGCTCAAGTTACGGCTTGGTGCTACTCGATATCAATCTACCACAAATGGATGGCTTGAGCTTATGCCGCAAAATTAAAGAGCACTACCCAAGCATTGCCGTTATTTTACTAACTGCACTCAGTAGCGATATGGACAGAGTGATTGGCCTGGAAATGGGCGCTGATGATTACATTTGCAAGCCGTTCTTCGCCAGAGAGTTACAAGCACGAATAAAAACACAATTACGGCATAGGTCACAACTTATGGCAGCCCAATCACATCATGAAGATAGCGCTCAAGCAGTCATTCAACTCGGTGAACTCCATATTGAATTTGCCAGCCACCAAGCGTTTTTAGCTGACCAAGCAATTAACTTAACCGCCACCGAATTCGATTTACTAGTCTATTTTGCTAAACACCCAAACCATGTTTTTAGCCGCCAACAGTTACTAGACCAAGTGTGGGGTTACCAACACAGCGGCTACGAGCATACGGTTAATTCCCATATAAACCGTTTACGCAGTAAATTTGAGCAGCATCACCCAGCAACCTTTATCGAAACAGTCTGGGGCGTAGGCTATAAATTAAACCCTAGCCAATTGAGTGTAAACTAATGAAATCAATGACGCTTTATCAAAAATTGGCTTGGTCATTGGTGCTTATTTTTAGCCTGTTGTGTGCACTGGTTTTAAATTGGAGTAAGCAGCTAGAGCAAAGCTCTGTACACCATGCTCAGCAAAACTTGCACCTTCAATTAGCCGAACACTTAGTGCACGACAATCCATTGATCCAGCAAGGTGTGTATGACTATGATGCACTAGAAAACTTATTTCACACGCTGATGATACTTGGTCCGGCTTTTGAGTTTTATTTTGTAGACCCAGAAGGTCATTTACTGACTTATTCAGCCAAACCGGGGCAAGTCGTAAGGAAACAAATAAACTTAACCCCGATACAGCAGCTGATTGACAACCCCACTGCCACGCCGATTTATGGTGATGATCCGCGTAGCAAGGATGGCGTAAAAATATTTTCGACCGCGCCAGTTTATAATCAGCAACAGCTGCAAGGCTATCTATACGTAATTATTGGCGGGCAAGCTTACGATACCACCCTTAAAAACATTAAAGCCAATGATAACCTTTGGCTTGCTGCCATGTGGTTTATAGCTGCCTTACTCGCTCTCTTTATTGCGATGTTGCTGTTATTTCGTTTTTTCACCTTACCGCTCAAAAAACTCAATAAAGAGCTTAATAAAATAGAAGCGGCTAACTACAGCCTAACCAAAATGTCATTGGACTCTAGCTACACTTCTGATGATGAAATTGGCAATTTAAGCAAAGGCGTCAATGCCATGCTCGCACGTATTGATGAGCAGTTTCAGTCATTACAGCAAGCTGATAAACAACGCCGTGAGTTACTTACGCATTTATCACATGATTTACGTACGCCGCTATCTTCACTGCACGGCTTTCTTGAGGTGATCAATAAACCGGATAGCCACTTAAACGAGCCTGAGCAACGTCATTACCTCAACCTTGCAATGGATAACTGCCAGCAATTAAAACATCTGATCGAACAAATTTTTGAACTTGCTAATTTAGAGTGCGGCCAAGTAAAAATTCAATCAGAGACCTTTAATTTAGGCGAGTTGATTTATGATTGCGTGGCAAAGCTTGCACTCACTGCACAATCCGCAGGAATTTCACTCAGGGTTATCCCAGAAATTTGCGACTTTACCGTAACGACAGACATTGCAAAATTAGAGCGGGTACTAACAAACTTAATTGAGAATGCTATTCGACACACCCCAAGTGGCGGTGAAATTGCCGTCAAGGTTAGCCAACAAAGTGATCAGTTATACGTGGCAGTATCTGATACTGGGGTTGGTATTCATGAGGATGAACTCAATGCTATTTTTGAACCTCATTATCAGGCCCGTAATAGCATAAAACGAGGCTCAACGGGCTTAGGACTGGCTATTTGCAAGCAATTGCTCACCCTAATGGATAGTGAAATAAACGTCAGCAGTACCTTAGGAAAAGGCAGTGAGTTTCGTTTTAATTTAGCAATGCAGGCACCCGCTTAATCACGGATGCCTGTGTTGTTATTATTTTTCGATACCCGCTAAATCTAGCATAAATGCATAATATAAAGCGGTGTCTTGTAAGCTCTTAAAGCGCCCAGAAGCACCGCCATGACCTGCTTCCATGTCAGTTTTAAAAAGCAATAGGTTATCATCGGTTTTATATTCACGCAGCTTAGCAACCCATTTTGCTGGCTCAAAATACTGAACTTGAGAGTCATGCAAGCCGGTGGTGACTAACATATTTGGGTAAGCCTGTTTCTTAACTTGGTCGTACGGCGAATACGACAGCATATAATCGTAATAGACTTTATCGTTCGGGTTACCCCACTCGTCATACTCATTTGTTGTTAGTGGTAAGCTGGCATCTAGCATAGTCGTGACCACATCAACAAAAGGCACTGCCGCAATCACTCCTTTATAAAGTTCAGGCGCTTGATTCACAACAGCCCCCATTAGCAAGCCACCCGCACTGCCACCCATGGCAAAAACATTATCTTTATCTGCATATTTTTGAGCAGCCAATGATTTAGTCACATCAACAAAGTCATTAAAGCTGTTTTGTTTATGAAGTAACTTGCCGTCTTCGTACCAAGGACGACCCAACATCTGCGAGCCACGGATATGTGCAATTGCAAATACAAAACCACGATCGAGTAAGCTTAATCGTGAACTAGAAAAGCTTGGATCCATGGTCGCACCATACGAACCATAGCCATATTGCATAAGCGGATTAGAGCCATCTTTTTTAAACTTATCTTTTCGATAAACAAGGCTCACTGGAACATCAACACCATCTCGAGCAGTTACATATATGCGTTCAGATTTGTAATTGCTCGGGTTGAAATCACCCAATACTGTACGCTGTTTAAGCAGTGTTTTTTCGCCACTTTCGAGGTTGATATCGTAGCTACTACCTGGGGTTGTCATACTTGAATAGTAAACACGTAAATTAGGGTTATCTAACTCACTATTACCATAGCTAAAAACCATATACGTTGGATCATTAAACGCAACTATTTGCTCTTGTTGGTTGCGAAGGTCACGAATAGTGATACGGGTTTGCCCCATTTCACGTTCTTCATAAACCAAGTGATTGTTAAATAACTCAATACCCTCAAATTTAACCTTATCGCGACCAGCAATAACCGTTTGCCAATTGGCTTTATCATTAGCCTTATCACGGTGCACTTTCATCAGTTGGAAGTTAACCGCATTTAAATTGGTAACGATATAATACCAATCACCTAATTTTTGAATATCATATTCAAGCCCAGCTTCACGTTCAATAAAACGTTTCGGCATTGCTTTGACATCATTGGCATCAATAACCGAGACACCCGACGCACTAGTACTGCCATGACTAATATAAATATCTTGTTGGTCTTTACTCTTGTAGATACCGGTGTAATAACTAGTGTTTGTCTCTTCGTAAACCAGCTCATCGTCGGCTTGCGGGGTACCTAGCGTATGGCGATATACTTGGTAGCCTAACAGCGTCTGTAAGTCTTTTTTGATATAGTAAAAGGTTTTGTTGTCATTAGCCCACACGACATCACCTTCCGTGCCTTCAAGGCTCTCTGTGAGCATTTTACCTGTGGTTAAATCTTTAACTTTAATTGTGTAAATGCGACGACTAACTGTATCTTCACCGTAAGCAAGTAAATTGCCATTTGGACTCACAGCTAAACCGGTGACAGCAAAGTAATCATGATTTTTAGCAAGCTCATTTACATTTAAAATAACTTGCTTACCCTCTCCTTGACTATCTTGGCTACGCACATAAACCGGATATTCATCATCACCACGCGTTTGTGAGAAATAATAATAATCCCCTTTTTTTGTCGGTACGGTATCGTCATCCTTTTCAATACGTCCTTTAAGCTCTTCGAAAAGGGTGTTTTGTAGCGTTTGAGTATGTGCCAATTTGCTTTCAACATACGCATTTTCAGCATTTAAATGAGCAATAACAGCGGCATCTTTGCGCTCATCATCACGCATCCAGTAGTAGTTATCGATACGTGTGTCACCATGAATGGTCATTTCATGAGGTATTTTTTTAGCAACGGGAGCTGCTATTTGAATCGACTCAGTTGCAGCCGATTGTTTTATTGTATCTTTTTCATTTGAGTCATCAGGTGCTTTATTACAGGCAGTTAAAATAGCTAAAGAGAGTGCCGCGAGACAAAGTGAGTGGCCAACTTTCATAGGGATCCTAAATTAATTTTTATTATTAAGTCCCTAATATAAGTAATTAACCGTGAATTTATAAGTAGCCTTTGTGAAGCAATGTAAAAAGGGAGCCGAAGCTCCCTTTTATCACTTATTTTTCAAATAATTACTTTTGCTTACGACGACGCATGAATGCGAACGGTGCAGCAAGTAATGTTAACCATGCTAGTGAACCTGAAGAAGATTTTTTCTTCGGTTCTTCAACGACAGGCTGCTCAGATGCTTCATCTGCTAGGTTATTAACTGTAACAGTTACCATAGCAGACTCTGAAACATTGCCTGATCTATCCGTTGCAACCACTTCGAGCTCAATTGACGTTAAACCAGCGTCATAATCAAGTACATCTTGATTCATAACTACAACATCACCTGTAGCTGTTACTGAAATAGCCGTTGAACTTGAGCTAATTACAATGAACTCTGTAACAGGGCTGGCTAAATCAGCACCGTAAGTGGCTTCTAAAGTACCAATTACTGTGCCGTTCTCTGTATTTTCATCAACAGAGAATTCAGCATCTGCAACTACTGGTGGAGTATTTAAGTCAGACTCAGGTGTTGCCGTATACAATTTAGAACCTGAGTCCGATAAGATCATGAAGTCTGCACCTGCATTGTACAAAGTTGCTGAAGCTCCAGGTTCAATTGAGCTAACTGTTTCTCCTGCTTCATTTTCAATCCATGCATATTGATCGTTTGATGCATCTGTGAATGTATAAGAATCCATAGCAACATCACCTTCTTCTGTTGCTATCGGAGTCCATACAGCTTCTTCTGTGCGGAAACGGACATCTACAGTTGCTCGACCTATATCATCAGCAGTTAAACCAAAATCTTCAATACAGCTTTGCAGTGTTAAGTGATTATTACCAATTATTTGGAAAATATTACTAACCTTCCCAGAACCACTACCATAGCCATGAGTAAAGGCAATCGCAGTTCCTGGCTCTACCTCACCTGGTTCATAAAACCACTCCAGCATTCCATTTTGTACGGTTATATCGTATTCACCATCTTGGTTCATATCGAAGTCAGCCATAAAGCCGCCAACATAAGAGTGAGTAATTCCTTCGTTCAGTACAAGTGTAGTTAGAGTTACATAGCCGCTTTCACAAATTTCTGCAGATACTGCAAATGTTTCAATTGACGCACCAACTAAATCAAAGCGTTGATCTTCATCAACATCATCAGTCATTACCGCCGGAGCAAATACTGGCTCAAGTACTACAGCACCTGTGTTTGTCACTTCATGTGCAACGCCTTTATCTGTAACAACTGGCGTGAAGCTCATTGCTGCATTTGCTTTTGGTAATACGTGATAAACAAGGTGAAATGCTTCATCGCTACCATCAGAGAAGATTAACGCACCATCAAGTTCTAGGGTAGTTAAATCAGCTGTCGCATCTTGTGAACCAATATTATCATCCGTTAATGTCCACTCAGGCAAAGTAGTAGGCTCAATCGTCGCTGTCACGTCAAATGACATTGTTTGACCTGCTGGCACTGTAATTGACTCTGGGTAGTCAAGTGAGAATGAACCACGCTCAACATCATCTGCATAACGCTGCTCAAGAGAAAGTGTATACACCTGGTCTTCGTTAGAGAAGTTCTTAACTTGAACTGTTTTAGTAAGCTCAACTGTTTCTGATGCGTTTACTAAACCAAACGAAAGAGCAGCTTGTTTAGTATCTGCAGCCCAGGCAGCAACTGGTAAGTTAGCCGCTTTGTTTACATCAACAAGACCCGCACCGATATAACTAATTGGTGCAAGCTCAGCGTCTGGGTTAATCGCTAACGGCTCCATAGTTACATTTAGGTTTGCCGTGTTCATTAACGTCGCTTTAATTTCAAACGCGTTACGCTCTGGCAGCGCTTCTTTTAATAAGCTCACCGCACCAGCAGTAATTGGGCCCGAGAATGAAGTACCTGTTGCGCCAGTAAGACCATCACCAAGACCTGGGTGAGCGGTCATAATATTTACACCTGGTGCTGTTATTTCAGGTTTTAACAGCCCACCCATTGAAGGGCCACGCGATGTGAAGTCAGCAATAGCGCCTGAAGTTACAAGGCGCTCTACTGTAAGGTTAAATGCGCCACCAGCTTTAAGTGCAGTACCAGCTGCAAATGTCACGCCTACAGAAGGGATAGTTACAGCAGGATCAGACCCCCCCATAGGAGCTGGTGTACCATCATCATTGCTATTTGCGATAATTACAAACTCAGCGCCTTTATCTTGAGCCGCTAAGACTTTTACTGTAAATGCACAACCACCACGGTCGATGATAACGCCCTTGCCAGTAAAGTCTACACCATCTGCAAAGGCTTCACATGCTGTTTGGTTTGCATCTGGATATACCAGTTCAATATCATCACTTGAGAAAGTAAACGCTGTTTGTGGACCGAAGCTTGCTGGTTGCACAATTGCTTCTTCACCATTAATTGTACCACTACCAACTGATTCTTCACCGGTAGGATGAGTCATCGCACCCACTGAAAGAGCATTTTCTGTAGTACTTGGGCCACCAACGATGAATGGATATGCGCCATCATTACCTGCAGAGATAACAACGTTTGTACCAAGCTTAACCGCTTGATTAATAAACAGGCCTACAGCATCGTTGGCAATATCGCCATAATTACCACCTAGAGACATGTTGATAACATCAACACGGTCACTAATGTCACCATTACCATCAGGGTCCATAGCGCTTTCAAGTGCTAGTAGCTGTGCAAGGCCTGGACAGCCACCACCACATACTGAGTAAACAAATAAATCTACGTTTGGTGCAATACCATTAACAGAGTGAGAAACGTGAGTACCGTGGTTAGTTGTCACATCAATTGGATCTGCATCATTATTAATAAAATCGTAGCCGCCTAATACCTTACCTTGAGGCCAATCTACAGAAGCAGGATCAGCAATAGCTGCCGCATAGGCTTCATCTGTACCCGCACCACCAAAAGCAGTATGAGTGTAGTCAATACCTGTATCAAGCACAGCAACGCGAACACCTTCACCTGTTGCTAAACCGTTAGATACAAGTGGAGTCGCTTCAATATAGTCAGCACTGTCAGCAACATGCAATTCATAATCGTATACTGGGTAAATATCTTCTACTTGAGAATTTGCAAGTAACTTAGCAACATCACGTTTATTGCCATTAACGACAACTGAGCTTACTAGGGTTGAAGTTTTAGCAACGACTTGAAGAGGTAAGTCCATGCTGTTGATTGCTTGCTCTACACTTGCTTGTGCTACTTTAGCTTGCGCTTGAATTGACGCTACATCCGCTCCCATTGTTTTTGCATTTATAGATGCTGGAGCATTAAGTTTTACAAGCCAGCTTGTTGCTTCACTGCGAACTTTTTGTTCTTTTTTAGTTACCGCGCTCGATTGGATTAATTTTTTGCCGGCAAGATTATATTTAGAAAAGTCATTGGCTTGTGCACCAGCGCACATTGCACTCGTCACAGCCAAAGCAACTGCAGTTCTTTTTATTATATTCTTAGACATGGGTTCCCCTGGGATATGTTATGTTATCGTCTAAATAGTGATTGAAACAAAGTTTCAGTGGGAATATAAAACGGGAACACAGACAAGAACAACATCTCAGTTACATATAAATTACAACAACCTTGCGCTAACAGCGAAAAAAAGAGAACAAACCCATTATTTACAAAGACTTAAACCCAAAACCAAAGGTTGTAAACGTTTGTAAACGAAAGCCTTGTAAATAGAGTACTATCAAATGAATTCAGAAGTTATCAACATTCTTACCATGGCAAAAGTAATTCAAACGGCTGTTGCACCCGTCTTTTTAATTACCGGTATAGCAGCAACGCTAGGGGTACTTTCCAATCGCTTAGCGCGTATTACTGACCGAGCGAGGCAATTAGAGCGCAAGCTTAAAGTCAGTACCGATGAAGACTTCAATAAGTCATTAACAACGGAGCTAAGGGCACTGTTGAAACGCTCTCGCTGCATCCATATTGCATTTAGTCTAAGTGTACTCAGTGCCTTATTAGTATGTGCTGTGGTTATGTGTCTATTTTTATCGCATATTCAATCTATCAACTTGAGCGTGACAATTGCTAGCTGCTTTGTGGCTGCTATGGCGCTTTTGATATGTGGATTTTTATCTTTACTATGCGAGGTTTTCTTAGCAACAAGAAGCATGCGCCGCGGCATGATCTTCGCTGATATTGATATAAATGATTAAATTAAACTTAAGTTAAGATTAACCGCGATACACTTGAATATTATATTGAGCTAAGATAAAACTCAGTTAGTTTACTTTTATGACATCTTAAGGGGCAAAAGGAATGAAATTAAAACAATTAGTAGTGGGTGCAATGCTATCTACAATGGCACTTGGCGCATCAGCAAATTCAGTATTTGAAGAGCCAAGCGATGCAATCGAGTATCGTCAGGCTGCATTTTCAATGATCCGCGTACAAATTGGTGACATGGGCGATATGCTAAAAGGAAAAGTACCTTTTGATGCAGAACGTTTTCAAAAGCGTGCCGACAATGCAGCGGCATTATCTAAAATGCCTTGGGAAGCTTTCGTAGCGGGTTCTGATAAGGGTGATACATCTGCGCTTGCAGCTGTATGGAGCGACAACGAAACCTTTATGAAAAAAGCAGTTGCTTTCCAACAATATGCTGATGAGCTAGCAGTTGCAGCGCAAAGTGGCGATAAAAAAGTAATTGGTAAAGCATTTGGCGCATGGGCTAAAGGCTGTAAAGATTGCCATAAGTCTTTCAAAGACTAGTTAAAAACTTAAACTAAAAAGGCGCTTATTAGCGCCTTTTTTAATGTCTTAAATTACCTAGCCAAGCAAATAGCTGAGTGGCTCTGCACCCCAAGTCGTAAATAGCACCACTAAGCACACTGCAAAAATAACAAAAGCTATCAACGGTGATTTAGTAACAGGCTCAGTAACCGCAACTTGCTCACTATTACCCGTTAGCATAGGTTTCACTAAGTTTTTTCCCTTAATGCGGTAAATCACAATCGCTAATACATGCAACACAATGGCATACAACAAAATATCAAAGTTTAAATGATGGAGCCAACCCGCAAACTCTACGGTATCAGAGGATACATGCGCCACCAGCGGGCCATCCGTTAAAATATCGTCACTGGTCATTAAGCCAGAGGTTAACTGTACGATGAGTAGCGCAAAAAAGGCTATCACCATATAACTACCCGCTGCGCCATGACCCGCTTTATGTACATTGCTTGTAAATGACTTAATTGCAGCAACAGGAGAGTGAATAAGTGCAGAGAGCTTTGCCGTTTTACTACCAATAATGCCCCAAACAAGACGTGTAATAATAAGCGCTAGAGTGAAGTAGCCTGCAGTAAAATGCAGCTCCAACATACCTTCTTCAGCACTAAAATAGAGTGTTGCGATGGCGGCAACTAATAACCAATGGAAGCTTCTTATAAAGCCATCCCATACTTTAACTTTTGACATTGTAACTTTCCCTTTAAAAGATGCTAATGATTTCAGCAACAGGCTCGGCTATACATTATTGCAAACTTCAGTTATTTTGACACACCTCTATTTCAGCTGTTTTGATCTGAGCCATAACAACAAACATGAGCGATAAGATGCATAAATCAACAATAAGAGCCTTGCTAAAAGGATTTTTCGACATGCTCCCCTTATGCCTTGCGGTGTTACCTTGGGGAATTTTATGTGGCTCGTTAGCTGTTCAAAATGGTTTCAGTGCTTTAGAAACACAAGCTATGTCGTTGTTGGTATTTGCAGGTTCAGCACAGCTCGTTGCGATTGAATTAATGGCCGGCAATACGCCGCTTTTAACCATCTTATTTACCACACTCATTATTAGCTCACGGCACTTTTTATATGGTTTAGCTATTCGCCACAAAGTCATAGATCAACCCTTTCGTTGGCGATTGCCAGTGAGTTTTGTACTAACCGATGAATTATTTGCTTTTTCGCACCATCGCAAAGCGTACCGAACGAAAGTACGCCTTATTTACGCACTCAGTGCCGGTTTTAGTTTTTATATTGCATGGAATATCTGGACCTTGCTAGGTATTGTCGCAGGAAGTCTCCTTCCCGATTTAACACACCTTGGCCTTGATTTTGCCATCGCTGCTACGTTTATTGCTTTAGTTATTCCGGGAGTAAAGAACCTGGCGACACTGGCTACAGTGATCACCGCAGGCGTTGTTGCAACGCTATTAAAAAGTCAGGGCTTTCAACTTTGGCTTGTCACCGCGGCTCTTATCGCTATGACAGTGGGTTATCTAATTAGTCGCTGGCAAGCAAAAGAGGAGCATACACAATGATGATCACCATTTTATTAATGGCGTGTATCACCTTCTTCACACGTTACTTATTTTTACACCGCGCATTACCGTTTAAAGTCGGCTCGAAAATGCAGCAATTTTTAAGTTTTAGCGCCCCTGCCGTACTCACCGCAATTTGGGTGCCCATTGTGTTTATTAATGACGAAGGGACAAATCTAGATTGGCAAAATCCTTACCAAAGTGCTGCTGTTGTGTCTGTTATCGTGGCCTATAAAACACATAACATATACTACACAACACTGGCAGGAATGGGATTATTTATAATTTTAAGTTAGCTGCGATGCTTATCCCCAAGTAAGAAAAGACGCTGATTAAAATTTACCCTTTTAGAAAAATGCCAAGCAAGTTAGAATCAATGCAACAATAATAAAAAGTTATCACTATGAGCGAATTTCACCAACTCTCAGCTACCAGCCTGCAAGGCCAAACCGTTGACTTTTCTGATTTTGAAAACAAGGTCGTACTTGTTGTAAACACTGCAAGTAAATGTGGCTTCACTCCACAATATGAAGGCTTACAAGCACTACATGAAAAGTATCATGAGCAAGGCTTAGTAATAATTGGTTTTCCTTGTAACCAATTTGGCAAACAAGAACCTGGGGATGCGAAGGAAATTAAAGAAGGCTGCCTCATTAACTATGGCGTTAGCTTTTTAATGATGAGCAAAGTCGATGTGAATGGCGAACATGCTCACCCTGTTTTTAGATACCTAAAATCAGAGTTACCGGGCTTTATCACCCGCAAAATAAAATGGAACTTCACCAAATTTTTAATTGGTAAAGATGGCAAAGCAATTAAGCGATATGCGCCACTGACAAAGCCTGAACAGCTCGAATCAGACATCGCAGCTGCACTGGGCAAATAACAAAGTCTAAAAGCAATAAAGAGGCAAATTGCCTCTTTATCTAAATTTATGCTTAGTCATTCAAGTACTCGTCAAAGTCGTCATCGCCTAAGTTTCTACGCAAGCGTTTTTGTTCAAGATAGTCTTCCAACTTCTTCTTAACGCGTTGCTTTTTCTTGTCGTGTTGATTACGCCCGACCATTTCGTACTCGTCTTCAACAAAATCGTCATCTAGCGCGTCATAACTAAATGTCTTACCCACAACCCACTCCATAAAGTGTTTGAGACCAATTCTTGAGATTAAAATTTGCTCGATGAATTGGCAAAGATTAAAAAGCTCAGTAGTAATTTAGTATCTAAAAAACCACCAAAATAAAGCCATACACCCATGCTAAATAGGTCATATGTCAATATTGTGAATAAATAGCGCTAAATTTGATTTCTGAAAAGTGAGAGTTTTTTATCGTTTCGATAAGAGTCATTTATGCATGTGTATTTTTTAGTTAATTTGACTAAAAAGTGGTTAAAAAATTATTGACCGCAATTTTCAAAAAATCATAAAAACACATCAAACCATTGAATTAATTGAACTTATAAATTATGGCATTCAATTTGATTATGTATTTGTGTCATTTCAAACAGGAAAGAAAAAAATGAAAAAGTTATTGTTAGTAAGTTCTTTATTTATCGCTACCAGCGCAATGGCTCATAACGATAATGATACAAATATTTCATTCAGCGGTGAGCAGTGTGATGTTGAATTTATAAATGATGTACGCATCACACCAAGCGAGTTAGAAGTATACACAGCCGATAATCGTACTATGAAAATCATCGATCAACACACTTTATATATCGATGGTCAAAGCGTGTCGCTTGATGCTTCACAACAGCAAGCAATTGCAGATTACTCAGACAGCTTACGCAGCCAACTTCCTGAAGTAGCAAATATCGCACTTGATGGCGTAAAAATAGCAGGCGTAGCAATTGAAGAAGTATCAAATGCTTTCAATATTGATGGCCTAAACGACATTTCAGAATTAATGGACGATATCAGTGTAGAAGTGCAAAACGCCTTCTATCAGCAAGGTGCGTTTACCATGGGTCAGCAAAATTTCGAAAAATTTGGCCAAAACTTTGAAGACCAATTCGATGAGCAAATTGAATCGGCTGTAGAGTCAGCCATGATGCAATCGATGGGCAGTATTTTAATTGCGCTAGGTTCTGAGCTTTTAGGTTCAGGTGGCGACATGGATGAGTTTGAGCAACGTATGGAAAACATGGGCGCACAAATAGAAGCACGCGTAGAAACACAGGCAGCTCAACTTGAAGAACGTGCAGATGCATTATGCGGCAGCTTTGCTGATATCGCTCATAAAGAACAAGAATTAGTGGTACTAGTACCAGAGCTAAAAGAGTATCAACTATTTACTTTCAAACAGAACGCAGAGTAATGAATTAACATCCCTGAACCAAAACACTTGGTCCTTTCGCGCAGAGCTTGCTCTGCGCTTTTTTATTTTTTGGCCAGCACAGTCAGTTGCGATAACGTTTTAATCGCCTGCTCTAAGTTTTCAGACCAAGGCAAGCCATAACTTAAGCGAAAACAGCTACGGTACTTTTTACCCGCTGAGAATATCAACCCCGGAGTAATACTGATCCCCGCCTCTAATGCCAAGTGGAATAACTTTACCGCATCATATTGGCTACCAAGGTCAACCCAGATAACACAGCCCCCTTGCGGGTTACTTATACGCGCACAATTAGGCATATATTGCTGCAGGCACCAAATCATTCTTTCTTTGTTGGTACTTAAGCGCTGTCTAAGCAAACGAATGTTACGGTCGTACTCACCGCTGGCTATAAACTCATACAAGGTCCACTGGTTTATAAGTGGCGCAGAGCAACTAAGCGCGCGTTTATGTCGTCTTGCTTGCTCTGCAAACTTACCGGCAATGATCCAACCTATGCGGTAACTAGGTGCGGCTGTTTTTGAAAACGACGCGCAGGTGATCACTAAACCCTTTTTTGAATAGGCTTGTGCAGGTGTGGCGCGCTTAGCCGTAAAATGTAAGTCGCCATAAACATCATCCTCAATAAGCACCACTTCGCGCTGCTCTAAAAGTGCCACTAATTGCTCACGCTTGGCTTCAGGCATAAAACTGCCAACTGGGTTATTTAATGAGGTTGAAAACACACAGGCTTTTATATCATGTTCATCGAGTGCTTGAGCCAAGTCATCTAGCCATATTCCTTCATCAGGACACAGCGGTATTTCCAGTGCCTTTAAACCTAAGCTTTCAATTAACTCGATAATGCCAAAATAACAAGGCGACTCGATAGCAATAACATCACCGGGTTTAGCCACACACTTAAGGGCAATCGCCAGTGCCTCTTGAGCACCATTGGTGATCACTAATTCATCGCTATCAACCCCAATACCAAAGTCCAGATAGCGATGAATGAGCTGTTTTTTAAGTGGTGCAAAGCCATCCATCGGCCCGTAATTAATTGCCGATGCGCCCGCTAATGTCATTACTCGGCGCATTGTTCGTGCCAGTGCTTTATCTGTCGGTGCAGCAGCCACAGGGTTGGCGATACCAAATGGCACCACATTAGCTTTATGGATAGCGCTGTAGACTTGCTCAATCAAGCCTTGCTTATTGACTGTGGTCGGCTCTCGACTGAGCCTAACTCGCTTTGGTCGTGACTGATTTAACTGTGAAGACTTTAAAAAGTACCCTGACTTTTCTCTTGCTTCAATCAATCCTTGCCCTTCAAGTAATTGATACGCTTGTTTTACAGTAGGAATACTGATGTTGAGCTTGTCTGCCATTTTTCTGAGCGAAGGTAACTTTTCACCCGGTAATAACGAGCCTTGCAAGCAAAGATCTCTAACTAG
The DNA here is from genome assembly GCF_017808125.1 of Pseudoalteromonas sp. PA2MD11. Taxonomy (NCBI): domain Bacteria; kingdom Pseudomonadati; phylum Pseudomonadota; class Gammaproteobacteria; order Alteromonadales; family Pseudoalteromonadaceae; genus Pseudoalteromonas; species Pseudoalteromonas sp. PA2MD11. The sequence goes on from NZ_JADKNF010000019.1 coordinate 69,117, forward strand.
CTGAATAACTTGTTGATATAAGAACTCACTGTTACTACGACTGATAACTTGTGACATAGCTCACCAAACTGTATAGGTTGCATTTCTAGTTTTCTGTATATGTTAAGTATACAGAAGAGGATTAAAATGAACATACTTTCAATTTTTGGGTACTAACTATGAAAAGCGCCGCTCTCTACCTTGCTACAGTACTGATCTGGGGATCGACTTGGCTAGCTATTGAGTTTCAACTGGGTGATGTCGCTGTTGAGGTCTCTTTATTTTACCGCTTTGCCATTGCAGCTATTTTAATGTGGGCCTTTGTGCTCATGAAAAAGCTACCTATGCATTATTCACTGCGTGATCACGGATTTTTTGCTTTATTAGCCTTATTTAACTTTGGTTTAAATTATTTAGTGCTGTATTGGGCGCAGAACTATCTCACCTCAGCAATGGCCTCAATAGCGTTTTCGATGTTGCTATTGATGAACATTATTAACACCCGCTTGTTCTTCGCAAAACCAATTGCGAAACGAATTTACTTTGGGGCTCTACTTGGCGTAATGGGTATTGCCAGCTTATTTTGGCCACAAATTCAGCAATTCGACTTGAGTAATGGTGCATTGGTCGGGTTACTACTTGCGCTGTCTGGGACCTTTGTGGCTTCATTGGGGAATATGGTCAGTGTTCGAAACTCTCAGCGTAATATTGGCGTACTTCAAGGCAATGCCTGGGGTATGTTATACAGCGCTTTAGGGCTAGCAGCTTATGTTTTAGTAAGCGACGTTGAGCTGACATTGAATGCCCCAACCAGCTATTGGGTATCGCTCTTCTATTTAGCAGTATTTGGTACCGTAATCGCATTTGCTTGTTACTTCGCGCTACTTAAAAATATCGGCCCTGAGCGAGCAAGCTATGTAATCGTATTATTCCCGCTGGTTGCAGTGGTCTTAAGTACCTTATTTGAAGGATTCGAATGGCAAGCGAATACCTTTATGGGATTTAGCTTGGTGTTATTCGGAAATGCTATCGTGCTGACACCTACTCGACAAATTAAAGCATTTTTTGCTGCACGTAATCTGCAGCAAAAAAGCTCCGTCCCCAGTTAGAAGTGACTATGTCGCCTCTAACACCAAGCGCTGGCAAATTTTGCCGGCGCTTTTTTATGGCACATGAAAACGAAGTGCTTGTTTGTGAATCTTAACTTTAGCCGGAGTAAAGCCAACGAGCTCACCATCGGCTTCTATAGCCAGCCCTTTCGTGGTGATCTCGGCAGTCGTTAAACAGGTATATTCCAGCGCGTGCAAACTATGATGCTTTACGAGCAGTAAATACAAAAAGCTGAGCAGGTTTTTCAATAAACCGCCAGCTGGCATGCAGTAGCAATCAAGCTGACCATCATTTAACTTTGCCCGAGGGGCAATCTTTAAGCCACCACCAAAGTAATGATGATTAGCAAAAATCGTCGCTAAATTACTGTAGTTGAGTGCTTTACCATTAAACTCCCCCTTAAGTGAGCGTGCCCGAAATGAAAATAGCTGTTTGATGCCCTGCCAAGTGTAGCCAAACGAGCTAAAACTTCCGGCTTTATTTAGTTGCGTCACGACTTCAGCGTCAAACCCTATTCCCGCCACATTAATAAAATAGCGCTGATTGATTTGTCCAACATCGATTAATTCTGTACGGCTATTAAAAACAGCGTCATACCAAGCCTGTTTTTTACACGCAAAGCCACGCGCAAAATCATTTCCTGTGCCTGCTGGAATTAACGCGATAGAACAGCGACTCGTCATTAATGCATTAACGGCTAAATGCAGCGTCCCATCACCACCAATCACCACAACTTGACTCTGGTTTTTAGCCAAATGCGCAATATCAGCGCAATCATTCTCAAACTTGCCTGTGGTTAAATACAATTCAGGCTCAATCTGTCTTTTTTTACATTCTTTTAGTAGCCAATCAACACTGTTTTTATGATTTTTTTTGTCACTTGGCTTTATTATTATCAACATCAACGGTTACTTCTTTTCTTGCATGGCAAAAACACCACGCTCGTTCAAATTATATTAATCTGAATAATTAGTCACTTTCTCACTCTAAAAACGCATAAATAAAAACACCAAAAGCTAAAAACCTTTACTTACTTATACTTCAACGCAAATGCAATTGCATAAGCATGCAGATCAATGTGTATTTAAAACTTAACCCCATGTTAATAAAAGGCTTTCGGATTAGAAAAAGTTATCCGGCAGACTCAATTTTTATCGTTTTATTTTTGTCCAGTTTGGTTGCAAAATACTCACGTTTTCAACCAAACACAACCCGGAGCAAAGTAATGAACCCAATTAATACATTAAACCAAAACGCTGCAGCTCATGTTGCCGTAAAACCAACAAACCGCAAAGCAAAAATGTTGGCAAAACTAAATCGCTACGGCAAAAAGTTAGCTCTTGGCGGCGCAGTACAACACAAGTAATCCCCAACCATGGTTACTTTATCGGTGCAGTAAACACCCAACCACTAACGAAGATCCTTCTTTAGCTCCTCCGTTTACTGCCCCAACCCCTTCTTTTAAGTTAAAAACAGCAAATAATTAAACCTTTTTACAAAAAACACCCTCTTTACGCTCAAAAAACAAGCAAACAAACTTTTTCCTATTTACACAGCCGATTCAGCTAAGTATTATTCTCGCATCACGATGTGGAGAGATGGCAGAGTGGTCGAATGCACCGGTCTTGAAAACCGGCAGGGGTTTGTAGCCCCTCTAGGGTTCAAATCCCTATCTCTCCACCACTTATTTTTATTTGTTGAGTAATTTCAGCAAATTACAATCAGAATTATGCGCTGGAGAGGTGGCCGAGTGGCCGAAGGCGCTCCCCTGCTAAGGGAGTATAGGGTTTGTAGCTCTATCGAGGGTTCGAATCCCTCCTTCTCCACCATTTTATTATTAAAAACCGCTTTTAAGCGGTTTTTTTATGCCCGAAAACTTGCACACTTCATTATATTTCATGCATGCTAAGTATCTATTTGCTACACAAAGTGATGCTATGTTTCGTTTTGCATTTTTTACTCTTGCCCTATCTGCCAGCGCCAACAGTCAAGCCACTATTTATAAGTGCATGATTGACGGGGTTGCCACCTTTACAGAGCAGCCTTGTGGTAAAGATGCAGCAATAGTAAAAATTGCACCACCACCCGCAAGTAACCAACCCCCAGCCACAGAGCAGCCGCCAAATCCACAAAAACCTGCAGACTTAAGTGTTGAAGATTATTTAAAAATTCAAAAAGCCGATCGCGAAATAGACCGCCTTCAGTTAGAGATCAAAGAACTACAAAAACAACAGAGTGAGCGCATTGGTAAACTCAATAATATGACACAAGATGCCGCAAACAGGTTAGGCGCAGCGTCTATTGATGATGCTATTAGCAAACAAAGCGAACGTATTAATGCTTATTATAAAAGCCAAATCGCCCCCCTCGAAAAACAGGTAGCACAGCTAGAAGAAACCAAAAAACAGCTCAAAGAGCGAGGCACGCAATCCAATTAGTCTAGCTTACCAAAACTGGTCAGACATGATATAACAACATTTGCTGATTTAGTTTAGGGATCAATCGTTTTGCAAATTCATACGCTCGAAGGTTATATCCAAAATATCTATTTGGTTGAATACCCAGACAAACTAATGCTGCTTGATGGTTGTTGCCGTGCTGATGTTGATACTGTATTTGACTATATTACCGAACAACTCAAGCGCCCCATCACAGACTTAAAACTAATAGTAGTCACCCATATGCACCCAGATCATGCCGGTGGAGCGCATGCATTAAGAAAGTTAAGCGGTGGAAAAATAGCTACGTCGAACGCCCCAGGGCAATGGTATAGAGGCATTGATGGTTTCTTAATGCATTTAACCGATATTGCTTTGGCTTGGTGGGTCGCCGGTAGGTTAAATAAAAAACGCCACAATCTTTGGTACAGCCGCCATTTAGATGCTGACTATTACCTTGCCACTGATGCAACCCTACCCGGCTTTGACGATTGGCAAGCACTGCATAGCCCAGGTCATACCGACCGAGATATTAGTCTGTATCATATTCCTAGCGAGCGAATTTACATTGCTGATTTATTAGTAAAAGTAAAAGGGCAGCTTGTGCCACCCTTTCCTGTTTTTTACCCAAAGCTGTATTTAAACTCTTTGTTGATGCTAAAAGCGCTGCAACCAAAACGAATTATGTTTGCCCACAGTAACGAAGTTAGTATTGATGACATCGACTTTGAGCAAATTTTAGCGCTGGTCCCCGAAAAACCAATGACGCACTGGCGTTCTGTCAAAGCAAAGGTTCGACAAGCTCTTAACGTAATACCAACTCGCAATAATACTTAATCATTTTGAGGGATAAAACCTGTCGCTACCTGCGTTAAAAATTTTTCATTAAGAACAACTTAACTACGAAATTTTTGCCTTGTTATCAACAAGGTTTTATTGCCTCAAAAGAGCTCACTTAATTAAGCGCGTTGGTATAAGGCCCTTTTCACAGTCATGATAAAAGTATCTATATCCTGCTGATCATTATAAATATGAGCAGAGACTCTTAAGCCTAAGTGACGTTCATCAACCGCAATATTCGCAGCCTCAAGCGCAGCTTTAACAGCCGCTTGTTGCTCGCCAAAATGCATAATGGCCGTTCCAGAACATCTGTCAGCCTGTATTGGTGAACGCATATAATCAGCTAATTGATCATGAAACTGCACGAGCATTGCTAAGTTATGAGCACGTACTTTCTCAATACCAAGATCAGCAAAGTAATTAATACTATGCGAAGCCAAAATATAAGGTGCAACTGAAGGGGTACCGCCCCAAAAGCGCAACGCGGTTTGATGATAAGCAAAGTGCTTAATATCAAACTCAAACGGATTTTGATGAGAAAACCAGCCAACATCTTGTGGCTGACAAAGTGATAGCTGCTTGCGGTTAACCCATAAATAAGCAGCACCCGGTCCACCACATAGCCATTTGACACTCGAGCCCAACATAAAATCGGCATCAAGCTTAGTTAAGTCGACCTCTAAAATGCCCGCAGACTGTGCAACATCAAGTAAGCTCAATGTGTTGTGTTGTTTCGCGATATTTATAATTTCGTGAATAGGCGCTTGCTGACCCGTGTTTGAATAAACATGGCTAATAAAGACTAAATCAATATCATTTTTCGCTAAATATGACTGCCAAACCTGAACATCGGTTAAGTCTTCATGCTTACCAATAAACACGATTTCAGCACTTTCAGGTAGAGCTTTTTGCATTGCAAAACCCATGCTTGGAAAATCACTTTCTGCCATCAACACTTTGCAATTTTCTTGTTGCAGTCGCGGGTGCGACATCAACAGCTTAGTTAAACCACTCGATAAGTTAACTTGTGGGCAAAATAGCTCACTGTGCGAGTTAAATAATTTAGCGAGACTACTCGTAAACGCCTCAACACCTTGCAGCCACTGTTGCCATGGCTCTTTATTTTCATTTTGCCAAGCGGCAAAAAACTGCTGATGAAAATGCTGCTCAGCAGATTTTAATGGTCTTCCAACAGAGTGGTTAAGCAAATAGCTGCCTTGTGGAATTACAAAATCGTTTTTGTTCATTACTTAATCCACTGTTTTAACTTAGTTAAGTCATCGAAACGGGTGCGAATATCATCCCGCTTTGCTGCCGCACGGCGATCACGCAACTGCTCTAGTGAGTTTAGTAACACATGCAAAGGCGGCCCACTGGCTGTGACTTTATCCATATGTTGTTGCTGCATTTGCTGTGAAGGCTGCGCTATGTATTTACTGACCAATTGATTATGGTGGCCAATGGCAGTATCACCATGCAGTTTACACACTTGAATGAACAGCTTTAAGTTAGTTTGTAACCATTCACTATCGCGCTCAGCTTCTGCGGCTAAGAAGTCATCCATAATACTTGTCATACGCATGCTTTCACGCAGGATCTGCTGATCTTCAGGCATCATATACAAGAATTTATCCACCAGCATTTGCGAGTAACTAGGTTCATTAGCAAAACAAAGACCAAGTAATAAATCAATGACATTTATGCCCGCAAAATCACCGGCGTTCGCACCTCGATATACCTCTTTACCTACTCGATACGGCTTGTAATACGGACGAACACAATAGAAAAAGCGGTCTGTATCGAGCTTGTTGTATAGTGTATTGTTCGACTCAATCACATCAAGCAGCGCTTGTTTTGCTACTGTGAGTAAATCAGCCGTGATAGGGTGCGATATCCCTAATGGCTGAATTTTTAATAAAGCATCTGCCGCGCGCTTATACGCTAAAATGCCCTTAGTGTTGTAATCGACAAAGATTTTCTCATCTTCAAGGTCAGTAAAGCGCTTATACAAACCATCAACCGCTTTATTGTGGGTGGTTAAATGCGCCGTTGCAAAACGCGGGGTTACACCAATAGATGCACCAATGTGCATTGCCAACGCAGAGGCTTCAACAAGCGGTGAACTTGTTTCACGAGAAGGCTCAGTGATTTCATGTCGACGGCATGCCGCCATATACAAGCCAACATTGCCTAATAAATCGAAGGCGTTATCAAAGCCTTCATCGGTATTGCCCTCTGCCAGTAAGGCACGAATATGCTCATTACCCTCTTGCTCTAATTGACATTTAAGGTGCTCACCGACACCCTCTACATTCGCTTTATCGTCTTGTTGCCAATATAGTTTTTCTAATTCGCTGTTGATCTCAACAAAACGGGTGCGAAGCCAGCTATCAAATGCCTTGGTGTTCTCAGTCACAGGCTCACTCCAAAATAATTATATTGCGATAATGTTAACAGAGTTCAATGAGTGCTAATCGCCAAAATATAGACTAGAATCCATCTAGATTAGTGAAAGTCACTCAAATAAAAATGAAATTAGATAAAAAAGACCAACAATTACTTAATGCTTTACAAGATAATGCGAGAACTTCTGTCTCAGAGCTGGCACACTCGGTTAGCCTGTCAGATACCCCTTGCCTTCGCCGCATTAAAAAGCTCGAATCAGCAAATGTGATCAGTGGTTACCATGCTGCCATCAATCCTAAAGCCGTTGATTTAAATGTGTCTGTTTATGCCTTTGTTCGCTTAAACCAGAACTCTGTTGCCGCTGCTGAGCAATTTGAACAGCAGGTTGAGAAGCTTGAATATGTGCTTGAGTGCTCTGTTATTTCAGGCAGTTATGATTACTTGCTGAAGATCGTTGCTGCTGACTTAGAAAGCTATGAAAGCTTTGTGAAACATAAATTAGGTAGTATTGATTGTATTGCCAACATCGAATCGACAGTGGTCTTAAAACAAGCGTTCACTAAGCGTCATTTACCGCTCGCTTGACGCAGCTTGCTTGCAAATAAAACATAACTCGATAAGCTAAAAACAGGCTTTAAAAGGATGCTTAAAATATGAAATTCATCAACTTAGTTGCTATCTCTTGGGCCATCAGTGGGCTCTTTAGCAGCTCATTAATGGCGCAACAACAAACCTGCCTTACTCAGCTTGAAGACCAAGAGCTGATGATGAAAAGTAAGCGCGAAGGACTATTTAGAGAGCCATTACCACGAACCCATAGCACCTTTAGCTATAATATCGAGCAAGCATTTAGTGACTATTTAACCGCTGCGTACCTGCAAATTAGTAGCGAAAATCCGCGTGCTAGTTTGCCATGCCCTGTTTACACAGACACCTATCAGCAACTTGTTGCACAAGGCGCTCGACCAGCTAACGCAACTGTTGCTGATTTAATAAGCCCATTTGAACTTAAACAGGCCGATAGCCGTAAAGCGGTGCTCTTGATCCACGGTTTAACCGACTCACCCTTTACCTATCACGACCTTGCACAAGTGTATTATCAACAAGGTTATACGGTACGCACAATTTTACTCCCTGGGCATGGTACCGCTCCTGCAGCACTTAGAGACATCGATGCCGATGATTGGCAAAAGGCTAGCGTGTATGCCATTGAGCGCACATTAAAAGACTTTGATCAGGTGATATTAGGGGGCTACTCAACGGGTGCTGCACTGGTTATTGATTACTTAACTCAAGGCCCGGTCGATAATAAAATTACGGCTGCTATGTTGTTTTCACCTGCAAGCGAGCCACACAATAAAAACGGTTGGCTGGCGAAATGGGTCGATGCGATTCCATTTGTGAATTGGATTGATAAAGACGCAGACCTTGATTTTGCCAAGTATGAGTCGTTTCCATTTAGTGCAGCCTCAGCTAGTCACGAAGCAATGAGCCGTATTAGCCTTGATGAACTACGTCATCGCCAACTGCCTAATGTAGCGATATTTAGTACCTTTAGTGATATTGACACCACAATAGATAACCAAGCAACCTTTAAGATTTTAACTAAGCTGCACGACCCAAAAACGCGCAAGAATAATCAGCTTGATCGCCTTTTATACTATGGGGATGACAAAAACATCCCAGCTAGCTTTCCAGCTGATTACCAAATAATTCGTGATGACTGCGACACCGATGACTGTAAAAAAATCAAAGGGATGTCACACATTGGTATTGTTAATAAACCCAGCAACCCTTACTACGGTCGTAAAGCTTTGTATCGCAATTGCGGAAGCTACTTAGATGACGACACGCTTTATACAGCCTGCAAATACCAAAAAGACGTTGTGATGGGTGAGCGCACAGCCGAAAATTTACAAGCGCACAAGCCCTTTGCACGACTCACGTTTAACCCTTATTTCGATAAGCTTGCTATGCATATCAACAATTTTATCAAAGATATTGAATCGGCTGCACAATGAGTGAGTTTAACCACCGCTGGTTTAATCAAATAAGCGAGATTGATGCCACTCTATGGCAATCATTTTTTGATGATTCGCCTTTTACCGATCACGCTTTTTTAGCGGCTTTAGAACAAGCAGGCTGTGTGAGTGAAGAGTCGGGCTGGCAACCCATGCACCTAGCAATTTACCAGCAAGAACAGGTTATAGCCTTACTACCCGGGTATCTAAAACACCACTCTTATGGTGAATATGTATTTGACTGGGCTTGGGCTGAAGCCTATCAACAACATGGCTTAGAGTATTACCCCAAATGGCTGTGTGGCGTACCATTCACACCTATTGCAGGGCAACGAATTAGTATAAATCACAATAAGCCCGCTGAAGTCTATGCGTACATTCAGCACATACTCACAGCAACAGCAGCGCAATTAGACTGGTCAGGTTGGCATATAAATTTTTGCCACCAGCAACAAGCGACTGCATTAACTAGCAACACCGTAATGCAACGTCATGGCGTGCAGTTTCAGTGGTTTAATGAAGGCTATAATGACTTTGAGGACTTTTTAGCTTCACTCACCGCAAGAAAGCGTAAATCGCTCAAAAAAGAACGCGCAAAAATAACTGAACAACAGATAACCGTAGAATGGCTCGAAGGTGCTAACATCAGCAAACAGCACATGCAGCAATTTAGTCATTTTTACCGCCAAACCTATTTGAAGCGCTCAGGCCACAATGGTTATTTGAATACCGCCTTTTTTGAGCTATTACAGCAAAGCATGGCCGACAAACTGGTGTTAATGTTCGCTAAGTATCAAGGAGAGGTGATTGCCGCCACACTCAGTTTTAAAGATCAGAATTGTTTATATGGTCGATACTGGGGAACGAACTATGAGCTTGATAGTTTGCACTTTGAGCTTTGCTATTACCAAGGTATTGAGTACTGTATTACCAACAAACTTAAGCAGTTCCATTCTGGCGCGCAAGGTGAGCATAAAATAAGTCGCGGTTTTAAGCCCGTAAATACCTATTCACTGCATCATATTCAACACACTGAGTTTGCAGCTGCCATTAGTGATTTTATTAATAGAGAACGCCAACATATGGCGCTCTATAAAGCCCAATGCGAAAGCTTACTGCCTTTTAAACAGCAATAATTGGTTATTCGCTGGCATTTGCACATCTTCAACCAAGGTTAAGCCAGCTTGCTCTGCGAGTTGGCAAATCGCTTCAAAATCACGGATTGCACTATGTGCATCTTGCTGTTTTAAAAACGCATCGAATTCAGCATTACTGGCACTGGTATACTTACCTTGGTACTTAAATGGTCCATAAATACACAATTTACCTTTAGGCGCTAAATGCTTTGCTACACCTTGGAAAAAGCGCTCCACCAGTGGCCAGCTAATAATGTGCATTGTATTGGCAGTGAAAATGGCATTCACTGTTTCAACCGGCCAAGGATCATTAAGGTCGAGTATGAGTGGCGCATGCAAGTTAGTTAAATCAGCTTCTTGATGCCATTGTAAAATCCCCGGGTGATTAACCTCGCGATCACTACAATGCCACTGCAAATGTGCTAAATGCGTTGCAAAATGCACACTATGTTGCCCAGTACCTGAGCCGACTTCTAATACATCCGTCACATCAGAAAAGAACGCTTCTAATACGTTTAAAATAGGTAATTTGTTGTTTTCACAGGCTTGAGAGAAGGGTTTATCCATACAAATTAGTGCACCATGTTTGGTAATTAATGCACAACAGTAAAGCAAAAATAAATAATAAAGTCGCGGTGAATTTATTAGTTAAAAATATAAAACCATTATTTTCAACTAGTTAAATTTATTGATCAATATTGGTACAGCTTATGCTATTTCTTAAGTGAATTAATCAATAGGAGCAATATTATGACTATCTCACCCTACACCGCTGTAGATGCAGCACTTGCAGCCAGCGAACGAGCTGAAAGCGAAAAAGCCGCCTTAACAAGTTGTGACGACAGAGCAACCGTGATCGATCTTCTTTCTCAATGTAACAAAGAAAATGTACAGGCGCCGAAAAAACATGAAACAGACCAGATTTTTATTCTCGGCTACAATTAATCACACACAGTTAATCCATTCAGTCTTAGCTTCTTTATATAAGAATTGCACTAAAACCGATTAACTGTAATGATAACAATTATCATTACAGTTAATCGGTTTTTCTATGCACTCTCACAATGCTATGCTCCATTATCAGCGGCAAATGAAATGTGTTTGCCAAAGACCTGGGTTACATGCCCCTGCGCTTGTTGCTAACTATGTTGAAGCGGGTTTAAACATTGCACGCTATTACGAAAAGCATCACAACTTTATTTTGCAAGAGCTGTATCTAAGACGCACCTTTCATGAACTACTTGAAAAGATGTGTGATTCATTAGTGCATAATGCAATTCGTAAACAATGTTTGGCCCAGCTTTATAAACCGCAACTTGTGCTAAAGCGTTACTACAAAACTCATAACTGTATTGAAAAGTATTTCAGTTTGGAGCGAGAAGCGTGCCTTCTCAGCCAAGAATTTAACCCGATTTAGGAGTGTTTATGAGCCAATTTAGAACCGAATCAGATAGCATGGGTGAGCTACAAGTCCCTGCCAATGCGTTGTATCAAGCTCAAACGCAACGCGCTATCAACAATTTTCAAATTAGTGGCTTAGCCATGCCTAAGCAATTTATCACCGCCCTCGCCTACATTAAGCAAGCTGCCGCGCAAAGTAATGCTGCTTTAGGCCATTTGAGCCAAAGTAAAGCCAAAGCCATTGAGCAAGCATGCAAAGAGGTCATCGATGGTAAGCATTTTTCAGAGTTTCCTGTTGATGTATTTCAGACAGGCTCTGGCACTAGCTCAAATATGAATGCCAATGAAGTTATAGCAACGCTGGCGAGCCAGTTTGCAGGGGAAACCATTCACCCCAACGATGATGTGAACATGGGACAAAGCTCAAATGATGTGATCCCCACTGCGATTGCTGTAAGTAGCGCTATTAACATCATTTATGAGCTGTTTCCTAAACTCGATAAACTCAGTCAAAGCCTACAAAACAAACAAGCCGAAGTGGGCCATATTGTTAAAACCGGTCGCACTCATTTAATGGATGCAATGCCTGTGAGTTTTTCACAAACACTGGCTGCATGGCAGTTACAAGTGGATCATGCAATGGCAGGCATTCGCCAAGCTCTTGAGCGGGTTTGTGAACTTGCACAAGGTGGCACAGCAGTTGGTACCGGCATAAATGCCGACCCAGCGTTTGCCGGTGAGTTTTGCCAACACTTGAGTGAGAATGTAGGTATTCGCTTTAGCCCAAGCAAAAACTTCTTTTATAACATCGGCTCACAAGATGCCATTGTTGCGCTGTCAGGCCAGCTAAAGGTACTTGCTGTAGCACAAATGAAAATAGCCAATGACTTACGCTGGATGAACTCAGGCCCTCTTGCAGGGCTTGGAGAAATTGAGCTTGAGGCTTTACAGCCAGGTTCATCAATTATGCCGGGTAAAGTAAACCCTGTGATCCCTGAAGCGGCAGCTATGGTCAGCGCACAAGTCATTGGCAATGACGCGACCATTACAGTGGCTGGTCAAGCTGGTAACTTTGAGCTCAATGTAATGCTACCTGTGATTGCCCTAAACATTTTGCAAAGTATCGAACTGTTGGCAAATAGCAGTGAAGCACTGGCAGATAAAGCGATTGCCAGCTTTAAAGTAAACCAAAGCAATGTTGATAAAGCGCTCGCTAAAAACCCAATTTTGGTTACTGCACTTAATCCGGTGATCGGCTATAGCAAAGCCGCAAAAATTGCCAAATTAGCTTATCAAGAAGGTCGTCCTATTATTGATGTTGCTGCTGAGCATACGGATATTTCGCGCGAAGAACTGAGCGAGTTACTGAACCCTGCCAAACTAACCCAAGGTGGTTTGTAATACCTATTTATTGCAGATAGGTGTAAAACTTTTATCTTACTGTAGCTCTGTGAATACAGAGCTACTTACTGAAAGCTAACGTTTTTATTGCTCCACTTTGAGCAATGTGTATGATAGTGAGTACTTATTCAACGATTTTTAGGTATGTTATGCGCTATCCACTATTGGCAATTTTATTTCCTGTGTTATTAACTGCGTGCTCGGACGCTGCAACTAATGAACAAGCCGAATCAACGGCAACCAACAATAAACTTGTCGAGGCACCAAAAGCCGTTGAAATAAAAAACGCTAAGGAAGTGACCAAAGCAGCCCCAGATAAAGCCACTATTAGCTCTGCCCATGAGCAACTTAAACAATTAATCGATGATCCAAGCTGTGACAACAGCACCCAATGTAAAGTATTACCTGTTGGTAGTCGTGCCTGTGGCGGCCCAAGTAGTTTCATTGTGTATTCAACTAAAACAGCTGACACTGCTGAGGTTGAAAAACTTGCAAAAGATATCACCGCCCTTGAAAAGCAATTTAACGCAGCAAACGACATGATGAGTATTTGTCAGCATCTAACCGCACCAGGTGCGCAGTGTTCTGAGAATACTTGTGTTAGAATCGAAGGCTCAGCGGCAAGTGTATACTAAGGAATAAGCAATAATGGTTCGTTCATCGACTTTCAAGAAACTTTTCATCACCACAACTGTTTTAGCAAGCATTGCTTTAAGCGGTTGCGAAACAACAACGTCGGGTAGCTCTGCACGCGTTGATCTAGGTGATTTAAATGATCAGCTGAACGATATCGTTAGTAATAATAGCTGTACTGCGAGCTTTCAATGTAAAGTGTTAGAAGTTGGTGAGCGGGCATGTGGTGGCCCAAGTCGCTATGTGGTTTATTCAACGTTAAACAACACACAAGAGCAAGCAGAGCAACTTGCAGAGCGAATTACAGCGGCTGAGAAGTCATCTGATCAAGCATTAACTGTTAACGATTGCTCACCAGTTCTGCCTGTACAATCGCTGTGTATTTCACAGCAGTGCCAAGCAATCGAGATTAAGTAAATAATGCAATAAGGCCGGATACTATCACCACGCTGATGATACAAATCCCGGCCTTATATATGTATTTAACCTGCATTGTATTATGCACCCAGTAAGCATAAATGTAGCGAACAAAGTAACTTGCTGCAGTGCCAAATAATGCAAAAATAACTAAATACGCAAGTAAAATAATATCCACAGACATGCCACTTCTTTAAAACATCTAGTCTCAGTGTAAGGGCTTAAAGAAGTAAAGGCAAAACCTTAGCTTTTTTTACTGTGTTCAATGAGTAATTCAGCCACGCGCTGTTTCACAGCACGCTTATCATCGGCTGCAACGCCAAAACGCTCAGCCAATAAAGCAATCTCTTCATCATTTAAGTTAAACGATAAACGCTGTCTGGTTTTTTTCGACTTAACGTCGAGCTCCAAAATCTTACGGATCATATCTGATGGCGTAAGCTCTTGGTCAATGGCTTGCTTCTTAATTGATTTTTGCACTTCAGAACTTAAATCAAACGCCATTTGCGTGGCTCTAACGGCTTGCTCCTGACGCTGCCATTTGGCTTTTGCATCACTCACTTGGCATCCCCAGGAAATAAGTCAACAATATCGCTAATTGGTCTGGTTAACGTCAGTGATACCTCTGTTTCACCGCCTTCCCAAATCTCAATATTTAAACTATGCGATTCATCGTCAGAGCTTAAACAGATCATTTCACACGGTTCACCGCCTTCATCTTCATAAAGAGGTAAAGGCTTATTGCGGTAGTCCTTATTATGGAAATAACACACATAAGGTGCTTCTGATTGTTTGTAGCTCGATGCTAAAAAGTGACTAAAACGCTCCGGACTATTTTGCACGTTAATTGCCGTTAATTCGTCTTCATCAAAAATACGAGCGAACTCATCAAGGGTAAAAATCTCATCAACATCGTCGCGTTGAATTTTGATCGCAAAGTTTGCCCATTGCTCACCGTCATCTGATTCAATTTGCAAAAACACCACTTGGCCAGATTCACTCTCGAGTACCAGCTCATACTCTGCACTACGTTGGTACTGATACGTTTGCACATCAATAACACGCAGTGTCTGTCCTTTTAACCAGCTTGGGTAAGCGAACGAATCAATCACAGTTAGCATATCACCAACGAGTAATTGGCTTGGATCAGTAAGCTGACGCTCTGGGGCTTTTTTAGATTTGAAAAAGTTAAACATTGGCTGACTCCTTGTTGAAGCAAAAAAGGTAACCCAGTGCGTGGGTTACCTTTTGTCTTTCCGTTAACTGATTAGCTGTTTTGTTTTGCTTTAATACGCGCCAAAATATCCGCGCTTTTCGGGTTGGTATCACCAATACCCGCTTCAGCCATTTTCGCTTTTAAATCATCGCCATTAGTGTCTGCTTCTAATTGCTTAGCCGCACCTAACTGATCTTGGCGGTCTTGCTGGCGTTGTTTAATACGCTCTAGAGACTCACGTGCTGATGTCATTGATGAGCTGTTCGTATTTAGCGTGCTGTTTACAGCCATTGTTGCTTGCTGCACACTTTCAGTCGTTTTAACCATTGTTAATTGACGTTGGTTTTCTTTAATCGACTTTTCAGCTTCTTTAACTTGCTGCTTTAGTTGCACAATGTGGTTACTAAAACCAGCTAACACTTCTTCGTGCTCTGCTTTTTCAGCTTCAAAATCACCGATTTTTTCAGCGATTTCTAATGCAAGAGCTTCGTTACCTTTTTCAAGTGCTTGGCCTGCATACGCTTCATGTTCAGCAATTGATGCATCTAGTGCGCTAATTTTACGCTTCGTTTGCATCTCTTTTGCCATTACTTCGGTCAGGCTTTTCTTAGCACGTTGTAGGGCATTTTGTGCATCAGCAATTTCTTGTTCAAAGATACGGATACCGTTTGCATCAACAATTGCTTGTCCTGCTTCACGAGCGCCACCACGTACAGCTGTAAATAGTTTCTTTAAAATACTCATAATCTTAACTCCAGAAATTGCTAATTAATCGTTTAAATAAATGGTCACGGCTTCAAGTGCATCAATCGCATTGTCTGCCAGTGTTACCAACTCATGGGTAATATCATCAAACGATGAATTAACCGATAACGCGCCAAAAATAGCGTATTTATCATCAATTTTTGCAAATGCGCTTAATGGGATTGGTACATTTAAACGTAGTAACGTTTCGTTTAACTCATTACGCATATCTGCTTGTACTTCGTCTTCAGCAAACAGGTAGCTAATACACAGTAATTGCTCTTCTGTTTGAGTAACAAAGATAGGTAACTCATCATTCCCATCGACGATAACTTGTAACACATCTTGCTCACCTTCGTTGGCAATCAAGAAAGACTCAAAGCTCACACCTTCTGTTTCAAAAGAAGCCAGTTTGATTGATAGTTCATTTAATTCCATGTCTCACCTTTTTACGTTTTGACATATTATGTCTGAGTTAAGATTTGCATAGCCGACATATTATGTCAACTATAAAATATCAATTTTTGTACAATTCGGTTTCAACTTGCCACGCTTGGCGGTAATAATCATATAAGGTTCCAGAACCTAATCTATTGACTTCAATCGTGTTTACTTGTTCAAAAAAATGATTCGGAAACACAAAAGAAGCCAATAAATATTCTTTGCTTACCCAACGAGATGGCACGGGTAATTCGTTAGTTTCACGAATTCGCTGACTTGCTGATTTGCCAGAGGTAGTCGCGATTGTCCAACCCCATTGACCAAACGAAGGAATATTTTGTTGGTATTGCTCAACATAACCAAAACCCGCAGCTTTCATTGTTTTAGCAATACTCAAAAATGCTTTCTTCGCATGATAAGGGGATGTTGATTGCACGGCCACAGCCCCGTCAGGCGCCAATAACTGACGTACATGATTGTAAAAATAGTCACTGTACATCTTATTGAGATCAGGGTGATTAGGGTCTGGTAGGTCAATTAAAATAGTGTCAAAGCGCTCGCCTTTTGCCAGCATTGCTTCGACCTCTAAAAAGGCATCTGCAATGCGAATATCAGCACGAGGGTCGCTCATAGAATGTTTATTTAGCGCTGTTAAACGTGTTCTGATTTTCTCTGGCGCATCATAGTCGCCAACATCATTACCAAATAAGTTTAACAGCTGACCATCTAAGTCAACCAGAGTGACATGCTCTACTGGCCACTTCAAAACATCACGTAATGCAAGCCCGTCACCGCCACCGATGATCAACACGCGGTCATGACGATTTGAGGCCAACATAGCAGGATAGACAAGCATAGAATGATAAATTTGCTCATCCACACTTGAGAATTGTAAACGGCCATTGAGGTAAAGATCGGTAATTGCATTGGGCTGATTGCGGCTCAAACGCTCAGTTAACACCAAATGCTGATACTTAGTTGCTTGCGAGTAAATCACTTTATCTTTGTATAAAACATTGCTTAGATTTTTCATCCAGCTGGTGCCAAGCACGAGCACAAACGCAAAAAACACCAACAACAGTACATGACAAACTAACAGTAACTTAGCGAAGCGAACATGCTGATGATAGCGCCATAGAAACACGAGGCCGGCAATAATATTAAATAACGCCGTCCAAGCTGCTGCTTGCATAATTGGCATAGCAAGCATAATGCTCACCCAAATAGCAGCACCGACACCGGCACCGATATAATCCGCCCCGTAAATAGTTCCCGCATTGTTCTCTAAAAAGCGACCATAAACTTGCTGGCGAATGCGCGCAATCAGCGGGATCTCCATACCGATCAATAGCCCGAGTAACAGACCAAACACATAGGGTAAGAAACGTGACCACTCTTGTAGCTTTTCAAATACATAACCATTAAGTACGGTATCTGCAGGCAAGTTAAAAATTTCGGAGAAGATATGCGGCAATGAATAACTGACAGCGATAACGCTCGCTATCGCTAAAATACAGCCCATGCCGACCAAAGCAATAATACTCTCTAGCCACGCGAAAGCAGTAAATGCATCTTTAAACCAACGTGCTAAAAATGCACCGATACCCATAGCGACAATCATGGTGCCGATCATGGCATAAATGGCACTCTCGACCGAGCCTAAGACACGACCTGCATAATGAGATAGCAGGTACTCATAAATAAGGCCGCACCCAGCGAGTACGGCCATAACAGTTATTAATAGGAAATCATGCCCAAGTAGATTGGCTCTACTTGGGGCGCTTGTTGTAGTAGACACTTAATTAGGCACCTAACAAGGTTGCCATAGTCGAACCAATCGCAAATGAGATTGCTGCTGAGATAGCTGCTACACCCACGTTCTTCTGGCGGTTCACTTCATCTGAAATATCACAACCAGATAGGATGATTTTGATAGTCACTAAGTGTAGTAAAATGAAAGCCACTAAACTCACAGCTGCACTTAATGCCCAGTAACCTAAACTAGCTACAATGTTGTCAGCCGCATAAGGAGCAATACCTGATGCAGCAGTTAATGCCAATGCACTGCCCACTAAAAAGCCAGCGTAACGAATACCCACAGCTAAGTTGCCGTCAATAACCGCTTGTTGTAAACAATCGCCACTGCGATTAGTACGTTTGAATAACTGCACGCGATATTGACTGATCAGTAGCATCGCAATGCTGCCAATCGCAAAAGCTGCGATCACAATTGGAATACCATGCCAACCTTCAGTTGCCACCCAAAATAAAGCTGAGCGAATAACGATAGCCACACTTACTACATGACCAAAATCAATCAATGCAGCAGTCGCATTACCTTTAACGATTTCGTCGTGCAGACTCACTTTACGAAGCGCTACCTTGTCTTGGAAGAAATGACCTAGCTTAATAAGTACAATCGCCATGACACCATATCCAAGCATTTGTAATGCTTCTTGTTGCAAGGTTGGTGCAAATGAGCCGCTGCTCACGCCACTTAGAACAATAGCCAATGCCACAAGTCCTGCCGCAAAGCTAATACCAAAAGCAAAATTATCACGCTCAGTTATTTCATCATTAGCGTGTAAGTTAGATACCCAGCCTTTGATAAATTTTAGGCTGACAAATAAAGCGATAATGATTGCAAAGTCGATTGCTAAAGCTTGCAACGACCAAGTTGTTATTCCATTAAATTCATACATGTGTTGTAACTCCGGTGGTTATTCTTTTCACTACTTACCGCGGCTAATGCCACGTGATGTTCTGCTCGAGCTGTTGCGTAATGACCCAGAGCTTTTACTGTAACTACTGCTAGAAGCATAGCTACTGCGTGTGCGTGGCGGCGTATAGCTGCTACGGCTTAATCCAGATGCACCACTGCGCTTAGTGGCATACGGACTAGTGAATTGTTTACCTTGGCGTTGATAAGACTGTCGAGTACGCGTCTCTACCGTTTGTTGTGCTTTAATCTGTTTTGGGCTCGAATAACGATAACGGCCATAGTCATTGTAATAGCTATACTTTCTATGACGGCTCCAACGACCATATTCAACTCGGTCGAATACATCGCCCAACATGCGATACATACCGTACCAAACCCAAAAACTGGTACCGCTGCTATTTGTTTGCCATTGCCCATAGTTAGGGTTGCCAACTAACTGGTTACCAACACTTTCACCTTCAGCAGCTTCACTAATTGCACCAACCCGCGCTAGTGACCCCTGCGACATATCGGCAAGCATATTGATAGGATCTGTCAGCGCATCTTGAAATAAAGGCGGTTTGGCAGCATCACGAATGAGGTCAAGTTGATGAAGGGTATCTTCATAGGGTGGTACTAGATAAGTAGACTTCACATCTGCTAAGCGTTGTGTAAGACCTGAATAAATAGCCCCTTCACGAGTGGCATCAAGACTAATTACACGGGCGATCTCAGAAAGTTGCGGTTGTTGCTCAGCAAGCACCTTGCCGTATTGTTTAAGTATCGTCGCATTACGCAAAGAGCCATTATCAAGCGCTGTACCGAGTTGATTTAATTCAACTTCAGCTTTTTCTATGGATTGTTGTATTGTTTGTTTCAGCTGCTCTTCTTTCGACTCACAGCCCATAAGCAAGCTTACCAAACAAAACAGGCTAATAAGTTTCCAAGCTTTTATTTGAGACATTCATGTCACCTGATTGTGGTTTAAAAACGCAAATAGTTTTACATAGCTCAGGTACTAAACCAAGATTAAAATTGCAACAAAGGGTAAATTAGGTCGTGAATTGCTAGTTAGCAAGGGGAAAGTTTAAAGGCCTGGCGTAGGTTGGGTTGAGCGAAGCGAAACCCAACACAGAGCTTTCAGCCGTCAGCGTTCAGCCGCGCGGTGTGGGGGTTTGTTGCTGCGTCTTCCTCTGGTTCTAGGCAAAGTCTACTTGTAGGAATG
Organism: Pseudoalteromonas sp. PA2MD11; assembly: GCF_017808125.1. Lineage (NCBI taxonomy): Bacteria > Pseudomonadati > Pseudomonadota > Gammaproteobacteria > Alteromonadales > Pseudoalteromonadaceae > Pseudoalteromonas > Pseudoalteromonas sp. PA2MD11. Next base: position 89,226 of record NZ_JADKNF010000019.1, read on the forward strand.
GCTTTAGCCATGAATATGTTTGTTATGGTCTGAAATCGGCACTGAAGTGTCTCCTACGGGGTTTGTTGCTGAGGGAAGCTCAGTTACCTAAACCCGGTAAATCAACTGACATCTAATATCTGACGTCTCAGATACGCATCTCGTAGGAATGGCTTTAACCATGAATGTGTTTGTTATGGTCTAGATTCGGCACTGAAGTGCCTCCTAAGGGGGTGTTGCTGAGAGAGACTCTGTACTAAACAACCCAACAGCGTGGTAATTCGCCATGCACAATGAAGATGTAAAGTTCATTAATAAAAGACGAATTAGCGCAAGGTGAAATAAGCCGTTTTAGAGATCGCTAACCTGTTAGACCAG
>NZ_JADKNF010000001.1:0-237842 GCF_017808125.1 Pseudoalteromonas sp. PA2MD11
TTGATTTTTTCATGTAGATCTCCTTCGTCTAATTTACGAGAAAATTCTACTTTTGAGGACTGTTATTTTTCGGGGGGATTACCAATGAAGCTGACATTTAAGGCGTATTTTTTAAAACCAAAAAAGCCACGATAAACGTGGCTTTGTTGGATAAAGCTTAAACTTTTACTGTTCTATTATAAGAACTGACCTAGCGCTTTAACTTGGTCTAACATGCGGTTTGAGAAACCCCACTCGTTGTCGTACCAAGCCATCACTTTAACAAGCTTACCATCTACTTTAGTTTGGGTAGAATCGAAAATTGAAGACGCAGGATTGTGGTTAAAGTCGATAGAAACAAGCGGTAGTTCGTTATACTCAAGAATACCTTGCATTGCACCTTCTGATGCTGCTTTAACGACTTCGTTGATTTCTGCTGCAGTTGTTTCACGCTTAGCAACAAACGTTAAGTCTACTAAAGAAACGTTGATTGTTGGTACACGTACTGCCATGCCGTCAAGTTTACCCGCAAGTTCAGGAAGTACTAAACCAACAGCTTTAGCTGCACCTGTTTTCGTTGGGATCATTGACTGAGTTGCACTACGTGCACGGTATAAGTCTGGGTGATAAACGTCAGATAAGTTTTGGTCGTTTGTGTAAGCATGAATCGTTGTCATGCTACCTTGCTCGATACCGACTGTGTCGTTGATTGCTTTTGCAATCGGTGCTAAACAGTTTGTTGTACATGATGCATTTGAAATGATGTTGCTGTCAGCGTTTAATACTTCGCTGTTAACACCGTGAACAACTGTTGCATCCATGTCAGTACCAGGTGCAGAAACAATAACTTTTTTAGCACCCGCTTCAATGTGTTTAGCCGCTGCGTCACGTGAAGTGAATAAACCAGTACATTCTAAAACGATATCTACGTTTAGTGCTTTCCAAGGTAAGTTTGCAGGATCACGCTCTTGTGTAAGGGTAATTTCGTCATTACCAATTAGCATAGTGTTTTCAGCAAGTGTTACTTTTTGAGAAAATTGACCGTGTACTGAGTCAAATTGAGTTAAATGCGCGTTAACATTTGCTGGTGCTAAATCGTTGATTGCAACGATTTTGATTTCGTTGTTTTGAGCTGACTCATAAAGGGCACGTAATACGTTACGACCGATACGTCCATAGCCATTAATTGCAACATTAATCATTCTAATATCTCCCGTTAATTATTTTACTTCACTTGCTTGGCGAGCAAGCGCTTCAATGGCTTGCCAGTCTTTGTTTTCAATAAGTTGTTTATCTAGCATCCAAGTACCACCTACACAGATTACATTTTTAAGTGCCAGGTAATTAGGTGCTGTTTCAAGGCTAATACCGCCTGTAGGGCAAAATGTTACTTGTGGTAAAGGACCACCAATTGATTTCAGCATTGCTGTGCCACCCGCTGCTTCTGCAGGGAAGAACTTTAAGAACTTAAAGCCATGGCTTGCTAATTTCATTACTTCACTTGGTGTTGCTGCACCTGGTAAAAATGGAATATCAGTGTCTTTAGCCAGTGCTAATAATTCGTCGTTTACACCTGGGCTAACCATGAAGTCAGCACCGGCTTCAACAGATGCATTAAATGTCGCTTTATCAACCACGGTACCTGTGCCAACGTATGCTTCTGGTACGGCTTCTTTCATTAGCTTTACAGCTTCTGCCGCAATCGGCGTACGTAAAGTAATTTCTAATGCTTTTAAGCCACCGTTATAAAGCGCACGTGCAAGGGGTGCTGCATCTTCAAGTTTTTCGATAACAACAACCGGTACCACAGGTGCCGATGATAAAATTTTCTCAATGCTCATTGTTTGTTCCTCATAGCCCAGTAACGGCGTATTATTATTCTAAACCAAAGGCACTTGCGCCAAGGTCTGCACTACTTACTATATTTCTGAAACCTGCGAATAACTCTCGGCCTGTACCGTATGTTTGGCTAGGTTGGCTAAGTTGTAATTCACGTTTTGCTAATTCTTGATCGCTTACGTGTACTTTCAGTACACCCGCTGGTGCATCAAGCGTCACTAAATCACCTACGTGAATTTTTGCGATTACACCACCTTCAACCGCTTCTGGTGCTAAGTGGATTGCAGCAGGAACTTTACCTGATGCACCCGACATACGACCGTCTGTCACAATCGCCACTTTGTAGCCTTGGTCTTGTAGTGTTGCCATTACTGGCGTTAATTTGTGAAGCTCAGGCATGCCTTTCGCCTTCGGACCTTGCTCTTTAATTACAGCAATAAAGTCTGTATTTAACTCACCACGGCTATATGCTTCTTGTAACTCACCTTGTGAGCTAAATACTTTAGCTGGTGCAGAAACAACTTGGTGAGATTCAGCCACTGCAGATACTTTGATAACGGCTTTGCCAAGGTTACCTGTAAGAAGCTGTAAACCACCCTGCTTGCTAAACGGGTTATCAATCGGACGTAATACTTCTTCATCATGTGACTTTTCAGGACACGCTACCCATTTAACTTTGCTTGGGCCAGTGCTATTAGTCATGATCACTGATGAATCTTTATCTAGCATTGGCTCTGTGGTGTATGCTTCTAAGCCATCACCCACAATCGTTTTCACGTCGTTATGTAAGTAACCTTTGCTCAGTAGTTGCTTCATTAAAAAGCCCATACCGCCGGCTGCTTGGAAGTGGTTTACATCTGCTGAGCCGTTCGGGTAAATACGTGTAAGAAGTGGCACAACTTCTGATAAGTCAGCCATGTCTTTCCAAGTAAGGATTACACCCGCTGCTTTCGCGATTGCTACTAGGTGGATTGCGTGGTTTGTTGAGCCGCCTGTTGATAACAAGCCAACTAAACCATTAATAATTGTTTTTTCACTCACTACGTCAGCAAGGCAGTTAGCATCTTTTGTTTCGATTAACTGCTTTAACATGGTTTCGACAGCATGACCTGTTAAACCATCACGAAGTTCTGTGTAAGGGTTAATGAAAGAGCTACCTGGTAAATGTAGACCCATGATTTCCATTAACATTTGATTCGAGTTTGCGGTACCGTAGAAAGTACACGTACCGGCACTGTGATACGATGCGCTTTCTGCTTCTAAAAGCTCTTCGCGACTTACTAAGCCTTGTGCAAATTTTTGACGAACACGGGCTTTTTCTTTATTCGGGATACCCGATTGCATTGGACCTGCTGGTAAGAAATACGTTGGTAAATGACCAAATGATAAGGCACCAATTAGAAGTCCAGGGACAATCTTGTCACACACACCTAAACAGAAAACACCGTCGAACACGTCATGCGATAAAGAAACCGCTGTAGACATTGCAATCACATCACGTGAGAACAATGATAGTTCCATACCATCACGGCCTTGAGTAACACCGTCGCACATAGCAGGTACGCCGCCAGCAACTTGTGCTGTAGCATCGAACTTAGTGGCAAGGCTTTTAATGATTTCCGGATAATCTTTGTAAGGAACATGCGCAGAAAGCATGTCGTTATAAGCGTTGATGATAGCTAGGTTTGGTTGCTCGTCTGCTTTTAAGCGAGCTTTGTCATCGCTGCTACAAGCAGCCATAACGTGTGCAATATTACCACAGCCTAAACCTGCACGAACTCTTGTTTGTTTTTTTGCGTGCGCGATTCGCTCTAAATAAGCTTGGCGGGTCTCTTTACTGCGTTCGATAACGCGTTCGGTGACTTCTTGGATACGAGGATGCAACATATAAATTCGACTCATCTCTATAGTTAGAGGATAAAGGCTCAGTAACAATTACAGACTCCACGAAAATAATTGTACTGAGCAACTTTGATTTACCCGTTCAAAGGTACGCTGACAGGCTGTCTCTCACAACCAACCTGACACCGGTGTCACTGTATTAACTCATGACTGTGACACCGGTGTCAACCTTATCTGTTAAATTTAGTTTAATTTTTTTAAATGACCAAATAATGAACAATATAATTTTAGTAGAATATGAGTAGAATTCATGTGGAGTACCACTATCAAAGGTGTATAGACAAGACAAGCTTTGAGGTTTGTTTTAATTAAAAACAGTAACTTATAGCGTTTTCATGAAATTTTTAGCCTGAAATAAAAAAGCCCGAGAACGCGTCACTCATTCTCGGGCTGCTGTGAAAAAACAAGATGAAATTTATTTAATTGCTGCTGTCGACTCACGAGTAATGAGTTTTGCTTCAAGGGTTACTTGATAAGGCGACTCTTGTGGGTCACCAATATGAGTGATCAATTGCTTAACTGCTTGCTGAGTCATTTCTTCCACTGGTTGTGCAATGGTCGTTAGCCCTGGCCAAATATGGCGAGCAATAGGTGCGTTATCAAACCCTGCAATAGAGATATCATCAGGCACTCTTAACTGCATTTGCGTAGCAAGCTTTAATACCGCCGCTGCCATGTAATCATTTGAGGCAAATACTGCTGTCGGGCGAGGGTTTAAATCTAAAATAGTACGGGCACTATCTACACCAGAGTGATAACTGAAGTTACCTTCTTCAACTAAGCGTTCATCAAACTCAATACCATTTGACGCAAGTGCTCTTCGATAACCTTTAAAACGCTGCTCTGTGGCACTGTGATCAGGGTGACCTTTAATGAAGGAAATTTCTTTATGGCCCAGCTTAATAAGATGCTCTGTTATTTCAAAAGCCCCTTGTTCGTCATTACTTCTTACCGAAATAGAGTCGTCTTCAAGTACCGCAGAGGCGACACGAGCATACGGGATCTTTTTCGACTTTAAAAAGCTTACAAGTTCAGGAAAATCTGAAAATGGTGGGGTCAGTACAATACCGTCTAAACGAGAGGTTTGAATTAGTTGCTCAATGTTACTAATTAATTCATCACCGCGTAATTCGCAAGGATGGATCAATAAGTTGTAGTTAAGTTCATGGCACGCCGCTAAGGCACCAGTTTGCACCCGGGTAATATAGCTTTTACTCGGATTATCGTACAAGCAACCAATAATAAAACTACGGTTTTGTGCTAAACCTCTAGCGATTGGGTTTGGCGTGTAATCGAGCTCTTTAAATACTTTAAGTACTTTTTCGCGCGTTGCATCACTCACGTTTGGCTCATTGTTAAGCACGCGAGATACTGTTTTTTTCGATACACCGGCATAGCTGGCGACACTGTTGATGGTTACTTTCTTCATCCGCTCTACATCCAACTGCTAATTACGCGTTACTTTTAACATGTATACACGCAGCAGCACCAATGAATGGAATGTTGTCTTGTGTTACAAGCGTAACAGGGATCTGTGAAGTATATTGCGACATAATGCCTTTGTCTGCAAAACGTTCAACAAATCGACTAGATAATAAACGTTGTTGCATACGAGGTAAAATACCACCACCAATAAATACGCCACCTAACGCACCAAATGTCAGGGCTAAGTCCCCTGCTACACTACCAATCCAATCACAAAATTGATTGAGTGTTGCATCACAGACTTCGCATTGACCAGTGGTTGCTAACTCGCTAATTTGTGCTGCATCTAAATTCTTCGCTTCAACGCCTTTTACCGCAGCCATAGCGCCATATAAATGAGCAATACCAGGGCCTGAGAACACAGTCTCCACAGAAACATGATTTAATTGCTTTTTAAGCTCAGTAATCAGCCTACGGTCTAAGTCTGTGACAGCTGCAAGGGTAATGTGCCCTGCTTCACAGCTAAGAACAGCACTGCCTTGTGATGTGCGAACTAAACATGCAGCACCAAAACCTGTACCAGGCCCCATAACTGCGATATTCGCATTTTCATCCGCCTGACCTGCTTTAACAGCCATATTTTGCGAATCATCTAAATAAGGTGCCGCATAAGCAAATGCTGCAAAGTCGTTGATTACTTCAAGTTGCTCAAATGAAAACTCAGCTTTTAAATCGGCAACGTTAAAGTGCCAGCCAAGGTTAGTTAAATGAACTTGACCTGCTTTAATCGGGCCAGCTACTGCTAAACATGCACGGCTTGGCTTTGGAAACGAAATTTGACTAAAGTACTGGTTAATCGCACTTTCTAAAGAGCCAAAATCTGCACTTGGAAAAGTTAAATTGTGCTCGATAACAAACTGGTTAGTTTGTGCATTAAAGTCAGTGATTAAAGCGAAACGAGCGTTAGTGCCGCCGATATCGGCAACAAGAATAGGAGCGAATTCTGTGGTTGTCTGTGTGTTCATGATGTTTTCTCTATTTGTCTAAGCTAGTTGCCGCTTATTGTTCTAGTTTTCAATGGCAAAGCCACTGTGTCTGCTAAACTTTGGGTCATTGCCTCAAAGAAGCTATCTTTTGTATTAAAAAAATGCTGCCCAAATGAATGGGCAGCCAAATACGTTTTGACAACAAAATGATAAAACAGTGACATTATGACACCGGTGTCAGATTTGGATCAATAAAAATTTTCATTATTTGTGCATGCATACGTATTTAATGAGAAAACCTGCGTATTAAGTATCGAAAAGGCATTTATAAACACATAAAAAATACCTAACTGTGTACAGAACAGCCACACTCTCGCTGCTTGTCACAAATAGCTTGAAAAAAATATTAAATAGCCGAAAATGGCAATTACTAGTTCTGTTATTTGGTAACCATATGAAAGGTAAGGCGACATCTTTTGACATTGCACATTATGCGGGTGTGTCGCAGTCAACCGTGTCTCGCGCGCTGCGAAATAGCCCTTTGGTCAACGAAGAAACCCGTCGACGTGTTCATGAGGTAGCCAAGCAGCTCAACTACAAAGTTGATAAAAATGCCAGTAACTTAAGAACACAGCAAAGTAGCACCCTCGCCCTGTTATTATTTGAAGATCCCACTTCGGATGAATCACAAATAAACCCTTTCTTTTTGGCGATGCTAGGTAGTATAACCAGAGCCTGTGCAAAAGAAGGCTACGACTTACTGGTATCGTTTCAGTCAAGCAGCTCTGATTGGCAAGCCGATTACGAAGACAGCCATCGTGCAGATGGCTTAATACTGCTTGGTTATGGTGATTACCTTGATTATCAACCTAAATTTAAAACCCTAATAGATCAGCACACTAAATTTGTCTGTTGGGGTGCCAGTGTAGATAACCGCCCAGATTTAACTGTGAGCTGTGATAACTACGGCGGTGGTAAATTAGCGGCTGAACATTTACTCGCAACAGGAAGAACCGATTGTGCATTTATCGGCGATGCTTCTGAGCATAGTCCAGAATTTTTTGCTCGCTACCAAGGCTTTAAAGATGCATTTCTAGCCAAGGGCGTTAATTTAAACGAACGTAAGATGGCAAATGCTATTTCAACAGAAGAATCAGGCTATCACGCGACTCGTTCACTCTTAGCAAATAACATTCGTTTTAACTCATTATTTGCTGCCAGTGACCTTATTGCGATTGGTGCTATTCGCGCATTGAAAGAAGCAAAAATAAAGGTTCCTGATGATGTGCACGTTGTTGGCTTTGATAATATTGCGGTTGCCAGCTTTGTAAACCCACCACTTACCACTGTTCAGCAAGACACCACCCTCGCCGGACAAATGTTGGTCGATAACCTGCTCAAACTTATTCGTGGTGAAGATGTCGAGAATACCCTTTTACCACCTCGGTTAATTATTCGCGGTTCAAGTGTTTAATTTTTAGCGATAACAGCTTTGTTATCGCCTACTCCCTCCCTAACCAGACACTTATTGCATTAAAATCAGTTTTTTTTCGATTTACCCAAGACTATTACTTCGAAAAAGCAGATAATTACACCTATTATGTTGAAAATGCTTATCTGGCTAACAATGCTTTAGATAACAACGCGCACAAAGGTGGAATTTTTTAATGGAAATTAAAGTTAATTTTCTCGACAACCTCAGACTTGAAGCCAAGTTTGATGATTTCTCTGTCATTGCAGACCAACCTATTCGCTATAAGGGTGATGGCACTGCACCAAGTCCATTCGATTACTTCTTAGCATCTTCTGCATTGTGTGCGGCTTACTTTATTAAAGTGTATTGTAATTCACGTGATATCCCGACTGACGGTATTCGTGTTGCGCAAAACAATATCGTTGACCCAGAAGACCGCTATAACCAAATTTTCCAAATTCAGGTTGAGTTACCAGAAAGCCTTTCAGAGAAAGATCGCACAGGTATTTTACGCTCTGTCGAGCGCTGTACAGTTAAACGTGTTATTCAAACTGGCCCTGAATTTAAGATCGATACTGTTGAAAGCATCGAAGCCGACGCGCAAGCAATGTTGATGGCAAAACCCGGTGATGACAGCAACACATTTATTTTAGGTAAAGATTTACCACTTGAAGAAACCATCGCAAATATGACGGCCATCCTTGAAGAGTTAGGGATGAAAATCGAAATTTCTTCTTGGCGTAATATTGTGCCAAATGTATGGTCACTTCATATTCGTGATGCAGCTTCGCCTATGTGTTTTACCAATGGTAAAGGTGCAACGAAAGAAAGCGCACTATGCTCAGCTTTAGGCGAATTTATTGAGCGCTTAAACTGTAACTTCTTCTATAACGATCAATTCTTAGGTGAAGACATTGCTAATAGCGCGTTTGTTCATTACCCAAATGAAAAGTGGTTTGCGCTGACTGACGATGACTCTTTACCTGAGGGCATTTTAGATGACTATACCCGTGAAATTTATAATCCAGATGGTGAGCTGTGTGGCTCACACCTAATAGATACCAACTCTGGTAATAAAGAACGTGGCATTTGTTCGATTCCTTATGTACGCCACTCTGACGGTGAAACTGTTTACTTCCCTTCAAACCTAATCGAAAACTTATTCTTAAGTAATGGTATGAGCGCAGGTAACAATTTTGCTGAAGCAAAAGTACAATGTTTATCTGAAATTTTCGAGCGTGCCGTTAAACGTCAGATCATTGAGCAAGAAATTGTTTTACCAGACGTACCAGAGGACGTTTTAAATAAATACCCGGGGATTGTTGCGGGTATTAATGGTCTTGAAGAACAAGGTTTCCCTGTTGTAGTAAAAGATGCCTCGCTAGGTGGTCAGTTCCCTGTGATGTGCGTAACACTTATGAATCCTAAAACGGGCGGTGTATTTGCTTCTTTTGGCGCGCACCCAAGCTTTGAGGTTGCGTTAGAGCGCAGCTTAACTGAGTTATTACAAGGCAGAAGCTTTGAAGGCTTAAACGATGTACCTAAGCCGACGTTCAATAGTATGGCTGTTTCTGAACCGGAAAACTTTGTAGAGCACTTTATTGATTCAACGGGCGTGATTTCATGGCGTTTCTTCAGCGCTAAACACGACTATGATTTTGTAGAGTGGGATTTCTCTGGTAGCAATGATGAAGAAACAGCGAGCTTATTCGGTATTTTAGAAAGCTTAGGTAAAGAAGCTTACATTGCTGAGTTCTCAGATCTTGGTACCGCATGCCGCATTTTAGTGCCTGATTACTCAGAAGTGTATCCAGTGGAAGACTTGATTTGGGATAATACCAATAAAGCACTTAATTTCCGCGAAGATATCCTAAACCTGCATCGTTTATCAGAAGATCAACTTGCTGATTTAGTTGAGCGCTTAGAACAAAGTGAACTTGATAACTACATAGATATCATCACCTTAATCGGTATTGAGTTTGATGAAAACACAGTATGGGGTCAGTTAACGATTCTTGAGCTGAAGCTACTTATTTACTTAGCACTTGGTGATTTAGAAGCAGCAATGGAGCTTGTTGAAGCATTCTTGCAGTATAACGACAATACCATTGTTGAACGCGGCCTATTCTACCAAGCAATGCACGCAACGTTAGAAGTAGCACTCAGCGATGACCTAGAGATTGAAGATTACATTCATAGCTTCACCCGTATGTTTGGTCAAGAAACGATGGATGCAGTCGTTGGCTCAATTAACGGCGATGTAATGTTCTATGGTTTAACAGAAACCAGCATGAAGCTTGAGGGTTTAGACAGGCACCTTCGTTTAATCGAAAGTTACAAAAAGCTACACGCTGCCCGCGCTAAAAAAGCAGGGCTGTAACCAAAAAATATCAAAGCCGCACGTTTTCGTAACCTGCGGCTTTTCTGCTTTACTTAAAACCGTTACTTAACGAAAACGAACACCTGTAATGTCGTATTCAGCAATAAAGCGGCCACCATATGTATCTACAAACATAAACTCCATCTCTATTCTTTCTCGTCGGCCTTTGTGCTCAAGCAATTCAACAATAAAGTGTGTATTAGAATTAAGGTCATAAGAGCGACCATGTGTTTCTCGGGTAATATTGAACTTTGTAGGATTACCTATGCTATCAAAATACTCAAACAGCACGTTTAAACCGCGCGCATAAATTCCCGAGTCTCGCTGTGAGGAATTAGGTCTTTGCTGGGCCAACAACCATGTTTTGTCTTTTTGATTTACAGCCTTAATAAACTCACTTATTAATTGTTGGTGTTCAACAAGAGGCGGCATCTTTATTTCTTTTAGTGATTCTGTGAGTTTATCGCCCGCTCCCCCGGTTCTTGCTATGTAATTCTCAAAACCAGCGTCTATCGACATATAAGTTAAATAATCAGCAAGGCCATCATTGTAAACCTGTTCAAATGTGCCATATTCTTCAGAAAGAACACTTTCAAGGCGATTATATAAAGAAAAAGCATGCGCTGAGTCTAATTTCTTCAGTTCAGAAGTGTCTATCAATTGACCAAAAAGTAGTGCATTTAAGTCAATTATATTTGTTTTATCATCAAACGTAATGATTTCCTTAGCCCATTCTTTATCTGCTGTGGCAATTTGCAAATAGTAACGTTGAAAAGGCGCACTATGCTCATCGTTGATGGTTATTTTTTTGGTCGAAAAGTCATAAATTTTGGCATTTTTTGTAGGGCCAGTTCTAACACTTATCTTTAAGTCTTTTGACAGTTCGGTAAATTTATCTGACTTTTCGATCACAACTTCTTGAGAAGCAAAAATAGTCGTCGGAAGTAGCAACAAAAAGCTGGCAATGCATTTACTCACATTTTTCATATAAATCCCTTTTAAGTTAAAATTAAGCTAAACCCAATTAAGGTCCAAACGATATCTTAAATGTATATTAAAGTGGTAACTAATTGAAGCCTAATGTGAATGTTAGGGTTTATATCGGTAATGCCCTGTAATTTTGTAAGTGAATAGCATATCTTCCATTTTCGGCCCCCAGCCTATGTTATGAACAATCAGAGGTCTTAATTTATCTTTCGACAGTTCATCTGTAACAATACCTATATGGGGCCTATTATTAGGTAAAATCCAAGTCACAATATCACCTGCTTGATAATCAGCTGATGTATTACTAGTAACTTGACTTTCACCATGTCTTTCAAAAAACACTTGTAGGTTAGGTACCCTGCGATGGTCAATATTGGTATCTGGTTTGGTTAAGCCCCAAATTCGCTTTGAAGGATATAAGCTAAAGTTGTCACGCATATCCTCATGTACAAGAGCCTGTAAATCAATTCCTAAAGCTCTGTAAGTACGTATAACCACGTCGGTACATACACCTATATTCTTAGGTACATCACCATTGGGATAGTCTATTTTTCGATAACTTCCGTTATAAACTACAAAATGTTCAGTTCGCTCTTTGGCGGCCTCAACAAGTTTAGATTGAAAACTTTCCGCTTGAGAATTAAGAGAAAATAATAAAAGTAACATCCCAGCTGTTTTTATCATCTACAAACTCCATTTTGAAAAATTATAAAAAACACGAATTGGCTCTCTGCCCATTCTCTTTATTAAGTATTAATGCTGTTCAGTATCAGCGTATTCTGCTAAACGGTTTTCAACTTGTGAGCGCTCTTGCTCAGTGAGTTCACTATAAAACTTGGGGTATGGCCAGCCATAACCCCAGCGAAAGCTGGTAGGTAAAAAAGGTGTACCACCCACTCTGACACCAGCAAGCATCAATACCGCAATTTCTTGCTCACCCACTTGTGCAACACACTCTTTTAAATCTATATCAGCTTGCTCACGTTGCTTGAAAGTACCGCCTTGCCAATAAGCGAGATCATGGGCAGTGCAGCAAGCTAACCATAAGTTTTTGTGTTCTCTCGTTCCATCAGGAAAAGAGCTGCAACCATCTGTAGTGAAGGGTTTAAGTTCAGCACAACTGGTAATAGAAGCATGAAAAAGTAACATCAAACCTAGGATAACGTTAGGATAATTAGCCACAGTCCAGACCTTAAGTAACGAGATGGAAATAGTAAATTTTTAATATTCAACTTGGTACGCAAACCCTTCACAACTCAGCGCTTTTTGGCAATCAGTATCTGCATGAGCACTGATATAACACTGTCCATATACAATCGCGTTGCCACCTCTTTGCTGTACTTTACTTTTAAGAGTGTCTTGGAGTTGACTTCTAGAACTATCAATATCATCAAACGGACCCGCTTGTGGTAAATGCATATCACTTTCTAATTGGCAATAATAGCTCGAAACTTGGCCAAGAAATGTTGCTCTTTGGTTCACTAATTGGCGATCTGTAAATACTTCAACATTGTGGCCTCGTAATGAAGTTTCAATATCGCCAAGCACATACTCACCCACGTTTGTATTTATTGCACAAGAACACAATAAGCTAACACTCAATAAAGTAGATAAAACCTTGAGCATGTTTGCACCTTCCCTGAATTAATTAATCAACTATAAATTACGCCAAATAGTAATATCAACTGTTTACTAAATTAAAGATAAGTTATCTTATCGTACCTTTATAAGGAAACCATAATTAAATTGTAAAAAAGTGCAGAACAAAAAACCGCCGAGTTTTTAGGTCGGCGGTTCATATATTTTAAGTTAAATTACTTCAATGCATCTTCAACCACTAGGTAATGATCCCATACATGTTTATCACTCACTGAGCGGAGTAACTTGATATATTCAGCATGAGTCCAAGCAAGTGGTGTGGCAGAGTTTGTCCCCTCACCTAGCTGATAGCCTGCCTTATTGTTACCTACGCCATCCCAAACTTGCTCAGGTAACATCATGCCTTCATTGGCAAATGCTTCCATACCTTTTACATAGGTGTCTTTAATCGCTTGTTGCTTCATCGCATCAAGGCTATTAGTTGCGTTTGCAGCAGCAATTTCATAGTGACCACGTTCACCTGTGAAAAACGGCCATACACGACCACGTTGACCAGGGGTGTTGTTACCACCTTCGGCATAGTTGTTACCTGTCACTTCATCTTCACCGTAACCATCGTTACCATAGCGACGGAAGCCTGGGAATGAGCCTGAGCCATCAGCAAAATTAAAGGTGTAACGCACTTGCAGATTATCGACTAAGGTTTCGTCATCGTATTCTGGTAATGTTTTTACAATGCTTGGCGCAAGTGCATCACGAACACCATAACGTACAAGCTCTAAGAAACCACCATCAAGGATTTGCTTTTTATCAAAGCCTTCACGACCGTTATTGGCATTAAGCGTGGTTGATGAGTTTGGATCTTTATCTTGACCAATACGAATGAAATATTCACCATCGCTATTTTCAGACTTAAGGTTACCTTGAGTCGTAAACATGGTGCTTTCAATTTCACTGTTGTAGGTTTTAGCCGTTGCTAGGTAACGCTCTGCATTTTTTGTGTCACCTGCTTTTTTAGCAATATCAGCAGCCGTGACTAAGCCTGCAACAACCGCAGCTGTTGTTGAGGGAGAAAAACCATTTTGTTCTTCCCAACGCTCTTGTTGCGTTGCTGGCGGTGTAATTTGCGTGTCGTTCCAAAGAATTTTCGCAAGGCCACCATCAACTAAGAAATCAGCAGCTGGTTTTAACATTTTGCCATACCAATCTGTCAACTCTTGATCGCTAAGTACGCCAGCTTGATGTAGTTTCCACGCTAACATAATTGGCATTGCTGTTTGGTCAAGCTGAACACCTACCCACTCAAGCTCACCATCAACGTGAGTCTTTTGTAAGAACCAACCCGTGTCACCACCGTTGCCTGGCGTGTTATCTGTTACTTGCACTTTTTCTAAATATTCAAACGCCGTTTTAGCAGTACGTGTATCACCCATGGCCATAAATGCCATTGCTACTTGATAGAAATCACGTACCCAAACCGCTTTATAACCGGTAGACCCTGTTTTAGCTGATACTGTCTCACCCCAAGGGTTAGACAGTGACGCAATTAAAGCACCGGCATGAGTTTTATCTTCTTGCGCTTTTAACACCATGGCGCTGGTATAAAGCAACTTACCATTATCTGCGGTGCTGTTAGTTAATGTGCTCAAAGGTTCAAGGCTTGCTAAGTAGTCTTGCCAACCAATTGCAGCACCTTCACCGTTATATGCAGCAAGTACTTTTTGGTAGCCTTGGTTTAAACTTGCTTGGCCTTCTTTTAAGCTTGCAGCTTCAGAGTTACCAAAGCTTAAAGCTAAATCAAAGATGGTGTTTTTTGATACTTCACCAAGCTCTGCAAGTAAGCTTACATTACCCGACTTATCACCAGTATTTTGGTAAGTCGTTGAGAGTGATTGCGATGTTTTTAACTCTTTTAAGCCATCACTTACACCCGTAAAGCCAACGCTTGCTTGCTTAAATGGTTTAGCGGCTTGTAAAGATAAAAAGCTATCATCTTGCCAAGCAACTAGACCCTTATCAGTCACTTTTGCAAAATCATCTAAGCCGTTGTTATCAATGTAAGGGTTTACATTAACGTAGGCTTTTACACCTTCAAGGTCTGTATTAAATACGCTACGAACAAACAATGTTTGGCCATTTGGATCTGTAAAAATATGCTTTTCTAAAGTGAAACGACCTTGTTTATCTTTACTAACGACTTTGTAAGCAAGCGATAATGGGCGACCAGCGTCGTCTTTGTATAAATAATCAATGCTTACATCAAGATCATCGTTCTCTGTAACGGTAAAGTCTTTACCAACTATAACAAACTGCATATCTTTGATTTGTGCTTGGTGAATTAAACCAAACATGGTTTCTGTGATCATGCCTTTCGCGATTGAAAACCAAACTTTTGATACTTTGCCGGTAGCAGCTGCATCGCTATAGTGGCCGTCTTGGTATTGCTCGTATGAGGTACCAATACCTGTTTTACCTGAGTATGCCCAAAAAGGTTCAACACCCGGAGCTCCTGGCGCAGACACCTGCTCAACTGATGTATTAACTGATTGTTCTGAACTACAAGCTGTTAAACCTAACGCTAAAAGACTTGCGGTAATAAGATTAAATTTTTTCATGGTGTGTCCTTATTATTGTTGCTTAACGCGCAGTACAGCGACCGCTGCTAGTACAAATGACACTGCACCTAGCACTAACGCATAAATCGGTTGATTATCAAAAAAGTGACGTAAAATTAGGCCTAATACGCTTGCCGCTAAAAGCTGCGGAATAACAATAAAGAAGTTAAAGATACCCATGTACACACCCATTTTCTTACTTGGTACTGAGGTACTTAACATTGCGTATGGTAAAGATAGAATTGACGCCCAAGCAAACCCTACTCCAATCATTGGCCAGATCAGTAAACTTGGATCTTTGATAATAATGAAGCTGACCAGACCCAATGCACCTAACACTAGGTTGAGAGCATGGGCCATTTTTAGCCCTACTTTTTTAACGATAATCGGAATACACAGTGCTGCAATGGCAGCAAAACCATTGTAAGCGGCAAATAATACACCAACCCAATCCGCACCGTTATTGTAGGCAAGAGAGCTTGTATCACTGCTGCCGTAGTGGAAGCTAGTTACTGCCGACGTGGTGTAAATCCACATTGCAAACAATGAGAACCAGCTAAAAAATTGTACCCAAGCCAATTGTTTCATCGTTTCTGGCATAGTGAATACATCATTCACAACTTGATAAAAGCCACCACTGGTTGCGTTTTTAGCCTTTAAAGCACCAGCAATAAATTGAATAACACCAAAGCTAATCAAACCACCAGCGAGTAAATAAAGCTCTTTTTCAAGTGATAGACCCGTTACAATACCAAGTACTGCTAGACCAAGAACCGTAAAGATCGCAGCGCCTTTGTTAAAGTTTACATCACTTTGAACATCACTCAAGTCATCGCTTTGCTCTTGTTCATGAAAGCTTTCAAGTTCTTCTGGTGAATATTCTTTCGTGGTAAATACAGTCCAAAACACAGCAACTAATAAAACTACTGCACCAAAGTAAAACGAAAATTTTACAGAATCTGGAATTTGCCCAGCAGGTGCCGTATTAGCAATATCGAACCAGTTAGTCATCATCCAAGGTAATGCAGACGCAACAACCGCCCCAACACCAATGAAGAAGCTTTGCATCGCATAACCAGTTGCACGTTGTTTTTTCGGTAGGTTATCACTAACAAGGGCGCGGAATGGCTCCATAGTCACGTTAATTGACGCATCCATGATCCATAACATACCCGCCGCAATCCAAAGGCTTGGTGAGTTAGGCATGATGAATAACGATAACGTCGTTAAAATAGCCCCATAGAAAAAGAACGGACGACGACGACCTAACTTATTCCAAGTTTTATCGCTCCAGTAACCGATGATCGGTTGTACAATTAGACCTGTTAATGGTGCTGCAACCCAAAGGATTGGAATATCATCAACATTGGCACCTAAAGTTTGAAAAATACGGCTTACATTACCGTTTTGTAATGCGAAGCCAAATTGGATACCAAGGAATCCAAAACACATATTCCATATTTGCCAAAAGCTCAGCGTTGGTTTGTTTTTATTCATAGTCAGCCTTTAAGGTAAATACTGCACTGCTTAAGCCATTCAGCTGTAATTGAATTGGCGCATTCGTAGCTGCCTCAGAAATCACAATGTCGGTATGATTTTCTAGGTTATCAATTAACGTTAAGCCACTGTGATTAAGCTTAGGTAACAACGTTTGGTTAAGTGTTAGTTCAACATCTTGAGGGTTTTCTGAAAAATTACTTACGACAAGCACCAGTTGTTGACCTAGCTTTCGCGTGAATGCAATGACTTGCTCTGAGCCTGTCAATTCAATCGCTTGCATGTCACCACCAACAATGGCAGGAAGTGTGTTTAACGACATTAACTTGGTGTAGTAAGTGCGAAGATCAGCTTGCTGCTTTGAAAGCGCACCGCCGTCGAATTTACCATTATTCATCCACGCTTGATGCTCAGGTACACCCATATAATCAAAGATACTGGTACGCGTTGGGTCACCAAAGCCACCGTCCTCAGAGCCATCTTCACCGACAGCTTGACCAAAATAAAGTAAGGTTGGCGAACGCGACATCAATGTAGATACCACCATCGCTGGCTTACCTTTTTCACTACTACCAGCGAAATCTGGGCTAGCTATGCGTTGCTCATCATGGTTTTCTAAGAAGTGCAGCATGTGCTCTTCAATATCAGCCACTTGGCTTTGGATATCGAAAATAGTATCCGCTGATTGCTTGCCTTGCATCACAGCTTTAACCGTGTCGTAAAAACCGACTTTGTCGTAAAGGTAATCCATCTTACCTTGTTGGATATATGGGCGGTAAAGCGTTGGGTTATATACCTCAGCCAAAATAAAGGCATCGCTTTTTTGCATCTTGATTGATGAGTTCAAAAAGCTCCAAAACTCAACAGGCACCATCTCGGCCATATCATAACGGAAGCCATCGACACCTTTATCTAACCAGTAAAGCGCGATATCGCGGAATTTATACCAGCTATTTGGTAGATCTTTATCTTGCCAAAAGGCGTAGTGCGCACGGTAATCTTTATCAGCGTAATCATCCGGTAGCGTCGGGAAGTCGTAGCTACCATCTGGTTTCACACCATAATTAATTTTAACGGTTTCGTACCAATCATTGATGTCAGGTTTAGCGGCACGTGCCCCATTACCCGTCCACTTTGCTGGGGTTTCGGCAAACTGATTATCAGCAAGAGGATGCGGGTTACCACCTAACACTTGGTAGTTATCGCTGGTAGGAACTTGAAATGACTGCCCTGTTACATAGTAAAAGTTATTATCGCGAGCATAGGTTTTCGTCGTGTCATCTTCAGCACCAAAATCTTTTACGCCTTCAGGCTTGGCGACTGACTCATAGTTGCGCGCTACGTGGTTTGGCACAATATCAATAACAACTTTCATACCGTGCTTATGAGTACGATTGATTAGCTCGACAAACTCTTCTAAGCGGCGCTCAGGGTTAATTGCTAAATCAGGATTAACATCGTAATAATCTTTCACTGCATAAGGCGAGCCTGCACGGCCTTTTACAACATCAGGATCATCTTGTGACAAACCGTATTCGGTATAGTCAGTTACTAAAGCATGACGCGGTACACCGGTGTACCAAACATGTGTTGTACCTAATTCTTTAATACCTTGTAATGCAGCATCATTAAAATCAGCAAATTTACCTACTCCATTTTCTTCTAATGTGCCCCACGGTTTATTGGTGGTGTTAGTGTTACCAAATAATCGAGTGAATACTTGGTAAACCACAGGCTTAGAGATAGCTGCTTGGCTAGATTCTGATTGCTGCTTTTGCGTGTTCTGCTGTACTGGCGCATCGTTACCACAGGCAGTTAAACCTAAAACCGAAGCCACTACTAACGCAGTTAGTTTGTATGTTGTCATCATTACTTCATTTTTCTGTAAATATCAGTTCATACTAATGTTAAGGGCTTCATACGGACAGTAAATGCATACGTATTCAGCCTATTAGTTGCAATTATTCAAGCTCTATTAAGCGTGCTTGCATAGCTTTTAAGCGGATTGGCGCAGCAAGATCAACACGCTCTTCGCTGACTAAATCGCGTCCTTTATTATTGCCTTTCAGCACTTCTTGCATGTAGCTTAAATCCCAATCAATGGCTTGTTGGTTTTTGTTAAGAACAACCAATACAGTTTGGCCATTGTGCTCTCTCACATAGCTGTAAACGCCTTGCTTGGGTGAAAAATGCATTAAACGACCTTCGCTTAACGCTGGTTTTTCTTGACGAAGCTTAAGCAGTTTTTTCATGCTAGCTAACATCTCTTGCTGATCAGCTGAAAGCCCCTTACCTGTGAAGGCATTCGCTTTTTGACCTTTAAACCCACCCGGGAAATCAATGCGAATATCACCGTGATCATTACTAGGTGTGTTATCGAGCAGCAGCTCAGTGCCGTAATAGATTTGTGGAATACCACGAGTTGTTAACAGCAGCGTCATGGCTAATTTAGTTTTTGCTAGGTCTTGACCCAGCTCAGTGTAAACACGGCTCATGTCATGGTTATCTGCAAACACTAAAATGTTATCTGTATCAGCATACAAAAAGTCATTCGCCAGCGATTGATACACTTTAACCCAACCTGTATTCCAGCTTTCTTCTTCGTTAAGTGCTTGGATCAACGCCTCTTGTAATGAAAAGTCCATTACACTTGGTAACTCAGAGGTATAACCATCTTGATTGACTTTGCCACGCTGCCAATAAGATGCAATTGCTGGGTTGGTTGTCCACTCTTCACCAACAATATTAAAGTTTGGATATTCGGTCATTATCGCTTTAGTCCAATCGGCTAAAAATGCTTTATCTGAGTATGAATAGGTATCAACACGAATGCCGCTTAAGTTGGCGTATTCAATCCACCAAATGGCATTTTGAATTAAATACGTTGATAGTAACGGCTGGCGCTGATTTAAATCAGGCATCGTCTCAACAAACCAACCATCATTAAATTGACGTTTGTCGTATTGGCTCGCATGAGGGTCTTGAATTGTTTGTCTGGCGTGACTAGTGGCATTTTTACCGTTTTCAAACTTGCCATCAAAGTTAACCCAATCTGCCGTTGGCATGTCACTCATCCACTGATGCGATGAACCAAAGTGGTTAAGTACCATGTCCATCACTAAGCCGATACCATGCTCTTTCGCTTCTGCCGATAAGGTTTTATAAAGCGCATTACTGCCCATACGCGGATCAACTTTGTAAAAATCAGTAATAGCATAACCATGATAAGAATAACTTGGCATGTCATTTTCAAGCACCGGTGTTAACCAAAGTTGTGTTACACCGAGGTCCTCAAGGTAATCTAGGCTATTGATAACACCTTGAATATCACCGCCATGTCGGCCACCTTTAAAGCTTGGGTTTGCAGCCTCCTGCATACCTGCAACACTATCGTTACTTGGGTCACCATTTACAAAGCGATCAGGGTTTATTAAATAAAGCGTGTCTCTATTTGTAAAGCCATGACGTTTGGCACTTTGCTTATCACGGTCATTTAACGGATAAGTAAAGGTGGTGCCGTCTTCAGCTTTAAAAGTCAGTGTTCCCGCCTTTGCATTATCGCTGATGGTTAAATCTAAAAACGCGTAGTTAGGGTTATTTGTTGTTGTCACACCTTTAAACTCAACGCCTTTGTAAGGCACCATTTGCCACGCTTTGTTAGCAATATTGTTATCGTAAAGCATGACTTGTAATGAGTCGTTTTGCATCCCTACCCACCAGTTTTCTGGTGACGCAGTAATTGCAAAACTTGCTGTTGAGTTAAAAAGTGTAAATGCGGTTGTTAACGCTAAAAATGTTTGTGTTTTTTTCATAATTAATTTTGTACTTTTTCTAAGAATTGATTGTGGGTCGGCAACTGCTCGACAGTGCTATTAATCAAGGTTTTTAAATTGCTAAATAACTCATTTAATTGCTCATCAGATAACGCATCTGTTAAAGGATGGTGATCCTCTGCAATAAGCCCTTGCCCTATCATCACTTGCTGCCATGCGATTTCGGCAAAGAGCTCATCGTCTTCTCTAATTAGCTTGCCGCTGGTTTTAAATAGCTCAATTTTCTTTCTGAGACTGCATGGAATATCCATGCTTTTACAAAAACGCCAAAACGCACTGTCATCACGCTCAGTAAGCTTGTAATGAAGAATAATAAAATCACGAATTCGCTCAAATTCTGTTTTACTTTGTTGATTAAATTCATCTACAAGGCTTTGTTTAATACCTTGATGAGGAAAAAACTTAATTAAACGAATGGCTGCACTTTGAATTAAATGAATACTGGTCGATTCTAATGGCTCTAAAAAGCCGCTTGATAAGCCGACCGATACCACATTTTTATGCCACTGCTTTAAACGGCGGCCTGTTTTAAACTTAATAACACGCGGCTCTGTCAGTGGTTTGGCAGGTAAATTATCCAAGAGCTGTTGCTTTGCCGCTTCGTCTGATAAGAAACGCGAAGAGTACACAAGCCCGTTGCCTACTCGATGCTGTAATGGTATTTGCCACTGCCATCCTGAGTCTCTTGCAATTGAACGTGTATAAGGAATTGCATCCGAAGCTGATTCACTTTGCACCGCAATCGCGCTATCACACGGTAACCAATGCGACCAATCTTCAAAGCCGGTATTAAGTGTTTGCTCAATTAATAAAGCACGCAAACCGGTGCAATCAATAAATAAGTCGCCGTCTATTTGCTCGCCATTTTTAAGTAACAAAGAACGAACATGCCCGCTTTGATGGCATTGATTAACCGATTCAATTTTGCCTTCAATGCGTTTAACGCCCCGTGATTGCGCCAACTCTTTTAAGAATTCGCCGTATCGAGTGGCATCAAAATGATAGGCATAATGTAAGCCCGCCAACTGAGTGTTAGGAATGTGCTTAAGGTGAGCAAATTTATGCGCTTTTGCTGCTTGGTAGTTAAGTGAAAAATCCCAAAAATCAGGCGCATTATTAGCTTGATGTGCTTTTAACCAAAAATGATAAAACTCACAAAACGGAAAATCTTTTCCTATCTCACCAAAGGCATGCATATAGCTGTGGCCTTGGCTGCGCCAATTTTCAAACTCAATACCGAGCTTAATCGTTGCGCCAGTGGCTTTAATAAATTCTTTTTCAGAAATGCCAAGGGCACCATTTAGATGCAAAATAGGTGGGATGCTTGCTTCGCCTACACCCACAGTGCCGATCTCTGCTGACTCTACCAACGTGATGTCGAGCACTTTGCCTAACACTTTATTAAGTAATGCAGCGGTTATCCACCCTGCTGTGCCACCACCGGCAATTACGACCTTGGTTATTTTTTTTGTTTCCATAGTACACCTAACGCCAATTTCAATTCATTGAGTGTAGCTCACTGATATAAAAAAGCCCTTGTAAAACAAATCACAAGGGCAATTTTCTATCGCTGTTTTAGCTAATTACAGCTTGTAGCTGAAGCCTAACAGGAATGTACGACCGTAGTCTTGGTAGTCACGTACTTGAAGTGAATTATCACCTGATAAAGTTGTGAACGGCTCTTCTGTGATGTTCTGTACTTGGAAAGTGACAGATAAACCGTCAAGGCTCTCTACACCGCCTTCACTAAAGTCATAACCAACTTGAGCATCCCAAATTGTTTCGCCTTCGATATCAACCTGAGTTGCAGCGAGGCCTAGCCCGTTAACATTGCCTTTAAAGTCGCTACGTTTACGCATGCTAGTACGCGCTTGGAAACCATTACGCTCAAAGTAAACTGTTAAGCTATCAATTTGTTCTGATAAACCTGGTAGCTCAAACTCATTACCATTTTGGTCTGTAATATCCTGCTCAACACCTGTGTGACTCGCGATTAAGCCAAAACCTTCCAGTGACTCACTAAAGATAGAGAATGGTAATGCAAGTGATAGCTCATAGCCCCACAGATCACCACCACCGCCATTGACTTTACCAGAGCCCGTGCCTGTTGAAGTTTCAGGGATTTCACCAGTAGACGGGTCAGCTACACCGCTCATGTCGATTTCATAAGTTCCGTCAAAGATCCATTGCTTAATGTCTTTATAGAAAAATGCAGCAGCGAAGTAACCTTCTTCATGGAAGTAGTTTTCGTAGCTCAAATCAAAACCTACTGCTTCTTTTGGTTCAAGCGTAGGATTACCACCTGATACACTCCAGTAGTTACCATTCTCATCTGGAACTTGCCCATAACTAGCACTTAATGAAGCATTCATTTCATCTAAGCGAGCTCGTGAAATCGTTTTAGCTGCACCAAAACGTACTGTTTGTTCTTCATCAATGGCAAACGATAAGTTCAGGCTAGGTAAGAAGTGGCTATAATCGTGGCTGATGTCTGTTGGTGATACGACAACCACGCCTGTAGCGCCACTCGACGCAAATCCTTGAGATGACTGTTCTGTTTTTACATAACGCACACCAACGTTACCTGTTACAGGGATAGAGCCCAGCTCTGCATTAATGTCAGCTTGAGCGAAAAACGCTGTTACTTCCTCTTGAACTGTCCAAGACTGTGTCTTGTGTTTTTCATCATTTAAACTTTCTTGGAAAAGGTCGTAGTAGCCATCTTTGATCAGCGCGTTAGTGTCATAGGCGATCATATCACCCATACCAATGAAATCTAGGCTAGCCGTTCCTAAACGATATTGCTCAGGTACAACCATCATCCCTGGGTTATCAAGTGAGAAACCAGCAAGTGTCATAAAGTAACCTTCAGAAAATTTAGTTTTCTCACGGTCACGATAAGACATACCAAATGACACTCGACTGATGTAAGCGTTATCAAGCACTTTGCTAGCCGCAAGTTTCAATGTGCTTAATTCATCATTAATTTCAGGTGCATTAATAAAACCGTCTTGTGCTTGGTCTTTGTAGCCAGAAATATCATCTCCAATTTCATTTACTAAACCATACTTTAAATTAAGCGGTTTACTTGCACCCCAAGATAATGGGCCGCCAAGCTGGATTAAGTCGTAATCGCTGTAATCAAGTTCATGTGAAAATTTTGCACCTGTATTACCGCCGTCAAGTTCATAGCCTAGATTATCTGCAACACCTCTATCGTTACCACGACCTGTGCCAGAATAGCTTTCAACACTCCATAATTTACGCTCAACCTCAGAACGACTTGCGTCAAATTCAACTGACCAGTCATCGCTGATGTCGTATTTTGCATTAAAACCAAATTGAGTTAAATCTGCATCACGCTCTTGGTAATCATTACGAACAACAACACGTTGACCTTCTGTTACTGCGCTTGTGATAAAACCACTCTCAGCATCAACAACGGCTGAACTTGGGTCAATTGAACCTTGGCCCCATGCAAATGGTATTTCAATACCACGTAAGATTTGTTTATCTGTAAAATCGATATACAGCGCATCAAACGTCATATTTAAACGATCGTTTGGCGATGCCTCAACAACTAGCATTGCTGAATCACGATCCAAAGTCGATGAACGAACATACGGTTTTGCACCACCTAGAATTGAGTATGTATTGCCGTCATCAGCCGTAAATTCAGGGTAACCCCATGCATTCCAACGTTTTTCTTGGTTTGGAGAGCTCATCGTGTTGTAAGCGAATGCAACACCGATGGTGTCATCAGCAAATTGGTCAATGTAAGATACCGTACCGCGGAAACCTTTATCGTCACCGTCTGGGTTTAGTTTATCAAAACCTGTTTGCTCATATTGGCCATTGAACATGATAACTTGTTCACCTTTACTTAAAGGCTTAATTGTTTGCATGTCGATAACGCCCGCGATACCTTCTGCTTCAATGGTAGCACTTGGTGTTTTATATACCGTTACGCCACTCATAATTTCTGATGGGTAAAGGTCAAATTCAACGCCACGGTTGTCGCCGATTGAAACTTGCTCACGACCGTTGAATGTTGTTGCACTCTCGTCCTCACTGAAACCACGAACGCTTACACGGCTAGCTCGACCGTCTAGACGTTGTGCTGTTAAACCAGGAAGGCGTGCGATTGATTCTGCGATTGATGAATCAGGTAATTTACCGATATCTTCTGCTGAGATTGACTCAACAACTTCAGGAGTGAAGCGTTTAGTATTAATAGATTCTACAACACTGCCACGAAAACCTTTTACTTCGATAACTTCAACGTTATCGTTTTTTGCTTTTTGGTCTTCTTCTGCAGCATACGCTACAAAGCTATTTAAACCTGCGGCTGTTAAAGCCAGAGTTAATATACTTGGTTTGAACATAGACATGATGTTTTCCCATTACCCAAATTGTAATGCCAACGTGTTGCAGTTATTCATTAACATAATAGCTGTAATTCGCTGACTGATTTTGTTGTCGAATTGAATATTAACGCTCTGATTATTTTCTTAACAAATTTATGCATACGTATTCAGCGTAGTCCACCACCACGAACATTAACAACATTTTTACAAAATAGAATTATAACCATATGAATATAAATGATTTATCAATTTTATTGTGTGATTTAATTGTATTGAAACATTTTCGCTATATTTGCGCCCCAAATTTGGTTACACAAATAGGTACTAAGCCATTTATCTCGGTTAAATGGTGACTTAACGCAATTATAAAAGGTACTAGTCTATACCAATGATAATTGGTCTTACCAATATAACCCCTGCACCATTATGGTGTAAGCCAGCTATATTATGCACCAAGCTGGCGTTCGCGATCATAATTAAAACCCAGCAAACCTAATTGGTAAATTTTATTGATAGAAATTCAAGTTGTTTACTTTTAAATCAAGTTAATAAATTTTACTGAGAACAAAGATGAATTTGGCGTGCATACGTATGCAGAGTTTTTACAGTATCTCACCCTTCACGTATGCTTTTGACATTCCGGCAACATATTGCATTAACGGTTGCCTAACAGTTTACATACACTGAGTGTCACGATGGAGAAAAACATGGCTCAAAAGCAGTGGTATAAAGGTGCGGTTATTTATCAAGTTTACCCGCGCAGTTTCCAAGACACCAATGGCGATGGCATTGGTGATATCAAAGGTATCATTGATCGCATTGATTATATTAAAAGCCTAGGTGTTGATGCTATTTGGGTTTCACCTTTCTTTAAATCACCAATGAAAGACTTTGGTTATGACATCAGTGACTATCGTGATATCGATCCACTATTTGGTAACCTTGATGATTTTGATGAACTCATTGCACAAGCTCACCAACGTGATATCAAGATCATTATTGATCAGGTATTGAGCCATACCTCAGATCAACATCAATGGTTCCTTGATAGCCGTGAAGATAAAACCAACGACAAATCAGATTGGTACGTTTGGGCTGATGCAAAGCCTGATGGCACACAACCAAATAACTGGTTATCTATTTTTGGTGGTCCTGCATGGCAGTGGGAACCGCGTCGTGGTCAATATTATTTACATAACTTTTTGACTGAACAACCTGATTTAAACTTCCATAATCCAGAGGTACGTAAAGCTGTATTAGACAATGTTGAGTTTTGGCTAAACAAAGGTGTTGATGGTTTCCGCTTAGATGCAATTAACTTTTGCTATCACGATGCGCAATTACGTGACAACCCGGCTAAGCCACCAGAAAAACGTCAAGGTCGTGGGTTTAGTGAAGATAACCCGTACGCTTTCCAATATCACTACTACAATAATACACAACCTGAAAACCTTAGTTTTATGCAGGACATTCGTGCCCTACTAAACAAGTACCCTGGTACAGTTGCATTAGGCGAAATCTCATCTGAAGATTCACTGGCAACCATGGCAGAGTACACATCAGGTGGTGACAAACTTCACATGGGTTATAGCTTTGAGCTACTGACTAACGACTATAGCGCTGAATATATCCGTACAACAGTTAGCACGCTAGAGCAGCGTATGACCGAAGGCTGGCCATGTTGGGCATTTAGTAACCATGATGTAGAACGCGTTGCTAGCCGCTGGAGTAAAGGTGAAAAAATTGATCCTCAGCAATGTAAGATGCTAACAGCTTTACTTGCTTCGTTACGTGGTAGCGTGTGTATGTACCAAGGTGAAGAGCTTGGTTTAGGTGAAGCTGAAGTCGCATTTGAAGACTTACAAGACCCATACGGCATTACATTCTGGCCAAACTTTAAAGGCCGTGATGGTTGTCGTACGCCGATGCCGTGGAATGCTGCAGATGCTGAGCAAGCAGGCTTCTCAACAGTAAAACCTTGGTTACCTGTAGGCGATGCGCACAAATCAGTTGCGGTGAGTACGCAAGATCAAGATAAAGATTCTATTTTGAATGCCTACCGTGAATTTATGGCATGGCGTAAAGATAAGAACGTACTGCTTGAAGGCGACATTGAATTTATCGATACACAAGAGCCAGTACTTGCTTTTTATAGAACGCTTAACGACACTAAAATGCTTTGTGCATTCAACTTAGGTGCTCAAAGTAGCGAACTGACACTCTCTGATACTGTGTCTTCACTGCATACTGAGATCTCTCATCACACAGCTGAATTAAACAATAATACAGTCACTCTGCCCGGGTTTGGTTGCTTTTATGCAACTCTGAATTAAAAATCAGTTGTTAAAACCAAGCCCTGCAATGCAGGGCTTTTTTATTTCTGATCATGGTATTAGTGGTTCATGGTTTTACTATTAATGTAATCTGTAAGAGCAAACAATACCCCCGACACCACAAACGTGACATGAATTAACACCTTCCAGAGTAACTCATCTGTTGAATGGTTATTTGAGCTGATAAAGACCTTTAAAAGCTCCACAGCCGAGATTGCAACAATTGCACTAATCAACTTCATTTTAAGGCCAGAGAAACCAACCTTGCCCATCCAAACTGGTCTATCTTCATGGTTTTCTATATTTAATTTTGAAACAAAGTTTTCGTAACCACTAAAAATAATAATAAGCAAAAGCCCAGCTAGTAGCGCAGTGTCAACTAAAGTCAAAATACCTACCAAAAGCTCTTGGTTTGACGCAGTAAACGTATTTAAAGCCATGCTGTATAAATATTTAAAGAACTTTAGCAACAGTAATACCACAGCGACTAATAAGCCAATAAAGAATGGCGCTAGTAACCAACGCGAGCGAAAAATAAAACTCTCTACAACTTGCTCTAGTTTGGTTGGTACTTTCTTTGTTTTTGAATGAGTCCCTTGTTCAGACATAAGTTAGTTCACTTTTATTTAAAATTAGCGCGATAATACGTGTTTTGACCTTACGATTACCAGCATTAGAGGCAAAATAGTGGTTATTTTTTGCTTATCTTTACGATAAAAAAATTTCGTTATCTTTTTTTGAAATTTAGTTTATAAATTCACTCAAGCAAAGTGACATACACATTGCGCACCATTACTGTGCATTTAGCCAGTGATAATTAATTTTTTGATTAGGAATAATTAAATGAAAAAAGCATTGCTAGCACTAATTTTGGCACCTGTTTTAAGCGTGTCAGCAACGAATGCAATCGCTAACGAAGCACCTGAAGCATCAGCTGAAATGATCAAAGAATACACTGAAATGTGTTTAAACTGGGCAAAAGATGATGACATCAGCAACGAAGAATTAAAGCCATACGTATTAAAATGTGTAAACGATGAGCTTGAAGCTGAAGGCTATAAAAAAGTAAAAGACGTACAAATCTAATTTTACGTCTACTTAGAATATGAAAAAACCGGAATGACACAATGATGTGCGTTCCGGTTTTTTATTTGCATCTCAAATTAACAATAAGTTTGCGCGACATTACGCCGCGACTTCTATTATATAATCTGGCGATTTATTTTTTGGCTGCTGTTTTTTTCTTAGCAGGCGCTTTCTTTTTACTTTCTTCTACCCATTTACCATTTTGGTAGTGGGCGGTCCAACCTGTGGCTTTGCCATCTACTTCACTCATTACATACTGCTCTTTATTTTTGCGGCTGTAGCGAACGACTGAAGGATTTCCATCAGGATCTTGTGTAGGTGCGTCAGCAAGATAATAAAACTTTTCAGAAATACGATCTCTAAAACGCTTTAATTCTTCCACTTTAGGCGCACGCGTTTCACGTGATTTAGGGAAAGTATTAGCCGCTAAGAAAATACCTGACGCACCATCACGCAGTACAAAATAAGCTTCTGACTTTTCACATTCAAGTTCAGGTAAGTGAACTGGATCTTCTTTTGGTGGCGCAGCTTCACCATTTTTGAGTAACTTACGTGTATTTTTACACTCTTCATTACTACAACCGAAGTACTTACCAAAACGACCCGATTTTAACTGCATGTCTGAGCCACATTTATCACATTCGATAATAGGACCGTCGTAGCCTTTAATTTTAAAGGTGCCTTGCTCAACGATATAACCCTTACATGCCGGGTTGTTACCACACACATGTAACTTACGTGTTTCGTCAATTAAGTATGAATCCATTGCCGTTTCACAAATTGGGCAACGCTTCATTTGCATTAGAGATTCAGTTTCTACGTCTTCGACATCCGCAGCAATAGCTTCATCGCCTGATACCAAATTCATGGTTGTAGTACAGCGCTCTTTAGGTGGCAAGTTGTAACCAGTACAACCTAAAAATACACCCGTTGATGCGGTACGAATCCCCATCTTACGACCACACGTAGGGCAATCAATATCAGTTTCGACCATTTGGTTTTGACGCATGCCACCCTGCTCTTCGTCACCTGAGGCAATTTCAAGCTGTGTTGAAAAGTCTGCGTAAAATCTATCAAGTACTTGTGTCCAAACACGCTCACCCTCTGCGATATCATCGAGACGGCCTTCCATCTTAGCGGTAAAGTCAAAGTTCATCAGATCTTCGAAGTTCTCAACTAAGCGGTCTGTAACTATCTCGCCCATTTTTTCAGCGAAGAAGCGGCGATTTTCAACACGCACATAACCACGATCTTGAATCGTAGAGATGATAGATGCATACGTAGATGGACGACCAATTCCACGCTTTTCTAATTCTTTAACTAGGCTCGCTTCACTAAAGCGTGCAGGTGGCTTTGTAAAATGTTGTTTAGGATCTAGCTCAACAAGCGTTAAAACATCACCTTCTTTAACTGCTGGCAGTGATTGATCTTCTTCATTCTTTTTACGAACAGCCGGTTGGACTTTTGTCCAACCATCAAAGCGAAGAACGCGACCTTTAGCTTTTAACTGATATTCGCCAGCACCCACTGTTAAGGTTGTTAAATCGTATTCAGCAGGAACCATCTGGCAGGCAACAAATTGGCGCCAAATTAATTCGTAAAGTTTTTTAGCATCTGCTTCAACACCGTCTAAATGACCAGATAGTACGGTAACACTAGAAGGACGGATCGCTTCGTGTGCCTCTTGTGCATTGCCTTTAGAGCTATAACTAATCGGTGCTTTCGGTAAATATTTTTCACCAAATTGCTCTGTCACGTAATCACGACACATTTCAACTGCATCTTTCGATAAGTTAGTTGAGTCGGTACGCATATAGGTAATGTGACCCGCTTCATATAAGCGTTGAGCAAGCATCATGGTTTTCTTAACACCATAACCTAAGCGCGTACTGGCAGCCTGTTGCATGGTTGAAGTAATAAAAGGTGCGCTCGGTTTACTCTTGCTAGGCTTTTCTTCAACGCTAATGACTTTGTAGTCAGCTTTTTCGAGTTCACTAACAGCAGACATCGCCTGCTCTTCATTAACTGGCTTAAAAGGCTTGTCAGCGTGTTTAGTAACTTCTAAGCGTAAAGCAGCTTCTGTATTTTTAACATCAGCGTGGATATCCCAAAACTCTTCGGGGATAAATGCTTTGATTTCGCGTTCACGTTCAACAAGTAAACGTACTGCAACAGATTGCACACGACCGGCTGATAAGCCACGTGCTACTTTAGCCCACAGTAATGGCGACACCATAAAACCCACGACTCGATCAAGAAAACGACGCGCTTGTTGCGCATAAACCATGTCAGTGTTTAGTTCACCGGGTGTTTCAAATGCCTGTTGAATCGCATTTTTAGTAATTTCATTAAAAACAACTCGCTTATATTTTTCAGGCTCGCCACCAATAATTTGTTCGAGGTGCCATGCAATCGCTTCCCCTTCTCTATCCAAATCGGTTGCGAGATAGATTTTATCGGCGTTTTCAGCAAGTTTCTTTAATTCTTGAACAACTTTCTCTTTGCCCGGTAAGACTTCGTAATGTGGCTCCCAGCCTTTTTCAGGGTCAATACCCATACGAGCAACTAAATTTTTATAGTCGCGTTGCTTTTTATAGGCAGCTTTTTCTTCTGGTGACATTTTTCGAACTTCAGCAGGGGTTTTCGTCGCTGCAGTTTTTGTTTTGCCTGAACCTGAAGTTGGTAGATCACGCACATGCCCAACACTGGACTTTACGATGAAATCGTTACCTAAGTATTTATTAATTGTTTTTGCCTTTGCAGGAGACTCTACAATTACAAGTGATTTGCCCATAGTTGCCTATTTCTGACCGAGTATTTTAAAAGTTTTTTGCCCTTATAAATGTATATCAATCACATTAAACAAATAAGTATGATTTTTATCATTGGAGCACGAATATTTATAGGTATATCTACAAACACCAATTGTTACAAGCTTTTAATAGAAACTTTTCTTCATTGACTGAATAATTAAACAATTTTTGTTGCTAATTTAGTCAATGTGGTGTTTTAAGGTAATTTCAAGGGGAATATATAGAACAGCAACAAAAATGCCAACCTTCTGGTTGGCATTTTTTAAGATTTAACTTTATTTATCATCGATTATTGAAATCGAGCGGCTCACCGTTTTAGTTCCGCCAAGCTGATTTTCAAATTGGAAAGTTATAGTTAGTACACCATCTTGATCTTGGTTACCATCAGACTCCCTAGCAATTCGAACATCAGAATACATTGTTGAGTCACGATTTGTGCTCGGAATCGTTTCCTCATGCTCAATAATAGAAAAATCTCCATTATCGGCCGTTAGCGACACTTCAGTTCCAGCAGGAAGTGGATTACCAAACTCATCACTGTAAAAAATACGTACATTGATACTAGATAAACCCACTTCTAAGGTCTCAGGATCTGTTTCATTGGGGTCTGTTGCATCATAGTCTGGGTTAGCACGAGATACTTCAGATAAATCAATAGAGGCGACATCGCACCACAACGCATTATCAGATACCTCAAATACACCAGCTATTGTGCTCGAACAATCAGCAGGCACTAAAACCTCATATGGAGCAGATACTACTTCATTGGATTTTAATACAGCAAAACGAACATATGGATCATCACCAGACATGACAACTTCAATCTGCTTACGAACTTCAATTAAATCACGGGTACACTGGCCTGCATTAAAGGCAGCTTCACTACACAATAAGCCATTATACAAACCATCTGCACCGTCATAAATTCCATTATTATTAAGATCACGCCATGTTTCGTTATGACCACCACGCGAGTTTAATTCAGAACATTGATCTGTGTTCGGATCGTAACTATCACTATCTGCATCACTGCAGTTCGCCTTGTCAAAAGTGCTATTTTCATTATGATCATTAAACGCTTCTGGTAAGTCATATAATGTGTAATATTCGCCAATATCGAATAAACCATTGCGCCTAGTTATGCCATCTGATGACTCTTCATCGACAAAGCTTTCTTGACCTTTTGCAACAGCAATAATACTTGTTCTTCCGCCTCGTATAACACCATTAGGATCGTTTTTAGCGCGAACTAATGTCCCGATACAAGGCGCTGCAGTTTCAAAATAAGGATCGCAGTTAACATCACCCGTCTTAGGGTTTATACCTTCGGTAGTTGCAGAGTTACCATCGATTTCACCAATTCTATTACCCCACTTGTAATCATAGAACGGTCGCTCACCTTGTGAACGCCACGTTACTACACATGACGCGTCAGTAGTACGACACACCGCTTCATTACTTTGTGGACCTACAACGCCTGATTCTGTCAAAACTGTTGATTCGACACCATTACTATTAAATTGATTAAATTGGTCACCAAAATAAACCATAAGACTATTAGTAATTCCATTGTAATTCAGTGCATTAGGGTTAAAAACTTGAGGGCTTAAATCGAAACTATTTTGATCCGTAATGCCTGAATATAATGCAAGTTGCGATGATACCGCATTGATTTGCTCTGCTAGTGGTACGAGATGAAGCGTTCCTTCAGGACAAATGTCATTTGTTGGTTCATCTGCACACAACTGCACCTCATCTGTCCAACATGATAAATCATCACCTTCTGGTAATGCAGCAACATCTGTTTTTGAAACAAAACAAGCCTTAACTACAAGAGGACCAGGCACAATACCTGAAGTGACCGTAGTTTGCACAACACCATCATTGTCTGTATTCGCTGTACGTTGAGTCAAACCAGCTAAACCAGTTGAGTCTGTTAACTTAAAGTCAATTCGCTGCTGTGGCGATACAATGCCGTCGGCATCTAATAATCTAAAGCGAACGACAGACTGTGTAGGTAAGCCACCTTCACCTGGAGGAAGAGCAATTACCGGTTCTGAGACGTCGATAAACTGAATTGATTGTACTGCTGAAACTTCAACAGGGATGATCGTTGAAGCAGTAAAGTTCTTTCCGCCCGTTTCGACTGTAATATTAACAACATCATCAATTCCGCAACCATTGGCTCTATAGGTAGAACTAGCTACACCGCTTGATGATTTTACAGAGGCATCAATACTTGAATTATTGTTATCAACACATGTTGAACTAAATTCTACATCTGTTGGTGTGGTATATAAATTCCCTTCTTCGTCCTTTAAAGTGACCTCAATAATTGTACTTCCTCCAGCTTTAAGAGGAATTACATCACCATTTGAGTCAACATTTAGGCCGTTGTCCACTTCTAGAATTAAATCTGCGATACCTACTGCAAAGTTAGTGCTAATTTGTTCATCTAAAGCAGATACTGTAATTGTTCCCGCACCGCCAGTGTTACCTGGTTGGATTTTCAATAGTGCAACACCAAAGCTATCAGTCAACGCTCGACCTGATGATGGAAGGACTGTCCCTAGATCAGTTGTTACTTCGACTAGTGCATTAGCAACAGCGTCACCACTTTGCTGATTTGTTACTTCAATAAATAAATCAGCAAGTTCAGCACTCGATACCGAGTTAGTTATGCTACAGCCTGATGCTATTGAGGTCGGGTCTAGTTTTACGTTACTTCTATTGTCATCCCAAGAAGGGACACAACCAGTTAAAAGAGAAGCTGTAACCGAATACTGTATAGCATCATCAGGGGCTTCATCACCATTAGAAATAAAGCCAGCAATTTTAGTGACTGCATTACCGCTTTCATCTGTATAGGTTGCTACAACTTGACCTGCCCCTTTCGCATCACCACTGCTCAGTGTTACAGAAGCTTCACCATTTGAATCTGTTAGAGCGGTTCCTAAAACAGGCGTAATTTTACCTGTAAAATTAGTGCTAAATGAAATAAGTTGACCTGCAAGGGGCGTCTCTTCATCAAGCAAAGTTGCTGTGACTGTACCTTTATTATCTTTGCTTACAGGGTTATCAACAGTAAACGGTGATCCAGAAGTGTCTGTAATAGTGAGGTTTAATGTGACGCTGCCGCTCACACTTGAATCATCTGATTCTGAACCATCCGATGTGAAACCAAATGTGTCGCTGTAGGTATCTCCATCAAGAGCGTAGGTAGCAGTTACTATGCCAGCGCCAGCAGTATCACCTGCCGTAAGTTTAATAGAAGCAACACCATTGCTATCTGTTAGATCAGTTCCAGATACTGGATCTAAAAGACCAATATCGCCGTTTAAGCTAAAGTTAATAACAACCCCAGCAACAGCTTCATCATTATTTGTTAATGTAGCAGATATTGTTAACGGAGAGTCAGCTGTTACCTGATTATCTTGTTCACCAGATGACAGCGAAAAACCTTGTACTGCAATTTCATAACTAGCTTCAGCTGTTGAATCATCCCCACCATCAAGCGAACCACCATCACTTTCCAGTGAGCCACCGCCACCACATGCAGCTAATAATGAGCTGAAAACTATTACACTTAGCCATCGAAATAAAGGCATTGACCTCTCCCTAGTTAGCTATTTCAAACTTTGTTTTATTATTTACCTAATATTAACCTAAAATCAGTCCGAAAATAATCATTTTTTTATTCATTTCTTAACGAATTAATTTAATTATTTATCGAATTTTTCTGTATAAAAATCCTTATGCTGGTAGTCTATGACAAAATTTATAACAAGATAGATTAGGTGTATGTCAAAAGTACGGTCTTTAAGCCTTACATCTCGTATCATGGTTGGTATGGTACTTGGTGTAGTTGTTGGTTTTATCTTTCAAGCCATTTTAGCGGGTGAAGACGATTTCCTTATTCCATTAGGGTTATTCTCTTTACCAATTAAAGCTTTTTTTGTTGATGGTATTTTCCATGTTGGTGGGCAAATATTCATTGCAAGCTTAAAAATGCTTGTGGTGCCATTGGTTTTTGTATCATTAGTCTGTGGTACTTGTAGCTTAAGCGACCCCAAAAAATTAGGTCGACTAGGTGGTAAGTCTATTTTGCTTTATTTAGCGACAACGGCAATCGCCATTACTGTTGCTATCACCTTGGCGTTGTTAGTGAATCCAGGTGAGGGAATCAATTTACCTTCAGATGCTAACTATAGTGCAAAAGAAGCTCCCACCCTTGCGCAAGTCATTATTGGTATGTTCCCAACAAACCCTATTGATGCAATGGCAAGTGGCAACATGCTCCAAGTTATCGTTTTTGCCTTGTTATTTGGTGTTGCGATGGCACTCAGTGGAAAAGCAGGTAAACGAGTGGCCAGTGTTTTTGAAGATTTAAATACCGTAATTTTAAAGCTTGTAACACTGCTTATGAATATTGCACCGTATGGTGTATTTTTCTTAATGGCAAAATTATTTACAACCATTGACTTAAAGCTTATCACTAGCTTGGCCTTATATTTTGGTGTTGTTGTTTTTGCTTTATTATTTCACGGTTTTGTGAATTACAGCCTGTTACTTAAGCTGTTTACAGGTCTAAACCCTATTACATTTCTAAAGAAAATGAAAAATGCCTGTTTATTTGCATTTAGTACATCAAGCTCAAGCGCAACTATGCCTATTACCCTTGAAACAGCAAATAAAAAGTTAGGTGCTCATAACTCTGTTGCTTCTTTTACCGTGCCCCTTGGCGCAACCATCAACATGGATGGTACGGCGATTATGCAAGGCGTTGCGACTGTTTTTATTTCGCAAGTTTTTGCAGTAGATTTAACGATTTCTGATTATCTGATGGTTATTTTAACCGCAACCCTTGCTTCTGTAGGTACTGCTGGTGTTCCGGGTGTAGGCCTTATTATGTTAGCTATGGTATTAAATCAAGTTGGATTGCCTGTAGAAGGTATTGCTATCATCATTGGTGTCGACCGCTTACTTGATATGACGCGAACCGCTGTTAACGTGACCGGTGACTGCATGGTGACCTGTGTGGTTGCAAAATCTGAAGGTGAGTTTGATGAGGACGTATTTAACGACCCAAATGCCGCTAAAGATTTAGAAGATTACCATAAATCTATTAATTAATTTCACACTAATTAACTCATAAAAAAACCCGCTAAATAATAAGCGGGTTTTTTATACTACTTTCATGTTTTTAAATTTAAGGGTTTAAGCCTTTTAAACGAGACATTAAAGTCACTCCCGCTTTACTTACCGCTGAACTTAATCCGACGGCGAGCTTATCGCTTAAATTCTTCTTAATACGGTATTTTACTTTAAAGATTTGACGTTCTTTAGCTTGACTCAATAAAATGTCATCACTTGTTTCAATCTTATCAACTAAACCTTTATCAAACGCTTGAGTAGCAAACCAATGTTCACCTGTTGCAACAGTATCAATATCTAGAGATGGACGTTGCTCACTCACAAAGGTTTTAAATAAACCGTGGGTTTGTTCAATTTCTTCTTTGAATTTTTCACGACCTTTATCGGTATTTTCACCAAAGATAGTTAGCGTACGCTTGTATTCACCGGCAGTGATTTGCTCAAAATCAACATCATTCTTTTTCAAGATTTTATTAAAGTTAGGAATTTGCGCAATAACACCTATCGAGCCAACAATTGCAAAAGGTGCTGCAACAATCTCATTGGCCACACACGCCATCATATAACCACCACTTGCTGCTACTTTATCAATAGCAACAGTCAAATGAATTCCTGCATTACGTAAGCGTTGCAGTTGAGAAGCAGCAAGGCCATAGCCGTGCACCACACCTCCACCACTTTCAAGGCGAACCAGTACGCGGTCTTTTTCTTTGTCAGCAATGGTTAAAATAGCGGTAATTTCTTCGCGAAGACTTTCGACTTCATGGGCATCAACACTGCCATTGAAATCAATAACATATAAACGCGATTTAGGCTCGTCGTTTTGCCGTTTTTTAGCCTCAGTTTTTTGCTGTTTTTGATGAGCCTTGAGCTCTTTTTTAGAAAGGGTATTTTCGATAAAGCTTTGTTTTAGATCATCAAGTTGCTCACTTAAATCATCAATTGTTATCTCCCCTTTCTTCGCTTTTGGTTTCACTGCTGCGCCCATGATAATGGCAACAATCACTGCAATTGCGATGACAAATGTCAGGGTCTTTGCAAAAAACAACCCGTATTCATATAAAAATTCCAATCAAACTCTCCATTTATTAATACTTCGGCACAATTTACCACGCTTTAAAGCAAAAAAAAGCCACATGATGTGGCTTTTTACTTAATTGGTTATTACGTAATTAATAGCATTTAATTATTCAGTAACAACTTCTGTGTTTGTAACTTGAAGATACTGCCCACGACTTGCTAAGAAAGTCGCAATTTGTAATTGCATTTCTGCTGTTGCTGCTGCACTTTCCTCAGCAGTAGCACCTGAATCTTCTGTCGCTGCAGGTGATAATACAGAGCTGTGATGGCCTTTCGTGAATTTAACCACATAGCTCATTGCATCAGCAGTCGGGCCTTGAGTTTCTGCAACAGTTGATAAGCCCATTAGGTTAGCAAGAGGTAAGCTACCAGCAATTGGGTTGCTCGCCACCATTGGTGGAATAACCATATCAGCATTGTTGTTAGCACCATCGCCAACCACTACACTCATGTACACTGGCGTGCCAAGCGCTGCAACAGAGGCTGCATAATTTGACGGGTCGCCACTATCAAGTGCTGTTTGTGCAGCAAAAGCAAATTGAGTAACCACACTTTGAATGTTTGCTAGCTTTTCTGTTTCGCCTGCCACTGTTAGTGAACCAACGTACTCTTTATAAGCACATGTGACAAATTTAGTTTGGTCTGGTAATAGCACGCCACAATTTGATAACGCTTCATTTTGAGCATAAGCACCAAACTCAGCAGATTCAGCTGTACCGGCTGCAAGTAATACAGAGCCTTGAACAAATGGGCCAAATGTATTTGACTCAATTAAGAAACTTGCGATACCACCGCCGCCACTGGCAAGTGCTACGCTTTTAACGTTGAACATTGGATCAACTTGGTCAGCTAGCGGTGCATTAGTAACAGCAACAAATGCTGGGGCAACTACCGAGCCTAATGAATGACCTAAGAATGATACATCTTGCGCATTTAAATCAGCAGCACCGGTAAAGTTAAGACCCAAACGTAAACCAAGTAAATCAGCAACTGATTGACGTAAGCTATCACGCGCTACTAATAATGACTGTAAGTTCATATAGCTTAATACAGAACCAGTAGAGGCATTAAAGTCGTCAGTACCGTCGCCATCTACATCTACACCACGCTCACCATGCATAGGATGATCGATTGCAGCTGTTGCAAAGCCTTGCAGTGTTAATTGTGCAGTAATGGCTAACATATCTTCTTTTTTAGAAGTAATGCCGTGCTGAAGGATAACAACTGGCCAGCCTGTCTCAGGCATGCTCAATGCGTCTAAGCCGAGCTGAGCTCGCACTGCATTAATTACAGGTAAAATTGGTTTAGTAATTTGTACTGGCACATTAGCAATACTTTGTGTTTTTGGAATTGTGTTGTACTTAGTTAAGTGTTTAGTTTGGTCTAAACCTAAATCACGTAACTTGCCTTCACTTAACGCCATACACAGGCCATCAGTTTCGCTAATAGGGTCTGTTGGGAATGAATCACCCGCTGCGGCTGCATAACCTAGTACCGCAACACCGCTATCACATAAACCTTGCCAGTAAGTCGCAGATAAATCATCAACCGTTGTGCCAGTTGGTGTAGCTAAATACATAGGTAACATTACGCTACCTTTTTGATACTGCACACCACCAAACACAGGTGACACACCAGTAATACCTTGTGATGCAAATACTTGCTCAACGGTAATAACGGGTTGATCAGGAATTTGCACCATAGGCGTCGGCAGTGCATCTTGGGTTAAACTTGCAGCAAGAAGCTGCTTAACTGTTCCAAGCACTTGACCTGCTGATTGCATTGTCATCGCTGCTGAGTAAATGATTTCATCTTTTGTGATTGCACCACCTGATGTCACTGCGTTTTCATAGCTATTGATAACCGCTTGAAGTGACTTTTGTGAGTCGGTAATAAGTGTTGCTTCTTCGCTCACGAGTGCATAAGTTGAAGAAGGCTCAATTGAGCGCCCTTCTGAGTCCATTAATGACGTTGTCAAAACATTAATGTAAGTGCTGCCAGCTTTAAATGGCTTAAGTGGGATCACAGCAACCGCATCACCAGAACCTTGTGTGATAAAGTCAACACCGAAAGTAAGTTCAGACACTAATTTACAAGCGATACCAGCTGGTACTTGTGAACAGGTTTCGTCTGTTTGGCTTGCACCCATAACAACTTCAAAAATACGCACAGAGCCTGGTGAAGCAGCAGATGTCATATCAAGAGAGATACCCGAAGGAAAAGTTAAGTCAATTTTAAACGGAGTTTGCGTAGACCAACCATCAAGCGCACCAAGTGCAAGTTGTGGATCAGCATAGGCCGCACGGTCAACACTAACATTGTCTTCGTCTAATTCACCCGGCATATTTAAAGTACCATCAAGCGTACCACTCATAAGTAAATCATTCGGCACTGAGATAACACTATTCGCTGGGTCAAATTTTACTGTCGCGGTTGGGAGAACCGGAGGATTATCATTTTTTACATCTTCTAATGTTTCTCCTCCACCACAGCCAGTAATGGCTGACGCAATGGCTAGTGAGAGTAGCAGTTTTTTCATAATTTCGCTCCGCGCAAATCTTATTGTTATTGTGTGTTCAAAGTTAAAAGTAGTGGTTCTACTACCTTCATTCTAAGTTAATTTAATGTAATTAGGTTATTAATGAGACATTAGACCAGTTAAACTTAACGTAAAGTTTCAATTTTCGCCACCTTAATTTGCAATAAATTCGATAACTTGGCTTTTTGCTATGGTAAAATAGTAAAAAACTTAATCGATGGTACGTTTATGCATACTTATAAAGCCGCAGAGAATGCGCTAAAAGACAAAGTAATTTTAATAACAGGTGCTGGTGACGGCATTGGTCGTGTTGCCGCACTAACTTATGCTAAGCATGGTGCCACTGTTATTTTACTCGGAAAAACAACCAATAAGCTTGAATGTGTTTACGATGAAATTGTAAACGCTGGCTATCCACAACCGGCTATTGTGCCAATGGATTTAAAAGGTGCCACAAAGCAAAACTACCGTGACTTAGCTGCAACCATCGAAATGCAGTTCGGTAAGTTAGACGGCTTACTTAATAATGCAGGTATTTTAGGTTCATTAGGTCCACTTGAGCACTTCTGTGTATCAACCTTTGAAAACATCATGAAAGTGAATGTAACTGCACAAGCGATGATCACTAAATTCATGTTCCCTCTGCTTCGTAAATCTGACAGTGCATCTGTTATTTTTACTTCGTCAGG
Source organism: Pseudoalteromonas sp. PA2MD11 (assembly GCF_017808125.1). NCBI lineage: Bacteria > Pseudomonadati > Pseudomonadota > Gammaproteobacteria > Alteromonadales > Pseudoalteromonadaceae > Pseudoalteromonas > Pseudoalteromonas sp. PA2MD11. Next base: position 40,578 of record NZ_JADKNF010000001.1, read on the forward strand.
TGTTGGTCGCCAAGGCCGTGAACACTGGGGTGCGTATGCAATCTCAAAATTTGCTGTTGAAGGTATGATGCAAACGTGGGCTTGTGAAGTGGGTAAAACCAATATTCGCGTAAACTGTATTAACCCAGGTGCTACCCGCACATCGATGCGTGCATCTGCATACCCTGGTGAAGATAGAGATAAGTTAGCAACACCTGAAGATTTAATGCCAACATATTTATACTTGATGAGCGACGACTCTAAAGAAGTGAATGGTCAGTCTTTAGATGCTCAACAAAAATAAGCCCGAAACTAATATCTAGACACAAAAAAAGCAGCTTTCGCTGCTTTTTTAATTTTTCGATTAAATGAAGCGTTTGATAATAAAATCAACTTTTACACGTTTAGCCTGCCCCAATAGCTTTTTAACCGGCGCAGGATAGTCATTCATCGTTTCTAAGTCTTGTGGGCCTGTTAAACGTCGACAGTGCTTTAATATAGCTTGTTTTTCGTTTTCTATTTGTTCAAGGATATGCTGCTTAGGGTCGTCAATTAAAATACCATTTTCGATATCTAAGCCCCATGCCCGTGGATTTAAATTGTGCCCACTTAATAAGTGTAATCGCTTATCCGAACAAATCCCCTTCAAGTGGAACGAGTTACTCTCGTGCTTCCAAAGGTAAACATTCAAATTACCATTACTGATGTGGCGTTTTTGTGACTTTAAAAACTTATACAAAATGGTTTCGTATAAATAAGGTAATGCACCTATCTTACTAAACGGCTCACTTGGCGGCAGATAAAAGTCATTGGCAGTTTTATCCCCTACCACAATAGTTACCTGCTTACCTTGCTTTAATAAACGGCGTAATGAACGCATTAATGGTGCAGGAAAGTTAAAGTAAGGGGTATAAAGAACGAGCTCTTGCTCAGTGGTATCGAATAACGATTTAATTAAACGGTTCAGCTTATTACTTCTACGCCCTAAACCTAAAAATAAACGCACGCCCAACTCACCGGCACTGGCTTCTGCAGCGCTTTCGTAACTTGCAGATTTAAGTTCACGCATCAATTGCTTTTGCGCCACTTTAATATCATTAAATTGTATCAGTGGACGCATATCAATTCGCGGCACGGCAACTGAGCTTAACAGATGTGTTTCTATAAATTCGATGACCGAATTACATAATCCAGCTTGGTGAACTAAGAAGTAACGGTCTAAACGATAACGGTCATCTTGCTGAAGATATACATTATTTAAGCTTGCGCCGCTGTATAATAAGGTGTCGTCAATCACAAAACCTTTTAAATGCAGTACCCCGAAAAGCTCTTTGGCTTTTACAGGAACACCATGTACTTTCACATTTGATTGATACTGCTCTTGAAAATCACAATACATGCTGGCATTGCCATCAGACTTAGCTGCACCAATTAAACCACGTTGAGCTCGGTGAAAATCAACGAGTACTTTTACTTCTAACTCTGGATTAGCAAGTGATGCCTGATGTAACGCAGTCAATATTTCTCGTCCTGCTTCATCATCTTGCAAATACAAAGCAGTAATATAAATTCTTTTTTTCGCTGAACCAATTAAACGCAATAGTTCAGTGCGATACTCTTTTGCATTGGTTAAGACCTGTACGTCTTCTGTAGTCAGCCCAAAAGCGGGCTTTTCCTGCCAAAATACCATAATTGCCTGTTAGTTTAGTTAGCTCATACCATGAGCTAATATCAAAATTAGTTAAAACATACCAAAAAAAAATTGCTTGGTCATGAATTACCGTACTTTGATTACAGAACAATTTGTAATTAGCCTGTTTTATGAACAAAAAGAGGTGTTTAAATTGCATTAAGTAAGGATTATTTGACAGCTTCGCAATTTGACTAAAAAAATAATCGGGGCTTTTGTTTACTTCCGCCTTTTTTTTCTTAGAATCGGGCGCATAGACATCGTATTGAAACGTTTTTAGGAAAAACCATGAGTGACGCAAAACACTGTAAACTATTAATCTTAGGTTCTGGCCCTGCGGGCTACACGGCAGCGGTATACGCAGCCCGTGCTAACCTTAACCCTGTTCTTATCACTGGTATTCAGCAAGGTGGTCAATTAACGACAACCACTGAAGTTGAAAACTGGCCTGGCGATGCACACGGTTTAACAGGTCCAGCATTAATGGACCGTATGAAAGAGCATGCTGAACGTTTCGAAACTGAAATCGTTTTTGATCACATTAATAAAGTTGATGTTTCAAAGCGCCCTTTCACTTTAACTGGTGACTCTGGCACATATACATGTGATGCATTAATTATCGCAACTGGCGCGTCAGCTAAATACTTAGGTTTAGAATCAGAAACAAACTTCCAAGGTCGTGGTGTTTCTGCTTGCGCAACCTGTGATGGTTTCTTCTACCGTGGTCAAAAAGTAGCGGTTGTAGGCGGTGGTAACACTGCTGTTGAAGAAGCACTTTACTTATCAAATATCGCTGATGAAGTTCACGTTATCCACCGTCGTGACAGCTTCCGCAGTGAGAAGATCTTAGCTGATCGTTTAAAAGAAAAAGCTGAAAACGGTAACGTTGTTTTACATTACAACCGCACATTAGATGAAGTGCTTGGTGATGAAATGGGCGTTACTGGCATCCGTATTAAAGCAACTGATTCTGAAGAAACAGAAAACTTAGATCTTGCCGGTGTATTCATTGCAATTGGCCACAAGCCAAACACTGACATGTTTGAAGGTCAGCTAGAAATGAAAGACGGCTATTTAGTTGTTCAATCTGGTTTAAACGGTAACGCAACACAAACAAGTGTACCAGGTGTATTTGCTGCAGGTGACGTGTCTGATCACATTTATCGCCAAGCAATCACATCAGCAGGTACTGGCTGTATGGCTGCACTTGATGCTGAACGCTTTTTAGATAACCTATAAGTTAGTTGATCTAAAGCACTAAATACTGGGGGCTGTTGTAAAACAGCCCCTTTTTTATAGCTAAAATTTTGTTAAAATCAGAACAAAGAACAACGACAAGCTGATATGATCAAGCAACTGTACCAACTCTCGCCCGAGACTGTTGATTTTCCAGACCCAGAACTCGCTCTTGATGAGCCCGATGGCCTGCTAGCAATTGGCGGTGATTTATCAGTTGAACGCATTAAAAATGCCTATAACACAGGTGTTTTTCCTTGGTTTAGTGACTATGAGCCCATCATGTGGTGGTCACCTAGCATGCGCGGCGTTATTGAGCTAAATGAATTTCATGTCAGTCGTAGCTTAAAAAAGCATTTGAAGCGTTTTCCTGTGCGTGTCACCATAAATCACGCATTTGCCCATGTTATCAATGCTTGCCGTGAGCAACGTATCGATGCTGAAGGTACCTGGATCACAGAGCAAATGATGCATGCCTATATTGAAGCGCACCATCAGGGGTTAGCACACAGTCTTGAGATTTGGCATGAAGATGAACTCGTTGCAGGTCTGTATGGCATTATGCAAAACGGTATTTTTTGTGGTGAATCAATGTTCCATCAAGTCAGTAATGGTTCGAAACTGGCGATGTGGGCATTAGTAAATTGGCTTAACAAACATCAAGCCCATTTTATTGATTGCCAACTAGAAAACCCTTATTTAATCACTTTAGGTGCAAAAGTTATCCCACGCGAGGAATTTTTAACTAGACTTAAATTAGCACACAGTTATGTGCCTAAAAAAGATATGTGGCAACCACAAGAGTTGATTAATATTTATGACTGAGCACTTACCCGCTAGGCTTGGTTTAAGCCAGCAATTTGATTGCAGTTATTTACCCGACCGTCAGGAACAACTACTTGTTATACTTGATCCGAGTTGTTATTGCCCTGATAAATTTGAACAATTATTAGCATTAGGCTTTAGACGCAGTGGCGACCAAATCTATCGTCCTCATTGCCCTATATGTAATGCCTGTAATTCAGTGCGCGTTTTAGCCCAACAATTTACTCCTTCAAAATCGCAAAAGCGCAAATTAAATAAAGCGAAAAAAGTTTTCACCGTTAGTTATAGTGAATACGAGCGCGCAGAATATTACCCGTTATATTGCAAATACATCACGCAAAGGCATCAAGATGGTTCAATGTTTCCGCCTGATCAAAGTCAGTACGAAAGCTTTTTGTTTTGCCAGTGGCTACCCGTTACGTTCATAGAGTTAAGAGATGGCGATAAATTAGTTGCCGTTGCGGTAACCGATTGCATGACCAATGCCCTATCAGCGATTTATACCTTTTTTGATCCCGATTATGAGCAATACAGTATTGGTAGCATCATGATCATGGAGCAAATTAAATTTGCAAAACAACAAGCAAAACAATTTGTCTATTTAGGTTACCAAATCGACGAATGCACTAAAATGAAATATAAAACCCAATTTTTGCCTGCACAAAAGCACATTGGCGACGAGTGGTTGGCGATTTAATTTACAAAATTGAGCCCTGTAGCTTTACTTATTGCTGTATTTTCGGCAAAATCTGCAGCGTTTAACTATTAAAGAGGTGTTACGCTAAACATGGCGAAAGAAGACGTAATCGAAATGCAAGGTACGGTCCTTGATACTTTACCAAATACAATGTTCCGAGTTGAGCTAGAAAATGGTCACGTTGTTGTGGCTCATATCTCTGGTAAAATGCGCAAAAACTACATCCGCATCTTAACTGGCGACAAAGTAACCGTAGAAATGACTCCTTACGATTTATCGAAAGGTCGCATCGTATTCCGTGCTCGCTAAGTTAGTGCGTTAACGAGAGATTTAGCTTTTTGCTGCTTTGAATGAGCAGGTGTGTTTATTACAAAGAGCTAAAAGCGTTTGTTAAATGGTGTTAAAACTAATTTAGTTTTAATTCCATTTAATAAACAAAAAGCCCAGCAATTGCTGGGCTTTTTGTTTTTAGCTAAAAACAACTTAAGCTGTTTCTAGGCTAGTTTCAAAGTCAAAGTGGATTTTCTTATCTTTCACAGATACTTTAACCGAACCACCATCGGCTAGCTCACCAAACAAGATTGCATTTGCCAGCGGCTTTTTAAGCTCATCTTGAATAACACGCGCCATTGGGCGTGCACCCATCGCTTTATCATAGCCTTTATCTGCCAACCACTCTCTTGCTTTGGATGTAAGTTCAAGGTTAACCGACTTCTTATCAAGTTGCGCTTGTAACTCAACAATGAACTTATCAACCACTTGCAAGATAATCTCTTTCTCAAGGTGATTAAACCAAATGATATTATCTAAGCGGTTTCTAAACTCAGGTGAAAACACTTTGTTGATTTCACTCATCGCATCATGAGAATGGTCTTGTTCGGTAAAACCAATCGACTTACGTACAGTCTCTTGAACACCCGCATTCGTCGTCATCACCAATACAACATTTCTGAAATCGGCTTTACGGCCGTTGTTATCAGTAAGTGTACCGTGATCCATTACTTGCAGTAGAATGTTGTAAATATCTGAATGTGCTTTTTCAATTTCGTCCAGTAGTACAACTGCATGCGGGTTTTTAATTACCGCTTCAGTTAACAAACCACCTTGCTCAAAACCAACATAGCCAGGAGGTGCACCAATTAGACGACTGACCGCATGACGTTCAACGTATTCAGACATATCAAAGCGAATAAACTCAACACCCATACACTTAGCAAGCTGCTTAGTGACTTCTGTTTTACCAACCCCTGTTGGGCCTGCAAATAAGAACGAACCCACTGGTTTGTCTTCGTTAGCAAGACCAGAGCGCGATAAACGAATTGCTGAAGTCAACGCATCGATTGATTGGTCTTGACCAAACACTAGCATTTTCAGGTTACGGTCAAGGTTTTTAAGCGTCTCTTTATCGCTAGATGAAACGCTTTGCTGAGGAATACGCGCCATCTTAGATACAATTAGCTCGATATCAGCCACGCCAATTGTTTTCTTACGCTTAGAAACAGGCTGTAAACGTTGATTAGCACCAGCCTCATCAATAACATCAATAGCCTTGTCTGGTAAGTGACGTTCATTTATGTATTTAGCACTAAGTTCTGCAGCTGCTTTCAATGCTTTTTGTGTGTAACGAATACCATGGTGCTCTTCGTAACGCTCTTTTAAGCCGTTAAGAATCTTCGTGGTATCAGCCACACTTGGTTCAAGCACATCAATTTTTTGGAAACGACGCACTAGCGCACGGTCTTTTTCAAAGATATTCTTGAACTCATTATAAGTAGTCGAGCCCATGCAGCGCAGTTTACCACTTGAAAGTAGCGGTTTGATTAGGTTCGATGCATCCATTACCCCGCCCGATGCTGCACCGGCGCCAATGATGGTATGAATTTCATCAATAAATAAAATTGAACCTGGTTTAGCCTGTAACTCTTTAAGTAGCGATTTGAAACGTTTTTCGAAGTCGCCACGGTATTTAGTACCCGCTAATAACGCGCCCATATCGAGTGAGTAGACCACTGCATCGGCAATCACTTCAGGTACTTCTTTGTTTACAATACGATAAGCTAAGCCTTCAGCTATGGCTGTTTTACCCACCCCTGCTTCACCAACCAATAGCGGGTTATTTTTTTTACGACGACATAACACTTGTACTGTGCGTTCAACTTCGTTGTCGCGGCCCACTAATGGGTCAATATTGCCATCAATGGCCTGTTGATTCAGGTTGGTCGTGAAGTTTTCAAGCTTAGTTGGCTCTTCACCTTGCACTTCTTGCACTTCTTCATGAATGTCATCGTGATCTTCACCGCCAATGTCGTCATCTGTTTTAGAAATACCATGCGAAATGAAGTTAACAATATCTAAACGATTAACATCTGATTTTTTAAGTAAATAAACTGCTTGGCTCTCTTGTTCAGAAAAAATTGCCACTAGCACATTTACGCCAGTAACTTCGTTTTTGCCTGATGACTGCACGTGAAATACAGCGCGCTGTAATACACGCTGAAAACCTAACGTCGGTTGTGTTTCTCTGTCTTCCTCAAGATCAGGAATAACCGGTGTTGTTTCGTCAATAAAATCTGATAATTCGACTTTTAATGCGCCCATATCTACGCCGCAGGCGTTAAGCGCTTCCCCAGCAGAAGGGTTATCGAGCAGTGCAAGTAAAAGATGCTCGACGGTCATAAATTCATGACGACGTGTTCTCGCTTCGCGAAACGCCGCATTTAAGGTTAGTTCTAAGTCTTTGTTTAGCATTGGCAACCCCTTACTGAGATAATATTTATATACCGTTGTGACGGGCTAATTAGTTCACCCTACCTTGGTATTTATTCCTGCTCACAACTACATAGCAGTGGATGCTCGTTGTCTCGTGCGTAACGATTAACTTGTTCAGCTTTGGTATGAGCTACATCGGCGCTGTAAACACCGCATATCGCTTTACCATTATGATGAACTTGAAGCATCACATCTGTTGCTCTATCGCTATCCATATTAAAAAACGTCATTAGTACTTCTATCACAAAGTCCATAGGCGTGTAATCATCATTATTTAAAATGACTTTATATTTTCGCGGTGGTTGCAATTTTTGCTTTTCACTATCGCGAACCGTTTCAATAACACCAGAATCTTTCATGCCACTCATAATTAAATATAGTCTTGTCTTTAGAACTCAAGCAAACTTGAATAAAAAAATAAATAAATTGTTAAAAAATAGTCTAAAACACTTGACTGACTGGCTAAATAAACTACAGTCAAATATAGATTGATTAATCATTAGTCAGTCTAGCAAATTACACGGTTTAGAATAACTAAATTAGTCAACTTATAGAAGGATGTAGAAGTATGGCTTGTGGAAAAGTCAAATGGTTCAACAATGCCAAAGGTTTTGGCTTCATCGTAGAAGACGGCAGCGAGACTGATATCTTCGCTCATTACTCAACGATTGTAATGGACGGTTATAAAACACTTAAAGCTGGTCAAGATGTAACATTCGAATTGCAACAAGGTCCAAAAGGGTTACACGCAACGAATATTGCGCCTAACGATGAAATCTCTTAGGTAAAACCTATGCGAGTATCAAGCGAGCGACCTTGTTAAGTTCCTCGCTTACTCTTCCACTAAAATTTATCCTTACACTTACCTTGAAATTCCATTTGTTTACCCCAATTGATTAATTGTTATTAGCCCTTTAGAGCCAAGCTTGTTACACTCTTGTTGCTTAAATTTAGCTTTTTCGTCATTTTGACGTAAGGCTTTTGGCTAATTTCATGATTTGCTTATTTGAGCTATAAGAATTTTACAGTCTGTCAGCTGTGGTTATTTTAATACTTTGTATTGAGTGGCAACAGCTAACAGACTGCTTGCTGTTGTTTTATCAAGGCACCTAAAGCTTGGTAATTCAAAGCTATCTATTGCATTGTTGAATATGGCTAATTAAGGGTTACTGTTAGCAGTCATTACCAAACATTACGCCAACTATCTAGGAATGATGATGACATCAAAAATTATCTATACTAAAACAGATGAAGCGCCAGCTCTTGCGACGTATTCATTGTTACCAATCATCCAAGCGTATACAAACGCTGCTGGTGTTGAAGTTGAAACTCGCGATATTTCATTAGCGGGTCGTGTAATTGCAAACTTCCCTGAGTACTTAACTGAAGATCAACGTATTGATGATGCACTTGCAGAATTAGGTGAAATGGCTAAAACACCTGAAGCTAACATTATCAAACTACCTAATATCAGTGCTTCTATCCCTCAGCTACGTGCAGTAATCAAAGAGTTACAAGAAAAAGGTTACGCACTACCTGACTACCCTTCAGAGCCAAAAACTGATGAAGAAAAGAAAGTTAAAGCAACTTACGACAAAATCAAAGGTTCTGCTGTAAACCCTGTTCTTCGTGAAGGTAACTCTGACCGTCGTGCTCCTGGTTCAGTAAAAGAATATGCGCGTAACAATCCACACTCAATGGGCGCATGGAGCAAAGATTCGCAGTCTTACGTTGCTAGCATGGAAGACGGTGACTTCTTCGGTTCAGAGCAATCAGTCACTGTTGCAGAAGCAACTGATGTGCGTATCGAGCATGTTGCTGAAAATGGTGACATCACAGTTCTTAAAGCAAGCACACCATTACTAGCAGGTGAAGTAATTGACGCTTCGCGTATGAGTGCTGCTAAGCTTCAAGCTTTCCTTGCAAAAGAAATTCAAGCAGCAAAAGACAAAGGCGTGTTGTTCTCATTACATATGAAAGCAACGATGATGAAAGTGTCTGACCCAATCATCTTCGGTCACGCTGTAAAAGTTTTCTTCAAAGACGTTTTCACAAAACACGCTGATCTTTTCAAAGAACTAGATGTTGACGTAAACAACGGCTTTGGTGATGTATTCTCAAAAATCGAAAGCCTAGATGCAGCTAAGAAAGCTGAAATCGAAGCGGATATCCAAGCGGTATACGACAACAACCCTGCTATTGCAATGGTTGATTCTGACCGTGGTATCACTAACCTTCACGTACCAAGTGATGTGATCATCGATGCATCAATGCCTGCTGCAATCCGTTCTAGCGGTCAAATGTGGAATAGCGAAGGTAAATTACAAGACACTAGCTTTGTCATTCCAGATCGTTGTTACTCAGGTGTTTACCAAGCAACTATCGATTTCTGTAAAGAAAATGGTGCATTCGATCCAACAACTATGGGTAGCGTACCTAACGTTGGTCTTATGGCTCAAAAAGCTGAAGAGTACGGTTCACACGACAAAACGTTCGAAGTAGCAGCAGCTGGTACAATCCGTGTTGTAGACACAGCTGGTACAACTTTACTTGAGCATGCTGTTGAGCAAGGCGATATCTGGCGTATGTGTCAGGTGAAAGACGCACCAATTCAAGATTGGGTTAAACTTGCTGTTAACCGCGCTCGCGCAACGGGTACGCCAGCAGTTTTCTGGTTAGACGAAAACCGTGCACACGATGCTGAGTTAATCAAAAAAGTTAACGCGTATCTGCCAAACCACGATACTGATGGTCTTGAAATCCACATTTTAGCACCTGTTGAAGCAACTAAATTCTCTTTAGAGCGCATCAAGGAAGGTAAAGACACTATTTCAGTAACTGGTAACGTACTACGTGACTACCTAACTGATTTATTCCCAATCCTTGAGCTTGGTACAAGTGCTAAAATGCTTTCAATCGTACCACTTATGAATGGTGGTGGTTTATTCGAAACAGGTGCCGGTGGTTCTGCGCCTAAGCACGTTCAACAATTCGAAAAAGAAAACCACTTACGTTGGGATTCATTAGGTGAATTCTTAGCACTAGCGGCTTCTTTAGAGCACTTAGCAGTTAATGCTGGTAATAAGAAAGCGCAAGTACTTGCTGATACGCTTGATAAAGCGACAGGTACTTTCCTAGCGGAAAACAAATCACCTTCACGTAAAGTGAAAGAGATTGATAACCGTGGTTCGCACTTCTTCCTTTCATTATTCTGGGCACAAGAACTTGCTGCACAAAATGATGACGCGGAATTAAAAGCACAGTTCACGCAAATTGCTGCTGATCTTGAGTCTCAAAAAGACCAAATCGTTGCTGAGTTAAACGATGCACAAGGTCCTGCTATGAGTGTTGGTGGTTACTTCCAACCAAATGATGAGTTAGCATTCAAAGCGATGCGCCCAAGCTCTACATTTAATGATATATTAGCAAAGTTAGTTTAATCTCAAACTAAGATTACGAAAAAGGGTTATCAATTTGATAACCCTTTTTTATTGGACTCTGATCGCGAGCCATTTAGTGAGGTTAATTAGAAAAAACATTACATAAATAAGTGCTCTTTTACTGAAATAATAGCTTGTTCTATGGCTGTATTTTTAACAGGTTTAGAAACAAACAAGTCCATACCAGCTCGCTTACATGCAGCCTTATCATCGGCTGAAGTATTAGCTGTCAAAGCAACTATGTAAGTTTTATGTACCGGGCAAATTAGCTCTTCTCTTAAAATACTAGTTGCTTCAATACCATCCATTTCAGGCATTACACAATCCATAAATATTAGATTGTAGTTATTTTGTTTGCACTTATTTATCGCATCAATACCATCGCATGCATAATCGGCAGTTAAACCTAACTTTTCTAAATGGGCTTTTAGAACAAAACGATTAATTTGATTATCATCAACAACAAGTATCGACAATGGCAAGGTTGAAAAGTCAATATTTGCGGCAGTAATAAGGTCAGACGTCTGAGCTACTCCCCTTTTTAAAGTTAATTGAATATCAAAACAACTTCCTTTGCCGTATTCGCTAGTAACTTTAATAGAGCCGCCCATGTAGTCAATAAGTTCCTTAACTATTGCAAGGCCAAGCCCTGTACCACCTTTTTTACGCTCTTTGTTTACTTCTTGTGTAAAGGGAGAGAATAGTGACTTCATAAAAGATTCTGACATGCCGACACCACTATCACTTACCCGCAGATTTAGAAGCACATCATCACCTTGTTGCTGTGCGACAGCGCGCAATTTAATATCACCTTGCTCAGTAAATTTTAATGCGTTGCTTAACAAGTTAGACACTATTTGGGTGATCCGCGTGTTATCACAGTAAGTCCAGCACTTATCACTGATATCAATATCAACTTCAAAATTTAAGTTCTTTTCTTGGTATAGCGGTAAATATAACGAAGCAAGGTCAACAAAAATTGTCTTTAACAAGAAATGACATGGCTCTAGTTTCAGCTCTCCATGGTTAATTTTCGAAAAATCGAGAACTTCATTAATAATATTAAGCAATATATCGGCGCTACGAAGCGCAACTTTCAACTTCTCTTCACGCTTTTGCTCAGATTTCTCATAAAGCAAAGTCGTCAACATGCCAGTTATACCATTCAACGGAGTACGTAATTCATGACTTATTTTTGCAAGTAAAATACTACGATCTTCTAAGGTGCGTTCTGCGTCAGCCTTTTGCTTTTTAAGTTCTTCTCGCAATAATACCGATTTAGTAATATCTTGAAATGTACCTATTAATCTTACGCACTTTCCGTTTTTGAATTCAGGTTCACCAAAAGTGGATACCCATATAGGTTTACCTTTCGCTGTGATCAATTCAATTTCGATATTCCACTGTTTTCCATCTTCAATAGCTTCTTTCACAGCAAGCTCAATGGCATCCCTACTTGGCCCTTTTTTGTAATATTCTATGGCATTATCAAGTAAGGGAGTAAAATCTTCTGGTACCTCATGGATCGCTTTTGTTTGTTTACTCCAATAAAGGCGATTTGATGCAAGATCTAACTCCCATGAACCAATCTTCGCAACTTTCTCAACTTGAGCAAGCATAGAGTTCTTTTTTATTAATTTTTTTGATGCTGAATTTCGTGCAAACTCATTTCCAAGCCATTGCGCAAAAAGCTCAACATAATCATGGGCATCATCATTAAAAGGCGGTGAAGGTTGCGGTGCAGAAAAGTTAAGAGTACCAAAGACTTTATTACCTACAAAAATAGGTGCGCCAATATAAGATTCTAGTTTGAAATTCAGATAACAAGGATGCTCTGCAATAGTACTTTTAGAGGCTTGATGAAAAGATATCGCTTTATTCGCTGTGAGCGTATGGGTGCAATACGTACCCGATAGTTCAAACTGAGTACCAACAGCAATTGCATCATCTGGAGCAATTACGTGTATGACCGTGTAAACATTATTTTCTACATGACTGATTATCGCAAAATCAAGATTAAATACATCTAGACCAAATTTTAGTAACTCAGTTATTTTCTCTGAGAAGTCAGTATTTTGATCAGAAACGATGTTGTGAAATTGGCGCAGAAAGTTCAACCTAGCTCCCTAGTTACACGAATTTTATTTTGCTTTAATAAGCATACCAAGAATTTAAAATAACAACAGTAGTAATCATAATTTATGACTGTATTTAAATTATTTATAATGACTTGCTCCTATTAAAAAAGCCCCTTTAAAAGGGGCTTTTTTCGCTATTTTAAGCTCTGTATAGTCGCCTTCTATAAACAAAAGGTAACAAAGCAATGAGAAATACAAAAACGCCACCGCTACTAGATTCAGCTTTATCACTATTGCTAGTAGTAGGTACATTTTTAACTGTAACATCTATCGATTGTTCTGTAGTTCCTTCCCCATCCGAAACTGCTACTTTGAATTTGAGCAATGAATCCTCTGAAACAGCTGGAGATTTGAATTTTAACGTTGCCGAATTCGATTGAAGAATATCAGCTTGAAGACCTTGCGTTTGTGTCCAATTGTAAGTTAACGACTGTGATTCCTTATCTGTCGCAGAAACGGTAATTACACCGTCTGCATTCTCATTAACTGTATAACTACTAGCAAGTTCAATAGTTGGCAATTGGTTTACATGCACGAATAGAACAGATTGTTCATGAACAAATTCCTCATAACCATCGTTAATGGTTAAAGAAATTGTCCCTTGCTTTGACTCTATTAGCTCTGACACTTTTAAGATTGCTATACTTTCATTTTGGTTTTCGATAGTAACTTCAGGTATTGAAATAGACCAGTGATACGTTAGCTCATCTGCGTCGCTATCTGACGTGCCTGACGCATCTAAAACGAAAGTATGCAGCTCTTCTATCGTTTCTGGAATAATAAGAGACAATGTTGGTGCGCTATTAAGACTTTCTTGTGCAAGTTTTGCGACAACCTCAACAAAACCATTTTTCACGCCGTCTAAGTCAAATTCACTACCATCTTCAATCCTAATCACTGAACAATTACTGCACTCAGCACTAAACTCGCTGTTTTCAATTATCTCTACCGATTTCCAACCACTTAACGTTAGTACGCGTGCTTGTAGCTCATCGCTCAATAAAGCGTTTTCAAGCATTGGTAAAGCAAGGTCTACTGATTCTGTTCGCTGAGCGAGCTCAACATTGATGTTTATCATGTCACTCTTCAATTGGAAATGAGGATCTTCAACCCTCATCTCCGTGAAGGCATCAAGCAACATCTCTTCAGAGACATTCATATTTTCTATGAAGTGCTCACTGTGAGTGCGAATAACGTCACCTGCTCTGATGATATGGAAAACATTGTTCGTATATACATAAGAGTCAGATGCGAGTACCCCCTTCGAGGTGTTTGCTGAATTATCTAAGAAATCAACAATTCCATCACCATCACTGTCGCCTATCCACTCTATGCTATCAGGGATATTATCACCATCGGTGTCCGCACTTTCATCATCAAAGATAACATTATTAATTAATGGCACGGTCTCAGTTTTAGTCAGAACCGACTCACCATTTTGTAAAATGTCATACTGTAAGGTAATGTCTCCTTGCCAAGTATCTTCAATACCAAAATAGCCACTCCAAATTGATGTGTCATACATATACACGTCAACTTCATTGAAGACTTGTTCACCAGATAATAATGTTACTTTTAGCTCTAAACTTTCATAATTTGAAAAGCCATATACTTGAATAGAAAGGTCGGCACTATTTCCTTTGACCAAACTTGCCATTTTTTTACCATTTTGTTTATAAGTAGCGCTGATACTGCGCGGAGCATCTTCATCTAAATGAATTATTTCAGATTTACTAAATTCCCCTGTATAACCGCCGTCGTATACTTCAAGCTCAATTGAATCGATTGACGATTCCAAGATACTTGGGAAGACTACATTCTTGATCCCTTCAATACTGTAGTCACCAACATAATGGCTATAATTTCCAGCACTTAAATTTAACCCCAAATAATCATATAGCGGTTTACCTCTTACATTAAGCGCAACGACGGGCAGAGCATTTCGATAAGCATAGGTATAAGGCTGAATATCAATACGAGGATTTATATGTAGGTTTATTGTGCCTGAAGCTGTATTACCAGCATTATCGCTTGCGATAATATCTACAGAGTAACGCCCTGACTCAAATTCTATATCTAACCCAGACGCGACAGTTATTTCTTTGATACCTGAGACCCTATCAAAAACAATAAACTGCTCTAGCAAAGTTTCAAACAATTGTTCTTCAGTAAATTCGCCGTTCATAGCGACGACATCATTTCGGATGGTTGGAGCCGTCGTATCAGTAACATAGAAAGTTTGCACAGCTCTTGCGCTATTCCCTGCAATATCTTCAGCGACCCAAGTTACTTGATTCTCACCATAAACTAGCGTTCTAGATAAAGGGTATACCTCAACCGCTGCTCTATTGTTATCAGTAACCTCAGGATAAAGACTTCTAGGAATAGATGTGTTTTCATAGACACCTTCAATTGTCACAGGTGTCAAATCAGAGAAAACAGGTGGTAAATTTTCTCCTAAATTTGGATCATCTGGATGACTATCCTCACTATCAACCACACCATCTGAATCAGTATCTTCAGCAGTTGGGTTAGAACCGATTTCAAACTCAGTTAAGTTAGTCAAACCATCTCTGTCTAAATCTTGACTTGCATCGTATGAGTCAAGAACATTTAAGCCAAATTGATACTCCCAAAAATCTGCAATACCGTCATTGTCGCTATCTAAACTAGTATCAACCTCTGAAACCCACATAACTCTATCAATAAAGAATGAATCATAGCGGTAAAAATCAGCATCAACTAGATTAAATTTTATGACGTTGAAGCCATCAGTGACAGGTATTAGTAAACGAGACTCATTATATTGAACCTGAATGTTTTCGTTGTTTAGTTGAACATTAAAGCGGTCATATTTGTTAACTCTATAGTCAATTGTGATAAAACCCTGCTCAAACAAGCCAGCAATAGCAAAACCTGCATTTACTTCTGTATAATTTTCGCCATCAAATTTAGGATTGAAAGAAAGGCTATTCACTCCGTTAGAAGACCAAGTACTACTTGAAATCCAGTCAACATTATTTGCTGCTAACACCGTAAAGCGGTTAGGTAATCCTGCACTTTCAAAGCTTTCGAAAAGGTTATTAATTGCTGAAGGCGTTGAAGCGTATTCTGAAGGCGAGCTTTGTGCATAATACTCTTGTACGTCTGTATAACCATCTTCATCTAAATCAGCACCAGTAACATTTGCATTAATCGGTGAGGTCATAAGTACATTTACTTCGTAACCGTCAGGAAGTTCATCTCCATCACTATCCGAATGCCTAGGATCTGTTCCAATACCATACTCTTGCAGAGCTGTTAATGCGTCATTATCGTAGTCAGAAGATGCATCATTAGCATCAGTTAAATTAAGCCCATTTTCAACTTCCCAAAAATCTGGCAACCCATCACTATCTGTATCAGCATCGCTCGTTTTAGCAATAAACTTAAAATTATCTAGCCAAACAGCATCCTCTCCAGTAGATATTGATCCATCTTTTGAATATGAAAAATCAATAACGTTAACACCTTCGGGGATTTTAACAATTACCGACCCTTCTTTAGTCCCAGCGATCCACTCAATATCACTGTTTGAACCATTAATTTTCATTATAAAAGAGTCGCAACATTCTTCAGACTCTATTTTATAGTCAAATACAAGGTATGCTTCAGCGAAGACGCCTGTAGCACTGAATGAGCTCATTTGACCATCTGAGATTTTACCGGAGCGAATGCTTTGCGAACCATCGGTAGCAAAACTATTATCAATGTACCAATCTGCATTGTTCTCTGATGAATGGTTAAACCATTGAGGTAGTTGAGAGTCTTCAAATGAACTAGTTAGATTCAATTGCTCTGGAAATGACGCTGCATCTTGTGGGTCTGTTTGTAACTGAAACTCGGTGTAGTTACTAAATCCATCATTGTCACTATCAAGCATTGCATCAGTAGAGTCTGTTAAATTTAGACCATGCTCATATTCCCAGCCGTCTGGAATTTGGTCTCCATCTGTATCAAGGTTATTAGGATCGCCCTGATTTAAAAATTCATTGAGGTTACTCAAACCGTCATTATCATTATCCAATGATGCATCGTCTGGATTCGAAGGATCTAGTCCGTGTGCAACTTCCCAAGAGTCGGGTATTGAATCACCATCATTATCAGCAAATTCATTACTGATATAAATGTTATCAATGAAAACTGTATCTAAGCCTGATGATACAGAACCATCTTTAATGTAAGCGAATTTAAGTGTATTTAAGCCTACAGGAATAACCTGCTCGAAAGAGCGCCAATCGGTAATACCAGAATCAATAACAATTAATTGCTCGTTTAGGTATACATACAAATGGTCAAAACCTGCTTCTGTAGAAAGTTTATAAATGAAACTTAAATACTTAGTCTGGTCTGTTACAAAGCTGTATTCAAAACTAGTCGCTTGACTATCGTCAATATCATTATTAGCCAAAGAGAAGCTATAGCTTTCATCTATTTGTGACGTTACCCATGGCGTAGAAGGATCTGTAAAATTAAAACTTTCAGGAACAAGGTTATCGTTAAAGTTAAAAGAGATTGTTGCAGGAATTGAAGGCGTAGAATCAGCATCCGTTGGGTCTGAACCTAATAAAAATTCAATTAGGTTAGTGAAGCTATCTTGATCTAAGTCACTTTGTGCATCTGCACTGTCTAGTGGATCTAACGTAAAATTGACTTCCCAACCATCTGTCATTTTGTCGTTATCAGAATCTGGATTAGTTAAGCTCGTTTGATATTCATGATGTTCTTGATAGTCCGTTAGGCCATCGTCATCTGTATCAGAATTATTTGGCAACGAATTTAATCTGTATTCTTCTAGGTTGCTCAATCCATCTTCATCAAGATCACCTGCTGCATCTGTAGGGTCTGATGAGTCAAGTGAATATAACAGCTCCCAGTTGTCATCCATTTCATCGTTATCATTATCAATGAATTGGATGTTATTACATACAACGCCTACCGTATTGAATGCATCAACAACATCATTTGCTGCATAACCTAAATCTATGGCGCTGTTTATTGCACCACATGCTCCATCGATAAAGTCAGTTGAATTAACCCAATAATTTTGGTTTGCGTAAAGCATAATTTGAAAAGCTTTTCGCGGATCCCACTCAGGCTTATTTGCAAGTAAATAAAATGCTCTGTTAAATACACCACTACTGTAATGGACATCAATGCCAGAATAAAACTCTGATGCATGGTCTATTGAAATACCATCATTTGACGGTGTTTCAAAATAACGCAATGCAGTTCTATTTTTTGTGATGTCGGCACCCGACAACCAATCTGTAGTGCCTCTGACAAAGTATTCAGCAGTTTCACCAGCCATGTCTGAAAAAGATTCATTTATCCCGCCTGATTGGTCAAAATAAAATAAATTAGAATTTTGTTCTGTTACACCATGACTTACCTCGTGAGATACAATATCCAAAGATACTAGTGGGTAAAAGCTATCAGCACCATCACCAAAACTCATTGCAGAGCCATTCCAGGTGGCGTTTTCCCATCCATCTCCTTGGTGAACACGCAGTAATAATTTAAAGGTCAGGGGCGCCGTGTTGTACCATTGCTCATACATATCAAACACTGATGTACCAAATGCATGCGCATCGTTTAAAGGCGAATAGGCACCATTGACCTCTTTGTGAGTATTTCGATCACACGGGAATGAAAACGCAGATGATGGCTCACTGCCTGACTCCATCGAAACAGTTTTCACTTTATCATTCTCTAAAAAGCATGTTTCTCCTACTTGAGAAACTGCAAAGGCAGGATAATCTTCGCCATATTCATAACGGCCAACTTTCTCATTCCCCCCAGGACCCATCGCCTGTGTGTGCTTAATATTATTCCACGCTTTATACACTTCATAAGTATTTTCATTGATGATAGCTGAAGGCTTTGACTCATGTTCGGCATTTAAAATTTCAAGTTCAATTAAATATGCGTAATGAGCTTTATCATCCTTAACATAAATATAACGTTCTGATTTTATAAGCTTATATGGCAAGTCTAATGACAATTTAGCAGCTTCAAGTACTGCGTTAACTGCAGTATCTAAATCAAATTGATTGTTCGCTCTTAATTGTAATTGCGCATCATTGATGCCGGTCGCAAAAAAGCCACTCATGTGCTGTGACTTCTCTTGAACACGAATTTGCTGACCCCAAATAGGAATACCAGAGTAATACTGCTGCAGAATTTTATTTGATGTGCTTTTTCTTAACACACTATTAGAGTGTTGGTGAGTAGAAGTAATCTCTTCAAAATAAGAGCCTTTTATTTGGCTTTTTTGAAGAGTCTGATTCATTAACAACAGGTTTTGAAGTTGAGGCTTGTTAGATGGACTTACCCTTTCGACTGTTGCAGCTTGAAGAGAGTATGCACTGAACATACTAAAAACTGCAGCACCTGCAATTAATCCCTTATGCATAATAGTTCCTTAAATACATTTTTTACTTATTATCGGGACCAAAATACCAAAAATAAACACAATCTGCACCAATTTGTTAAGCTCACATTAATGAATTAGCTAAAATTTCGAATCCATATATCAAAACTCAAACTGGTAAAATACTCAACCTCAGTCAATACTTTATCATTACAGGTTAGTAATTTTAGGCTGTCGCTATTTCAATGTCGCTGAGATTTAAATTCATCTTTTTGCTATCTACCATTTTTTTAGTTGTGGTAGCCAATACCTTCATTGTCTATGTATTAGATAAACAAGGTCAGGATAAGCTTGAGGCAGTGATCCATACTCATGATGTGCTCGATGAATCAGAAAAGCTCTACAATCAAATAACGAACGCAGAAACCGGGCAACGTGGTTATTTATTAACGCAAGATCTGAACTATTTAGAACCCTACTACGCAGCACTTGAACAAGTTAAACAACATTTTTTAGCCATCAATAGACTAACGCTAAGTAACCCCGAACAACAAAATACACTTGCAGTAATAGATGAGTTAGTCGACAAAAAGTTAGCGGAGTTAGCGTTAACTGTCACACTTGTAATGCAAGGCACACCTTATGCCCTTGAAGAAGCTAAAGAGATTGTGTTAACTGATGAGGGTAAACAGTATATGGACCAAATCCGCAAGCATATTTTACTGTTTCAAAATATTGAACGTGCCAAGCTAGAACAGCAAAATGCTGACTACCATAGAAACAGACTATTTATAACTCGGTTTGTTACTTTGCAAATACCACTAATAGTGACCTTGTTAGTTTTTTGTGCTTTTTATATTAATTCAAGGCTTTTTAAACCTCTTAAGTTGTTAATTCAAAACACTGAACAACTAGAAAAAGGCGAAAGACCTAAAATGTTGACGATTAATTACAACGATGAAATTGGTTTTGTGTTAAAACGTTTTGCACGCATGAGTGACATTGTTTATAAACGAACGAGCAAGTTAAATTTTCAAGCTAGTCATGATCATCTTACAGGTGTTTTGAATAGAACAGAACTAAAGCCTGCATTAAAGCAAGCCATTTCTACTTGCTCTAAAGACAGTAAGCTGGCCGTTATATTTATAGATATCAATAAATTCAAAAAACTGAATGATGAGTATGGTCATTTAATTGGTGACCAAATTCTCATTGAAACCGCAAAACGAATTACGTCATCTGTTAGAGCTGATGATGATGTATATCGTTATGGAGGAGATGAATTTGTCATAATTACACATAATATTGCCAAATACAGATACGTTAATGCGATGATCACTCATTTATTAGCACGTTTTGACAATCCTTTTGTACTCGAACAGCTGACATTAAATATTTCATTAAGTATTGGAGTAGCCCTCGCTCCTGATCACAGCCTAAATCATCAACATCTACTTAAACTCGCTGACCAAGCAATGTATCACGCTAAGCATGAGTCAAAGAATAGTTATCACATACACAACAATCGCGGCTAGAAGACTAATCTAAATTACTGCTTTATACGTATAAATTTGCAAAAAGCCCCATCACTATGTATAAAAAATACACACAAATTTTAATTAAGGTAGCACTATGCATATTTTATTAACAGGTGGAACAGGCCTCATTGGTAGACATTTGTGCCCTTTCTTACTTAATCACCACAAGGTTACTGTGCTAACACGCAATCCGATACAAGCTGCTGTGATACTGACTCATCAGGTACACACTGTTAAGTCGTTAGATGAAGTCAATTTTGAAGAGATTGATGCTGTCATTAATCTTGCAGGAGAGCCAATCGTCAATAAACGTTGGAGTGAATCGCAAAAGCGCACTTTACTTAATAGCCGGATTAATCTTACCCAACAAATCTCAAAAGCGATTAGCCGCTGTGAGTCCCCTCCTCACACATTCATTTCTGGCAGTGCGATTGGTTTTTATGGCCGTCAAGAAAACCAGCCAATCGATGAAAGCTTTAATGATATTTACCCTGAATTTAGCCATGTCCTTTGTCGTGATTGGGAGCATGCCGCAACGAAAGCACACGGTGATCAAACTCGCGTTTGCTTGCTGCGTACAGGCATCGTTTTAGCAAAACAAGGGGGAGCTTTAGGTAAAATGTTGCCAGCTTTCAAGTTTGGTTTTGGTGGCCCTTTAGGTCATGGTCGTCAAGGGATGTCGTGGATCCATATTGACGACATGATCCAACTCATTCTTTTTGTGCTTTCACATCAAGAGATTCACGGACCAATTAATGCCACCGCGCCAAACCCCGTTGATAATAACGAATTTAGTCAAACACTCGCAAATGTGATTTCGCGTCCTGCCATGTTGCGTATGCCTAGTTGGGTTCTCAAATTGATGATGGGAGAGATGTCAGATCTTCTACTTCATGGTCAATTTGTGCTTCCCAATAAATTACTTAATCACAATTTCCGCTTCCATTACCCAACATTGAAGCCCGCATTAGAAAGTCTGAAATTATAGTTACAATGTACTGGTTGATAAGATTCAACTAATACATAATAATTAACTTGATTTTAGTCGAGTGATTATCCAGGGAAAATCATGATGCATTTACCCACCATAATCAGCATTTCAATTTTATTGAATGTGATTATTGGGGCGTTTCTACTGTCTTTATATTTCTTGAGACAACAAGCAAGCTATTTATATTGGGGTAGTTCGTGTTTACTTTTCGTATTTGCGCAGATCACCGCATCTCTGCGTGTTTTTATCGACTTCCCCTTAATTACCCATTATTTGGCTGATTTACTCATTATTTCAGCGCCTTTAGCTGCAATTTTAGGGATCCATGCTTTCAGTCAGATAAAAAATACCATAAAGCCTGTGCATTTGTAGTGATTCTATCCATGCTGATATTGCTGCCAGTGCATGACTCCCCGTTAAACCAAATAATCACCACGGCCATTATCGCCATATGCTTTAGCTACGCTGCTTTTGCCCTCAGAAAACTACAGGTTGAGCGCATCATGCATCTTGCTTTACTAAAACTATGCTTTGTAATTCATGCTTTAATTATGCTTTTACAGTTTTCGCTTTTAGTTTCGGATTATCAAGACATTATTGATACTGATTTAACTCACATTCTCGCGGTCATTCTGATAAGCCATATTATAATTACCACTCTAACCGCCATGATCTGGCCATTAATGATGTTTTTAGAATCAGAGCAAGTACTAAACGATCTAGCAAATCGAGATCCACTTACTGGATTATTAAACCGTAGATCATTTATAACAATTAGTAACAGCTACTTAGAACAAGCTAATCATAACCTGACTGAACTCTGCGCTTTGATGATTGATATCGATTTCTTTAAAAAAGTAAATGACCAATATGGACACGAAACAGGAGATGAAGCACTCAAATGGGTTGCAAAAAAGATTAAAAGCCAACTACGTGAACACGATTTGGTGGCCAGAATCGGTGGTGAAGAATTTGCAGTCATACTACCTAGCACCACTCAAACTCAAGGCGAAAGCCTATCTGAACGAATTCGTTTAGCGATACACAACGATCGTTTTTTTTATCAAAACCAAGCTCTAAAGCTTACGATCAGTGTCGGTATTATTACACATAAATCGGGCACCAATAATGTCAATGAATTGCTCGCAGAAGCCGATAAAGGTTTGTACAAAGCCAAGTCAAATGGCCGAAATCAAGTTGTAACTATGGCATTTTAAATGCGGTAGTTAGAATCTTTAATTTAAGCTTTCATTGAGTAGGTTTAGCTCATTAGTGACCCACTGTTTATTTAAACATTGTTCTAAATTCAACTGAGCAAATTTTAAAAAGCTACGCGCCGCATGCGATAAATGGCGATCGGTGCGTACCACAAAATACCAATGACTAGCTAAATTGACATCTTTTACATCTAACATACAAAAACTTGTATCATGGGGTGGCAATACGTGGCGAGAAACAACACCTAGCCCCATTCCTGAACCAACCGCAACCCGAATAGCTTCGTTACTTGCCATTTGCACTGTGTTGCTTAAAACAAAGCCTCTGCTTTGCAGTTCACTTTCAAACAGCATTCGTGTGGCAGATCCAGGCTCTCGAAGCAAAAAACGTTCAGATACTAAGTCTTGTAATGTGACCTGAGTCTGACTCGCGAGCGCATGGTGGGTTGGTGCAATAAACACTAATGGGTTTTGTAAAAACCGTCCTGCTTTTGCATGTTCTAATGAAGGTGGATGACTAAAGACATAAATATCGTCTTCGCCTCTTTCAAAACGGGCTAGCACTTCAGCCCGGTTACCTATTTCAAGGGGTAACTCAACATGAGGGTGTAAATTACTATACGGACCAAGTAACTTAGGCAAGATATATTGCGCGGTGTTAACCATGGCTATTTTACAGCGCCCTCTCTCACCACCTCTAAGCTCAGCAAGATAATCTTGATAGTCATCAAAGTGACCAAACACCTGCTGACAAGTTTGAAATAAGGCAAAACCCGCTTCAGTAACATGAATTCGCTGCTGATTAACCATCACTAATGGCTCATTGACTGTTTCTTGCAGGCGCTTAATTTGCTGCGAAACCGTTGGTTGCGTTAAATGTAATTGCCTTGCTGTTTCACTAATTGAGCGTGTTTTTACAACGCACATGAATACCTCGAGTAAACGAAAAGAAATATGCCTTAAATCCATAAAATCAAACCCATAGATAAAAACCTATAGGATATTATCATTTATTTTATTATTTACTATGTGATTTTTTATCTAGAATAGCGGCGCTTTTTAATCAAGAGGAGAACAAAGTGCCTGATATTGTTGTAATGTTTTTTGTTTTAGGAGTCACTGCCGGATTACTTCGCTCTGACCTAAAAATTCCGCAAGCGACCTATGAAACTCTTAGCCTATTGTTAATGCTCACCATTGGCTTAAAAGGAGGTATGGTGCTGCATGGCAATTTGCATTGGCAACTTCTACCAGAAATGGGCGCTGTATTACTACTTGGTGGCTTAATACCATTGATGCTGTTTCCTATTTTAAACAAACTGCTAAACCTCTCTGTTGCTAATAGCGCAAGTATTGCTGCCCATTACGGCTCAGTAAGCGCAGGTACATTTGCAGTTGCTTTAGCCTATGCTGAATCGAATTCACTTAATGTAGGTGCTGAAGTCACTCTGTATTTAGTAATGCTTGAGTTACCTGCGATTATTGTTGGATTGTTACTGTATCGCCGCCTTGGTAATGGTTCTGGACAAAACCTTTCTCTAAAAGCACTTTGGCATGAAACACTTACTAACAAAAGTGTCATTCTGCTAGTTGGTGGTGTAATTATTGGCATGATGTACGGGACGCAACAAGGGAGCCAAGTAACGAGTCTCTTAACGAACAGCTTTAAAGTTGTACTGGCACTATTCCTACTTGAAATGGGTTTAATGGCTGCACAAACTCTGCGCCCTATTCCATGGCACCAATGGCGATTAGCATTATTTGCTCTTATAACACCAAATTTATTAGGTGCAATCGGGGTCTGCGTTGGTACTGCATTACAACTAGAATTAGGCTCTGTGGTAATACTAGCAAGCCTAGTTGCAAGTGCCTCTTACATAGCAGCCCCTGCCGCGATTAAAGCAGCCATACCCGATGCAGACATTGGTTTAGCCATGTTATGTTCTTTGGGCATTACCTTTCCTTTCAATGTATTAGTAGGAATTGGCTTATACCATCAAATAGCATTATTTATGGGCTAAAAAACGGTCACACCTTAACTTTATTAATGAGATCTTCTGAAAAGTCGTTTAATATAAACAAAAAAGCAGCGCAAGGACATGCTATGTTTAATCAAACGCTCAGCACCGAGCAACAGCATGTGAGTGATATTTTTAAGCGCATATGTACGCTTTGTAAGGTGCAAAACTATGCTGAATTAGAAAGGCACTTATCGTTAACATCAGGTTTTTGCGAGCAAAGTATTGAAATTGCTGCAGTGCCTTATGAACTAATTGATAACGTGGCTAAAGCTTCTGAAGTTAGCTTTGATTCACTACTTAATGGTAGCGAACAAACCACAGTGACACTTGATGGGGCGTTACTACAAGCAGTAAGTAACGGTATTATTAAGAGTATAAAAAAGCTTTCTATGGCAGGGCTAATTAAAGGTGATAATCACACTCATGAAGCCCTTAGTCAGCTTGCAGATATTCAGCTAAAACAAATAAAAAATGAGCTCAAAATACAAAGCCAGGTTAAATAACCTGGCTTTTTACTAATTCTTACCTTTGTACATTTTATCGTAGATATCGGATATATTATTTTGTTTATCGTAGTAGCGCTGCAGCTCCCCAAGCGATAACTCTTTTATTTCATTACTATCAAGCCCAACAGGCTCTGCTAACTTAAAGTCTGCAGCTTGCGGTGAATTACCCATTAAGGTGGCAATTTCACTCTTTAACTGTTCAGCTTTATTAAATAGTTTAATTGCTTTGCTGATATCTGTTTCATGCTCAGCTTGTAACGTGCACCAAACCACCTCAACAGACTTAGACCTGATTTGATCTTCAAAGATATTTTTGCGCGCAATCAACCATGTACTTGCAATCAGTAAGATGGCTAAAACGACAATGGCTATGTAAATTAGTTCAAGCATTACGATCCCTCGGTAAACTAAATGTTACTATACACCCAAACTTGGTCCGCAATACATCAGGAAAAAGCATTATAAATGAAGTTATAGGACTGAAAAACATCATAAATTCATGTTAACTTTTTGTTCCAAAAGGCCAGCTTGGACTAAGTAATAGTTTTAATTTGGTTTTCAAAAGACCCGGAAACAACATTACAACAGCAAGGACAATACTAATGTAGAGCACAATAAAACTATACATGTAGTGTATGTAGGCGTGTTCTTCTTGAATGTTTAAGACAACAAACTTAACCCAGACAATTAAATGTGCGATTGTCACTACGATCGTGAGCTTGAATACACTTAAAAACAGCTCTCCATACTTATAGCTGAATCGCTGATGTAATTTGTATAGGATATATAAACTTAAGAGGTTTATCCCAGCCACACTCAGATAAACATTTTGAGCAATTCCACTTTCACCGGTTTCTTGAACGTATATAAGTACTTTTTCCATAAGTAGAGATGTAAGCTGATATTTAAACACAACCACGGCTATTGATAAGAAATCACTGAAAAGCTCTCTATTTCGTAGGGCTCTATAAAATGATAGGACTAAAGCAACTGCATAACTTATTGCAATGATTACCTGCACTGAAAACACTTTATGAACAGCTGTTGCTACAAGCAACTCATTGTATAATTCGACTAAATATTGCATGAATCATCCTACTAAAGATGTTCATAATCATAATCTTATAGCATAAAAAAAACCAGCTCTTGGCTGGTTTTCTTTACTTTATATTAATTTTCTTTTTTCTTTGGGTTAAGAATGATTATCCCACCAGTTCCCTGTAATTCTTGATTTTTCTTTTTCGGGTTTAGAATAATGATTCCACCAGTACCTTGAAGTTTTGTTGTATCAAAGCTAGGAGCTGGTGCTGCGTCGAATGCTAAAGTAGATAGTAATAAAGCTGATAAAGTCATTTTTTTGTTCCTTCATTGTTAAAGATAGTTTTCGTTAGCAAATACCGAGCCACTACAATAAAAATTTAGGTAAAAACTAACGACTAGACCCTATATAAGCATAAAACCTAGCCGTTAGGCTATTTTTTATACCGCACATGTATATAAAACGACCACTAAACAGCATCAACACCTTTAACTCTATAAACTAACAAGTCTCTATGCCATAATTCTGTCAATTCAAAAATAAGTCAAAGCGGCCCTACGCTTAGCAAGGTTTAATGCATGGCATATCCAGAACAACAGCAACCAACAATTTATTGGCACGACTACGAAACATTTGGCGCTAGCCCGCAAAAGGACCGCCCGAGTCAATTTGCTGGTATTCGTACCGATCTCGATTTAAATATTATTGGTGAGCCGTTAATTGAGTATTGCAAGCCAGCTGCCGATTACTTGCCCCACCCTGAAGCGTGTTTAATAACGGGTATTACCCCACAAGTTGCGATGCAAAAAGGTTTAGTCGAAGCTGAGTTTATGGCAAAGATCCATGCTGAATTTAGCCAACCTAACACCTGTGTTGCGGGCTATAACAGTATCCGTTTTGATGATGAAGTCACACGTTACAGCTTATACCGTAACTTTTATGACCCATACGAGCGTGAATATAAAAACAATAATAGTCGCTGGGATATTATTGATTTAGTGCGTGCCTGTTATGCACTACGCCCAGAAGGCATTGAGTGGCCGCTCAAAGAAGACGGTACGCCAAGCTTTAAGCTCGAGCATTTAACCGTTGCCAATGGCATTGAGCACGCTGCTGCTCACGATGCATTAAGTGATGTAACAGCGACTATTGCACTGGCAAAGTTAATAAAAGAAAAACAACCTAAGTTGTATCAGTTCTTCTTTAGCTTACGCTCTAAAAAAGCACTGGCTGATTTAGTTGATGTATTTAACATGACACCATTGGTGCACACCTCATCACGAATTCCAGCAAGCCAAGGCTGCACCAGCTGGATTGCACCAATGAGCTTTCACCCAGTCAATAAAAACGCCATTATTTGCTTTAATTTGACTGAAGATCCGCAAGTGCTATTAGATTTATCAGTTGAAGAGCTACGCACGCGTCTTTACACAAAACACAGCGACCTTGGCGAAGACGAAGCACCGGTAGGCTTAAAACTCGTGCATTTAAATAAGTGCCCTATTCTCGCACCAGCAAAAACCTTGTTACCTGAGAACGCAGCCCGTTTGGGTATTGACCGCGAAAAATGCTTACAAAATCTCGCTATTTTAAAAGCCAACACTGAGCTTCGCGACAAAGTAACCGAAGTGTTTAACGAGCAGCGTGATTACGGCGAAACCACCAACCCTGACTATCAACTTTATGATGGTTTTACCAGCCATGCAGATAAAGCTAAATTTGCCATTATTCGAGATGCAAGCCCTGAGCAATTAGCCACAATGCAGCTAGATTTTGATGATAAAAAGTTTGCTACCTTGTTATTTAGATATCGCGCTCGAAACTGGCCACATACACTAAGCCAAGATGAATTAGCAAAATGGCGCCAGTATTGCCAAAACAAGCTAATGCACGGTGAAGATAGCCCGTCGATCAGTGGCCAAGATTTCATGATCACTCTTGAAAATCTGGCTCATGAAAATGATGATAACGAGAAAAATCTGCATATATTAAAAGCGTTGTACAATTACGCACAAAGCATGTAATAAAAAACGCGACAATCATTGTCGCGTTTTTTATGGATATTACTTTTTATGTAACGCTTCGATACGCGCTAATAAACTAGATGTGTCATAGCGGCCGCCGCCTAACGCTTGTACATCGGCATAATATTGATCAACTGTTGCCGTCATCGGCAAAGTTGCGCCGTTTGCCTTTGCCTCATCCAAAGCGATGCCTAAATCTTTACGCATCCAATCAACAGCAAAACCAAATTCGTATTCGCCAGCCCACATTGTTTTGTAGCGGTTTTCCATCTGCCATGAACCTGCAGCGCCTTTAGAGATGGTTTCAATTACTTTTTCACCATCAAGGCCAGCTTGTTTTGCAAAGTGTAACCCCTCAGCCAAGCCTTGTACCACACCCGCAATACAAATTTGATTTACCATTTTACACAGTTGACCAGAGCCTACTTCACCTAATAATTGGCTAAAACGGCTAAAAGCAGCCATAACAGGTTGAACAACATTAAAATCAGCTTCGTCGCCACCAACCATCACAGTTAATACACCATTTTCTGCCCCAGCTTGACCGCCAGAAACCGGCGCATCTAAAAATGCGATGCCTTGTAGTTTCGCTTGAGCAGCCACTTCACGTGCCACTTCAGCTGACGTTGTAGTGTGGTCAACTAAATAGCTGCCCTCATGCATGCTTGCCAGCACACCCTGTTCGCCATAAACAACTGAACGTAAATCATCATCATTACCTACGCACATGAAAACGATATCAGCCCCTTTTGCTGCTTCACTTGGTGTTTCAGCGTATTCACCTTGATACTCAGAAACCCACTTTTGGGCTTTAGCCGTTGTGCGGTTGTAAACTGTCACGTTGTGACCTGCGTTGGCAAGGTGACCCGCCATTGGATAACCCATTACACCTAATCCGATGAAGGCGACTTTCATTGACATAAAACTGACCTATTTGAGTGATAAATTAGTAACAATTTCATTATCTCAACCGAATAACTAAAAAGCGAATGAAAAAAAGTTCATTTAAACCGTTTAAAAACACACAGGTAAAACATGGATAGTATATATCGTTTCAATGCCCAGCTTGCATCTGGTGAAAACTTCAGCCTTGAATCGCTACAAGGTAAAACAGCGCTTATCGTCAATATTGCCAGCAAATGTAATTTTTCAGTGCAAATGGCAAGCCTTGAAAAACTCTATCAAGAATATAAACAGCAAGGATTTACCGTACTCGGTTTTGCCTGTAATCAATTTGGCCATAATGAGCCACTTGAAGGCAATGAACTTAAAGCCTTTTATCAGCAACACTTTGATGTCAGCTTTCCCATTTTTAACAAGGTGTTAGTCAACGGGCCTGACGCTCACCCTTTATTTAATTATTTAAAGTGCCATACTCGAGGAATTGCGCAAAACCGCGCAATTAAATGGAATTTCACCAAATTTCTTATAAACTCAGAAGGTCAACTCGTTGCGCGATATGCCCCGCGCACCAAACCCGAAACCCTCAAAATGGTGATAGAGAGTAATTTAAATGATGAAACTGGCCTTATTCAGTGCGCAAAAGTATGAGCAACCGTTTTTTGAAAGGAATCTAACTGAATACGCTGAGTCTGTTTCGCTCAGTTATTTTGAGCAATCCTTAAACAGAAATACCACGCCCCTCTGCCAAGGTTTCGATGCAGTGTGCGTGTTTGTTAACGATACGGTCGACAAACACGTCATTGCAGATATGGCGGCTGTTGGCATTAAAGCAATCTTGTTACGCTGTGCAGGCTTCAATAATGTAGACCTTGATGCTGCCAAAGAGCATAACATCAAGGTTTGCCGCGTCCCTGCATATAGCCCAGAAGCAGTAGCAGAGCATTGTATTGCACTCATGCTAACGCTCAACCGAAAAACCCACAAAGCCTTTAACCGCGTGCGTGAAGGTAACTTTGATTTAAACGGTTTACTTGGTTTTAATCTGTTTAAAAAAACGATTGGGATTATCGGATGTGGCAAAATAGGTTTAGCACTGGTTAATATTTTAAATGGCTTTGGAGCTAAGGTACTCGTTTGCGACCCTATGGCTGGTGAAGGCCCTTATACCCTGTGCGATTTAGACACATTGCTCACCCAAAGTGATGTCATCTCATTGCACTGCCCGCTCAACGAGCACACCCATCATTTAATTGATGCTAGCGCATTTGAGAAAATGAAAGACGGTGTCATGCTGATTAACACCTCTCGTGGTGCACTTCTTGATAGCCAAGCATGTATTCAAGCGCTTAAGTCTAAAAAGCTTGGACACCTAGGCCTAGATGTGTATGAGCAAGAGTCAGAGTTATTCTTTAAAGATCACCGTGAAGAAATCATGCAAGACGATATTTTTTCACGCCTTATTAGTTTTCCGAATGTGTTAGTGACAGGCCACCAAGGCTTCTTCACCCAAGAAGCACTTAGCGAAATAGCCTGTACCACATTACAAAGTGCCAATGAAATAAGCCAAGGCTTACCATTAACTAACGAAGTTATATAAGGCAAATGCACCTTTAATTAAAAAAGGCGTGAGTTTAAACCCACGCCTTTTACTTTTATCTAGTAACTAGAAACTCGCAACTGGACTTTCTACTTCAACAACGCCACGTTCACGAATACCGCCGTCATTAATAACGGGCAGATAAAGCGAATGTACTGGGCAAACCAATAATGAGGGCCGCTCGATACTTGATGCAATTTATTACCACGCTGCCATAACCAACCAACAGTAATGAAATAGAACAGCCCCATTAAAGGTAATTGGTACTGTGTAAGCACCATAATGACTAAACCAAATAACCAGTCAAAGTTTAAGATAATCAGTGATGAGGCAATAAACACGGTCAGCGTTACAAATAAGGTCGCTTTTTTGCGCTCAATACTGTGATTCTCAACTAAAAATGCCACTGGAATTTCGGTCGATGAAATAGTTGACGTCACTGAGGCAATCGACATTAATACAAAAAATAATAAGCCAACGAGTAAACCCACTTGGCCCATTGTGCTAAACAGTTCAGGTAAAATCGCAAAAATTAACTGCCCTTCACCGACCAATTTACCACCGCTAAATACCTCTACACCGTTATGTTGAGCAACAAAAATAGCCGGTATAATCAATAAACCCGCTAAAAAGGCTACACCAGTATCAAGCAATGCCACGGTTCCAGTTAGTTTCGGCAGGTTAGCATCTGGTTTTAAATATGAGCCGTAAACCATCATACAACCAACACCTAACGACAATGAAAAGAACGCTTGCCCCATTGCCGCAATAATTAAGTTTGCATCAAGAATTTGACTAAAATCTGGCACTAAATAGGCTGCAAAACCATCCATCGCACCATCTAGGGTCGCGATATAAGCAATTAACGCCACTAATAACACTAGCAATAATGGCATTAAGCGACGTGACCAAGTTTCGATACCTGATTTAACGCCTTTTAAAATAATACTCGCAGTAAGAATAAGCATCAGTGGCGTAAACACAAAATTGCGCGCCATGGAGTCACTGTGTAAAAAGTTACTTAGCTCAGTAAAACCAAAGAAGCTTGCGACTGGCTCCAGCGCATAAGCGAGCATCCACCCTGCAACTATCGAATAAAAGCTCAGCATTACAACCGCACCAAAGAGGCCAATATAGCCAGCTGCAGCGCCCACTTTAGGCGCTGTGTCTTGCCATGCATTAGATAATGCTTTTACTGGATTCGCTTGCGCTTGGTGGCCTAAATACAGCTCAGTATAAAGAGCCGGAAGCGCTAATAAGAAGATAACAATGAAGTAAACGAGTAAAAATGCACCGCCGCCATGGTTTGCCGCTTGTGTTGGAAAGCCCCAAATATTACCTAAACCTACCGCCGCACCAGAAGCTGCTAAAACGAAACCTAATCGACTTTGAAAGCCGTCACGAACTTGTGCCATACATCTACAAATCTGTTATTATTTTTCCTCATTAAACCATAATTACAGTCAACTGCGTAAACTATTTGCGTTTGTTCATGCCTATAAAAGTGCATCTGCTGTAAAAATAAACAAAACTAAATACGAGCTTTCGTGTAAGCGTTAAACCATGAGCAGTCACTACTTTTCGAATACTCTTATCATCGAGCAGCAAAGCCAAACAACAGCTAAAAAAATTATGCTGATGGATGCAAGACGTATTGATGTTGCAAGTTTACCCCTTGATAAATTACTCAGTGAGTTTGAATTAAGCGTACTTGAAAAACGCAAAGTGCCTAGCGCCAAGCAAGAGTACTTAGCGACTCGCCTAACGTTAAAGTATTTGTATCAACATGCTTACCCTCATGATGATTTAGCGCTCAATGAAATATCAAGCCAGTTTGATGACAAAGACAGCAAGCTTAAATTACATACAAAACGCAGAGAACCTGTGTGGGCCTGTTTATCACATTCAAATGGTTTAATTGGTGCAGCTCTTAACCTAAAACAACAGCTATTCGGTTTTGATATTGAACAAAGCAGTAAGCCTCGCCCTTTTATCAAACTCGCAAAGCATTTTTATCATCAAGATGAAGTTGACTTAATTAGCCGTTTTGAAGCTCCCGATGAACAGGCACAGTGCTTTTTTAGAATTTGGACATTAAAAGAAGCGCTTGCCAAAGCAAGTGATCAGCCGATTGCGAAACTACTTGCTCCTAATGTATTCGAAGAATTGAGCAAACATAATTTCAGCGCGAGTAGTAACTCTATTGAAGGGTTTGATATAAGTGTTGTGGCACAAAAAAGCACTGACTGGCAGTGCTCTTTTATTAACTTTAATGACTTACGCCGCGACTTGGCTTTCTAATAGTCGGCTGTGAATAGCCTGCACGACTTCATCTGACTCACTTTGCTCAACTAAGAAACACAGGTTATGTTTACTTGCACCGTGGCAAATTAAACGAATATTAAAATCACTCAATACCTGCATTAAGTTCATTTCTTGCTGACGTAATTGAATTTCAGAACCAATTAAAGCCACCAGCGTTAAGTTATTTTCAACCGATACATGACAAAACTCAGAAAGCTTATCTAAACAAGCTTGATCAAGCTCAGGGCGTGATGCATTTGGCGCGTTATCTAAAGTAATTGCAACACTGATCTCGGAGGTAGTAACCAAATCAACCGAAATATTAAACTCACTTAAAATAGTGAATACACGCGCTAAGAAACCACTCGCTAGGAGCATTTCTGGGCTTTTAACCGTTAACAGAATTTGGTTTTTA
Organism: Pseudoalteromonas sp. PA2MD11; assembly: GCF_017808125.1. Taxonomy (NCBI): domain Bacteria; kingdom Pseudomonadati; phylum Pseudomonadota; class Gammaproteobacteria; order Alteromonadales; family Pseudoalteromonadaceae; genus Pseudoalteromonas; species Pseudoalteromonas sp. PA2MD11. The sequence continues at coordinate 74,319 of NZ_JADKNF010000001.1, forward strand.
CGCTGTGTTACGGCACGAATACCTGGTTGCTGAGACTTTTCTTTTTCAATCCATGTACCACCTAATTGCGGCTCACGGCTTGAACCAACAAACACACTAATATGGCTTCGGCTTGCAGGTAAAATGGTTGCAGGGTGCAGTACTTTTGCACCAAACGTTGCCATTTCTGCCGCTTCATCAAAGCTTAAGCGTGCAATTGGGCTTGCTTTAGCGCATAAACGCGGATCAGTACTAAAAATACCCACAACATCGGTCCAAATATGCACGCTTTTTGCGTTAATTGCTTCAGCGAGTAATGCAGCACTGTAATCTGAACCACCACGGCCTAAAGTGGTCGTTTGATTGTGCTCATTGCTACCAATAAAACCTTGGGTTACCACAACATGGTCATCAAGTAGCGGCACTAAATGCTCTTTAGCAGCCGCAGCGGTTGCTGCAACATTTGGGGTAGCTTTAGCAAATTGGCTATCTGTTTTTAGCACTTTACGTACATCAAAACGCACCGCATCAAGACCTTGACCGCGTAATACTTGAGTAAATAAATACGATGACAAACGCTCGCCAAAGCTCAGTAGTTCATCTTGATCTGCTACTGACTTAGCCCCGTCTGATGCTAGCTTTTGAAAAGCCTTAAGCGTTTCATTAAAGCCATGTGCTAAATCAGCATCCAGTGACAGCTCTGCCAAGATTGCTTCTTGAATGGCGACTACGCCTGTAATGTGCTCGTCACGTTCAGCCGCACTCAAATCAGCTTTACACAATGCAACTAAATGGTTTGTCACGCCTGCACTGGCACTCACAGCAACTATACTTACTTGATTATCAGCACAAATGATTTCAGCGCAGCGGCTCATAGCATCAAAGTTAGCTACACTGGTGCCACCAAATTTTGCAACAACGTAATCTGATTTTGTGTTGGCGGCTAATTGGGTATTCATGTCGTCTCCTTTTGTGGAAAACTATCCACAGTAATTCAAGAAGAACTCGGCAAGGGGGTGCTTTGAAAATAAAGAGTAGTCCATGCCAGAAGCTCTCCACCTAGTTTGGTGACAGTTTTGAGGATTCAGCCCCATAAACCGAAAAATAACCGTGACGTCCGGTTAATTTTCTCGGCGAGTACTTCCCTCATTAATGGTCATCGGCGTTCGTCACCTCACATTAATTACCTAAGTATCGCACCTCTTCTGAATGTTAAGTTAACACCTGGTTAAAATAACAAAGCCTGCTGTTAAAAGCAGGCTTCGAAAGTTAACGTTTAGACGTCTAGCTGTCAAGTTGTTTTATGAAATTAAACTGCCCGCTAAGTGCGAACCGTAATAACCAACGGTATAAGCAATTAATAAATAAACCGACATTTTAAGATAGCTCATAAAGGTCAGTGCTTTTACCTTACTCATGGCGATAATACCTGCCGCAGAGCCGATTATAAGCATTGAGCCACCGACCCCAGTTGCGTAAGTAAACGACAGCCATTGCTGAGGGCTCATCACTATATCAGCTTTTAAAAGTGCTGCAGTGAGAGGTACGTTATCTACCGCCGCTGATAATAGCCCCATCAAGTAGTTGGCATATTCCGGTGCCATCAATTCATATAAGTGAGTAAATTTAGCAAGCATGCCAACTTCTTTTAATGCGCCAACCAGCAATAACACACCAACGAAGAACAATAAGGTGTCGTATTCAATTTCACGAATATAATCGATGATTTTTTTGTTAACGTCTTTTTTGCGCATTAAGAATTGCGCAACCAAAAACATCAGAGATAAACCAAATAAAAAGGTTAATAGCGGTGGCACACTATAAAGCACACTCAAAGTTAAAGTGGCAATAATCGTCGAGAAAAAGATAACCGCAATAGTAATATCTGTTTTTTCAATACGACGCGCGGTTTGCTTTTCAAACACCACATTACCCGACATACCCACCGACAACATTGCCGCCAGCAGTGCAACACTTGTCAGTGCAGGGGCAATTAATAATAGTAGATTAGCAATAGTGACTTTTTCGTCTAAGAAAATCATCAAGGTTGTCACATCACCGGTGATCAACGACACCCCACCCGAGTTAACACTAAATACAATTAAGGTCGCATATTTTATTAATTTTTTAGGATCTAACTTAAGTGACATCACCACCGCAAGCGAGATTAAAGTTGCCGTTATGTTGTCTGAAATAGATGAAAATAAAAACGCAAAACCACCAATCAGAAACATCAGCTTTCGTTCACTGATTTGATTTGGCATAATTTTATGAACAATATTCTGGATAAAGCCTTTAGAGTTTAAATACGCTACAAAGGTCATCGCAGCCATTAAGAATAGCCACAAAGTCGCGATTTCTAATATGTTGTGATCTAGTTGATGTTGTATGGTTTCTGGGCTTTGCCCATGAATTGGAGAGATAAATAAGATAATCCAGCATAAAGTGCCAAAAAAAAGCGTCGTTTTGGCCTTGTTTACATGGATAATATCCTCTATAACGATAAGCAAAAATGCCACCGCTATCAGGGTTAGGATAAGTGGGGTTACCATGGTGTTTGAACAACCTTTATAATAATGTAAAAATTGTAAGTCGAGTGTTTCGGCGCGGATTCTAGCAGCATAGAAAGCATAAAACTATTCTCAATTACATAATTTACTACTAATCGCCAACACCAAAGTCTAAATTTACTGGAGCCTTATGATCCCAGCTAAAAAGTTATTAAATACCCTTACTGAACATTGGGGGGTGTTAGAGCTGCTTTTTAAACGTTTTAAGATGGCTGATTTCAGCTTGAAAGACGTACAAAATGCGATAAAACAAAAACAACCTTCATGGTCAAACGAACGCATTTATAAAGAAACAAATCGTTTATTGAATCAAGATATTATCATTCCACTGGCAAAATCATCGCAGTTAGAAATAAACCGCGCGATCGCCGATTTTGCTACTTTCTTGCTGCAAGAGGAACACCTAGGCCTTGCCCAAGAAATTAGCGTGCTCGTTGATGACTTAGCTCGCCTTGGTAATCGCCTTGCTAAAGCCGGTGAAATTGAAGATTACGACGAGCTCCGCCGCTTTAGCCGTATTATGGATGATCGGGTACGCAAAATAATGAAATTGTTTGCCCACAACGAAAACGCGATTTTAAATATTGTTGAGCAAGCAAAAGCAGACAACGCGGTGCAATCACTGCAAAAACGCTATCAGGCTGTAATTGAAGCGTTCGATGAATACATCGAGCCTATGCTGGAAATGGTTGATATTCGAGGTGACTTCCACGCTTGCTTTAATACCATCGAAGCGCAAATTAGCTCGCAAATAGAGCAAATTGACCGCCTTGGTAAATCATATCAAGACAAGCGCATGCTAGAGCAATTACGTACCCGTATTTTAGAAATGCATTTAGTTGGCCGTGAAAGCTTACGTAAAAGCGCCGATATGCTGATGCCACTGCGTGAAGAATTACGCCGTAACAACCTAATTACGCGTCAAGCGGCTAAAGTGCTTGGTTTAGTGCGTAAAAATGGCGTCGATAACATGTTAAGTGCAGTACAGCCTAACTTTGTCTCAGACGCGCAACGCTTTTCACTTGGTCAGCAACGTCATATTGTGGCCTATATGGCAGGCTTAGTTGACTTTGAGCACGATGAATATCAACTACCAGAGCATGATGATGTGCCCGCCTATCAAAGCCCGCATATCCCTGATTACAACGACGTTAAAACACAATTTAGAAAACGCTTTAAAAAAGCCAGCAAAAAAGCTCAGCCGCTGCTTAGTTTCTTAGATGAAAGTTACCCAGAATTAGAAGCTGACGAAATGCTGTTCTTGTATCAAAAATTGATTAGCGATGGCGACCTTGAAATCAGCCAAAGCCAAGAGAAAGTAAAAATAAAAATTGCCCAGCAACACTTCTCTCTTTATCCATTTAACTCATCGATTGCTGACGATAAAAAAGCAACAGAGCAATAACCATGACAGATATTAATTTAGATGATTTAACGCATCTGCAAGCTACTAATAAAAAGCTCACATCAGGCTACCACATTAGCGAACAAGACACGCTGATGTGGCAAGAGCTTGATCAACACATTGATGCTTATCGCGCGTTATTTAATGCCCTTGGCCATGACCTACAACATGATAGCCGTGGCTTTTACTATTTTGGCAGCGACGAAAGCACCTCAAATATGGGTAAAATTTCGCGTGCTATCGCACTGACTATCTACATCTTGATTGAGCACTATGCCAATACTGGTAAAGATCCAATGCGTGCCTTATTTGACGAAGTAAACGACCTTGAACTAATGCAAACCTTAGTGCAATTCAACAAGCACCTGTTTGATCAATTAGAAATCTTCTCAGGCTCAGATTTACGCAAAGACGTTTACCTTCGTATGGTGCGTTTAGGTCTTGCTCGCGAAGTAGAAAACGGCTTTATGCTGCAAGCACCTATTTATCGTTATATCGATGCATTAATGGAAGTAAACGAAGAAACCTACCTAGGAGATGACGAATAATGCAAAGCCAAAGCCTATACGGACTCAGCAAACTTGCGCTTTTAAATACCGCTGGCTATGCAAAATGCGTGATCCCGCTGGATAAAAGTAGTTCAATCTGTGCACCTAATAATACCGGTAAAAGCTCGGTAATTAATGCCCTGCAATTTCCATTGATCAATGATTTACGTCTAACAGAATGGGATGGCCACGATTTAGACGAAACCCGAAAATTCTACTTTTCGTCAGATCAATCCTATATTTTACTCGAAGCTGACCTACCTAATGGCCCTGTGGTGATTGGTGTTGCCGGCCTAGGTAAAATAGCCGGTTACGCGCATCAGTTTTTTTGCTACCCAGGTAAGTTGAACCTTGAACACTACACGCAAGGCAAAACCATTGTAAAATTCACCAAGCTTTTTAATCACTTAAAAGAGCAAGGTTTCAATCCTATTGAATTAAAAGCACAAGAGCTAAACGCCCTACTCACTGGCGGCGCAACCCCATTTGATGGCGATATCAACTTAAAGATGATCCCCCTCAATAACGTGCAAGACTCAGCGATTTACAAAGAAATTTTCCGCCGTATCCTTAACTTGCACAAATTAGGTGCCAGCGATGTGAAACGCTTTATGTTACGTGTATTTGAGCGCCATATGTCAAACTCACGGGTTGATTTTTATGAAGTATGGCGACGTTCATTTGATAAAGTGAATCGCGCTAAACGTGAATTAAAAGCCCTTGAGTCAATGCAAGAGCCAATCGCAGCTCTTGAATCTATGCTTGAAAACCAAACGGTTTTAAAAGGTAAGCTTGCTGCCTATGCGCCAAAAATTGACCAAGCACTGATTGACTTTGAAACCTATCAACAAGAGCAACTCACTGAGCTAAATATTGCCCTTGAGGATATCGAGCACGAAAAGCATGAGTTCGAACAAAAGCAGCAGCTTTATATTCAGCAATCGCGCGATATTGAGCGTAAACAAACTCAAATTGAACAGTGGTTTTTAGACTATCGAGCGCTTAAATCTGAGTTTGAATTGGTTAATAAAGCCACTTTAAAAGTCAGCCTTACTCAGCTTAAACAAGATTATGAATCGCTATCGCATTCATTAAGCAGTGCCCAAGGTCAAAGTTTGCACACCCTTGATTACCGTATTAGCGAAACACAAAAGCAAATCAAGAGCTTAAAACTGCAGTTAAAGAACCTCGAGTTCAATTTATTCACTCGTATGCGTGAAGATTTATCTTTGAAAGAAGTTGAAGAGATTTCGCGTATTCTGAACCCAGATATCTTATCGTTTGCCACCACCAGCAATGGTGATGTTGAGATCACAGACGAAGATGCTTTTGGTGAGTTTTTAGAGCAGTTATCGGCAAATGTGAAAGGCGGTGTACTGACACTCCCTGGTGCAAACATCAAACTTAAAAAGTTAAGCCCAGTGCAAATGCAAACGGGCGAAAATAAAGAGCAATTAACCGCGCAACTTGCTGCTCTTGAAAACTCACTGAAAGAGTTTAAACAACAGCGCGAGGTCGCTGCCAATGTTGCCGAAAAGCAAAAAGAAAAAGATGCTTTATATGATGAGCTAATGGCTTCAGAAGAAGCATTAAAACGCTTTGAACAATTTGAAGTGATGCAGCAATCTGTCGATGCACAAACACTGCTAAAAGAGCAGTTAAATGCAGAACGCGAGCAAGTTGACGACTATCTGCAAGACATTCAAAAAAATAGTGGCTCAATCAGCGATCGTCGCTCAATTATCAAGTCGAAAAAAGATCTGCTTGCCCGCCAAGCTGACCGTTTGCGTCAAGTTAAATCTGAACGTATCGATCACACCCTTGATTTTTACTCAGGCAAAGTGACGCCATACATGATTGAGATCAGTATTGATTTTGATAATTTAAGCGACCTCATTCATCACTTTAACAAAGACTGCCAAGAACTACGCAACTTTGATATCAACGTACGTAACACCTACCTGCATATTTATAATGCGGGTATTACTAAGTTTGATAACGAAAACGATGAGTTTACTAAATACGAAAAGCTTATTAGCGCGTTTCATAACATTGATAACGAGCGCGATACGGTTGAGCGTCAAGGCCGAGTTGCGTTAACCGAAGTAGCCGCCACCATTAAAGGCTTGCGTGAAGACTTAGACCGCCTACGCCGCGAAATGAACAGCTTTAATAAAGGCATTAGTCAGCACCGTATCTCTAACCTTCAAGCATTCAAAATTAATGTTATTCCGCGCAAGATGTTAGTCGATAGCATTGATACTATTATCAGTACCTCAAATCAGTTTGAGCAAGGCGATACTCTAGACCTATTAAGTCAAGAGCCTTATAGCGAGTCTGCGGTAAACGAAGCGAAAGATCATTTAATTAAACTAGCCTCAGAAAAAGCAGGTTTAACACTGACCGACTTATTTGATATTCGTTTTGAAGTAGTAAACCGTGCTGGTGAAACTGAGCACTTCGAAAAAATTGACTCAGCCGGCTCTAATGGTACACGTATCACCATTAAGCTACTTTGTGGCATGCTGTTTATTCGTTACTTATTAAGCGACCAAGAACAAAACTTGTATCGTATTCCGATTTATATCGATGAAGCAGCCGATATCGACCCACAAAACCAAAAAGCAATTATCGAAACTGCTCTTAGCTTTGGCTTTGTGCCGATTTTTGCCTCAGTTAAACCACAAGTTAGCTGTGATTACATCGTCCCTATTCGTACTGTTAAAGATGGTGCTCAAAACTGGGTCGATGAAAAAGACTGGATAGAAGTGGAACACAGTGCTTAATTACAAACTATTACAGTACTTTTTTGTAAATGTGCCATAGTTTTTAAATAATCATTCAGTTGAGTATTATTTGTGTTATGTTATCAATCAAGTAGTGGAAATTTTGCCAAGGAGCAAACAATATGAAGAACTTATTAATCGCGACGGCTGTATTATTTTTAGCGGCTTGTGCTAAAACGCCTGATTGGGATTACGACAAATCAGCAGATTTTAGTAATTATAAAACCTTCTCTTGGGTACCTAATGCCAGCTTGACTAAAAACGTAGCGAACTACCAAATTAGCCCTTTAATGGAAAAACGTGTTCGTGAAGCCGTTAATGCTGAACTTGAAAAAAGCGGTATGAAGCTAGTTGACTTAGCGCAAGCAGATGTACTAATTAACTATCACGCCTCTGTTGATACTAAAATTGATGTAGATACCTTCAACGTGGGTTACGGCGCACGCTGGAATTACTGGGGTATGGGTTACAACACGCAAACAACTGCTCGCGAATACGAAGTGGGTACGTTAATTTTAGACGTGGTAGACCGTGCTTCTAACCAATTAGTTTGGCGTGGTGCGAAAGAAGGTCGTTTGCAAAAAAATCAATCACCTGAAAAGCGCACTGAAGTTATCAAAGAAACTGTTGCTAACATTCTAAGTAACTTCCCACCGCAATCAATTAATCAAAACTAAACACTGTTTTAGTTAAAAGACCGCGCAATTAGCGCGGTTTTTTATTGCCTGCTTAAATCTGGTTGGAGTGGTATAACTCAGTGATTCAGATACAATACCCGAAATTTTCAGTGCGCCTAACTAGCCCACTACCCCAGATTAAACAAAATCAAGAGAGTTTTAGATGGTACGCGCAGTACAGCTTACACTTCCCGCATTATTCGTCACTTGCTCAGTACTAGCAGAAGACACCAACAATATTGAACAAATCACCGTTGAAGTTTCAGCAACCGCAAATAAAGAACCTGTAGGTACTTTTGATGCGCCGGTATCAAATTTAGAATATGACCCGCGTGTCGATTTGCAATCGCGTAATATGGCTGAAGCACAAGCTGATGTCACCATTCGCGGTGGTATCTTTGAAAATACTGGCTTTCGTGTCGGCAGCAGTACATTATTTGACCCACAATCTGGTCACTATTTTGCAGAAATTCCAATTGCACCACAAATGCTAACAGGACCTTCAGTACTTACAGGTGCTGATAATGCCGTTTATGGAATGAATAGCTCGGTTGGTACAGTTTCATTTGGCTGGCGCCCTATCACGAGTACCGGTAGTGTTTCACTTGGCACAGGTACGAATGGCTTTAATTTGCAAAGTATTCATGCTGCTCATAGCCAAAAGCTTGATAGCAAACCTGATTGGCGATTAGGTTTTGAGGGTGAATACTCGCACTCAAAAAGTGATGGCTCAATTGATAATGGCGACCACGACTTTGAACGTGCCTCAGCGCGTATTCAACTTGCAAGCTCTACCTCACAAACTGATTTAATGTTCGGACGCCAAGAGAAGTTTTTTGGTTGGCCAAACCTTTATACGCCATTTAACTTTAACGAAACAGAAGATCTTGAAACCAAGCTTTTCATGCTCAATCACAAGCAAATGTATGGTGAGAGCAATAGCCTTGAAGTGACTGGTTATTATCGTAAACATAACGACCATTACGTTTTGTCTCGTGAAAACCCAGCTATTTTTGAAGCGTTTCACGAAACCACGGTTAAGTCATTAGCACTCTCTGGACGTCACCGTTTAAATGACCGCTATGCAATTAATTATGCTGGGCAATTTATTGCTGATGAAATTGAATCAACGTCTCTTGAAAACAACTTTACATCACGTAATTACACTAAGCTAAGTATCTTGCCTGAGTACAAATCAGCCCTTACAGCGAACAAAGAGCTTACTTTACGTGTTGGTGCTGCGTTTGATGATACGAATCGTGATAGCTCAGATACCTCATTTATTGCCGATGCCAGCCTTAAAGTAGCTAATCAAAATGGCAGTGAACATACTTGGTACGCGTCATACGCCGAAGCAACACAAGTTCCCGGTTATACCGCCATCGGCGGCAGTGAAACGGGCGGATTATTCAGAAGTAACTACAGCCTTGAGCGCGAAACCACCGATAACCTTGAATTAGGTTTACTGATTGAACAGTCTTCATGGCGTTTAGATTCAGCTATTTTCTACCGTAAAGATAAAAACCTTACGGATTGGACATATCGCTTTGATGCAACCTCAGCACGTTTTGCAAACCCGGTTGATATAGACACCTTAGGCGTTGAGTTTTTAGCGAATAAATCGTTTGAAAGCACTGAGTTAATTGCCAGCTACACCTTTTTAGAAAAGTCAGAAGACTATGGCACGGCAGATATTGATGCGAGCTTTTATGCGCTTAACTACCCTGATCACCGTGTAACACTGGGTGCAGTATGGCAACCAATGGATGTGCTTGAGCTGCGTATCGATAACGAATGGCGTAAGCAACACAGTAACCGCTTACGTAACTCTGATGATGAAGCCTTCTTCACGCAGTTAACACTAAAATTCACCCCTGCTCAGCTTGATAATGTGTTTGTTACCTTTGCAGCTGACAACATTTGGGATGAATCTTTCGAAGAAGTACCGGGTACCCCAGGCCGCGGCGAACAATATACTCTTAGCGCTACTTATACGTGGTAAGCAAAAACAATAATGCCAGTCAATTGACTGGCATTATTGTGTCACGTTACCTTTTGAGGTATCTATCAAACCATAACCAAAATTATATTAAACGCCATAAAGCAAACTTTGCTTATAAAAATTACACCTCAGCAACCGTTAAAAAGTGTTAAAGGTTTAATCTTTTTTAAGTCATCTGTTCAAGTTCGGTAATTAAATACAGTGCTTGTTCGTTAGTGGTGCCACATACATCGATGGTAGCAGAAAAGTCACTACACACCTTAGGCCTTGATTCATCACCAAATAATTTACATAGGTTATTATCATCAAGTTGAATACAGCGCTCTCCCGCGGCTTTCCCGTTGGGCATTCCTGGGATCGGTGAGCTAATACTGGGTGCAATACAACAGGCGCCACAGCCTAATCTACATGCCATTTGATCTGTCATTGAGTACCTCTTATAGAACCTTTGTAGCGCCTTTGTAATATGTGTAATGGTTTGTTACATCTTCAAACGCCTTGTAAACACTTTATTGCGTATGCTTAGCCTATCAAATTTATTTTTAATTACCGTCAACCGTGAGGGACTATCCCGTGGCTAGTAAAAAACAAATCATTCTCCCTATCGCCGTATTAGTCGGCGGACTTGGAATGGCATTCGCATTTGCCTCTATGAAGCAACCGCCAGTCGAAAAACCAGAACAAGATCTGCGCCCGCTTGTATCAATCAAACCGTTAAGTTTTGACGCTATTACCCTTGATGTAAAATCATACGGTATTGTTAAACCTAAAAACCAAACTGAGCTTGTTGCGCAAGTGAGTGGTCAGGTTGTGTCGTTATCAGATCAATTTGTACAAGGTGGATTTGTTAAGCAAGGCGACATTCTAGCACGTATTGACCCAAATGATTACGAAGCGGCACTCATTGAAGCTGAAGCCGGTTTGGCACAAGCAAGCTCTGCACTCGAGATTGAACGTGCACAGGTGTCAGTTGCGCAAGCTGAGTGGGACCGTATCAAAGGTGACTCAAACCAAGTTATTCCATCTGAGCTTTATTTACGTAAACCACAACTTGCTGAAAAACTTGCAAGTTACCGTGCAGCGCAAGCGAGTGTAAAACGAGCTAAACGTAATCTTGAGCGCACATACATTAAAGCACCTTACGATGCGATTATTGACGAGCGTCTAATTAGTTTAGGTAGTGTAGTAAACCCAGGTAATAGCTTTGGTAGCCTGAGCTCAACGTCATTGGCTGAAATTCGTTTACCTGTTGCTGATAAAGATCTGCAATACCTAAATAACCAAGGAATTGGCGCCAGCGTATCAATTAACGCTGAATTTGCAGGTAAACAAACAACCTGGCAAGCAACTATCGTACGTAGCGAAGGAGTTGTGGACCAACGTAGTCGCATGAATTACTTGGTAGCGCAAGTAGCAACGCCTTATGAGCAAAAGCAGCCATTACGTTTTGGCTCATACATTAACGCCACTATCGAAGGCCGAGCGCTGGATAATGCGATTGTTGTTCCGCACCATTTAGTTAAAGACAAAAAAGTCGCTGTTTTACAAGATGGCGAAACGTTGACCTTTAAAACACTTAACATCGTTCGCGAACAAAATGGCATGGTGATCGCCGATAATGGCCTTGCTAATGGTGAGCAACTGATTACCTCGGCACTTGAATACCCAACTGAAGGCATGGCGGTCAAGCTAGATGACGCAAAACTGAGTGTGCCAACAACACAGTTAGCGTTAAAAGAGGAATAAGCCATGACCACGCACAGAGAAAAAGGGCTTATTGCCTGGTTTGCTCGCAACCCAGTTGCTGCAAACTTACTTATGATTTTCATTTTAGTGGGTGGCTTATTGACTGCAATGTCGGTGCGTAAGCAAATGTTCCCACAATTTGAAAGTAACTGGATCAGTATTCAAGCTGTCTACCCAGGGGCTGCGCCACAAGAGGTAGAAGAAGGCATCACCATTAAGGTCGAAGAGTCTTTAGAGGGTCTCGAAGGCATTAAGCGTTTAATTACCTATTCGAACCGTGGTTTTTCACAAGCTTGGATAGAAATCGAAGAAAAGTACGACCCGCAAGAAGTACTCGATGAAATTAAGATGCAGGTTGATTCAATCAATACCTTCCCTGCAGAGATGGAACGCCCAATTGTTCGCCGCGAAAAGTTTGAGCAAGAAGTGATGATACTCGCGCTGTATGGCGATATGAGTAACTACCAGCTCAAAGAACTTGGTAACGACATAAAAGATGAACTACAAGCTTTACCACAAATTAACTTAGTCAACTTTTACAGTGGCTTAAACTACGAAATTGGCATCGAAATTAGCCCAGATAAGCTACGTGAGTATGGTTTAACTTTCCGTGATATTGCCACAGCCGTTCGCAGTTTCTCTGCCAATATGTCAGCAGGTCAAATTCGCTCTGAAAATGGCTACATTTCGATGCGTGTTGAAAATCAAGCGTATCGTGGTAAAGAGTTCGAAAATCTGCCTTTATTACACTTACCAGATGGTGCACAAGTTTTCTTAGGTGATGTAGCAACAATTAACGACGGCTTTGAAGAAGGCTTACAATACTCTAAGTACAACGGTAAAAACTCACTGACTTTTGAAGTAAATGCTTCGAAAGATCAAGACATCACTAAAGTTGCTGCGGTATTAAAAAAATACCTAGCAGATAAAGCACCACAGTTACCAGCAGGTGTAAAACTATCACCGATTGTTGATTTAACTTACTACCTTGAAGGTCGTCTAAACATGATGATCGACAATATGATCTGGGGTGGTATTTTAGTAATGGTGGTACTGGCGCTATTTTTACCACTACGCTTAGCGTTTTGGGTAATGATGGGCTTACCTGTGTCATTCCTAGGTGCATTTTTAATGATGCCATTGGGCTTTATAGACATCACTGTTAACTTAGCTTCTTTATTCGCATTTATACTGGTGCTCGGGATAGTCGTTGATGATGCTATCGTCGTCGGTGAGTCAGCTAGTGCTGAAATTGAAAAGCACGGTCATAGCCTAGATAACGTAGTGCGCGGCGTAAAACGCGTTGCTATTCCTGCAACCTTTGGGGTGTTAACCACAATTGCCGCATTTTTACCACAAACACTGGCATCAGGCCCTGGCTCTGCGTTTTCTAAAGCCATTGGTGGTGTAATTATCCTATGTTTAATTTTCTCACTAATTGAGTCAAAACTAATTTTACCGGCTCACTTAGCAGCCATGAAAAATAAACCTGCGAACCCTAAAAATCCACTACATCGCTTACGTTTAGGTATGGATAAAGGCCTCAAGAACTTTGTTGATAATTACTACACACCATTTATTGGTCGCTGTATTCATTACCGTTACACCGTGATTGTTGGCTTTATCTGTGTGCTTATTGTTAGTGGCGGTATGTTCGCTGGTGGCTTAGTGAAATTTGTTGCGAATCCTAAAATTCCACATGATTTCCCGCGTATCTCAGTTGAAATGAACTTATCTTCTTCTGAGCAAGCAACCCTTGAGACAGCGCAAACCATTGAAAAGCTGATTTTAGATGTCGATAAACAACTTGAAGAGCAATATGGTCAAGCGATGATCCGCGATTTATCAGTTAGTTTACGCGGTCGTACAAGTGCACGCATTATGGCGATTTTGGTCGAACCAGACTTACGCCCTATTGATACCTTCCAATTAAGTGCAATGTGGCGTGAGCAAATGCCACCACTGCCAGGTGTGAAAACGCTGAATATTGAAGACAGTATCATGAACGGTGGTCGTGATGACGGTGATGTGAGCTTTCGCTTAGAAGGCAAAGATATCAATAAGCTCAAAGAAGTGGCTGCTAAGTTAAAAGAAAAGCTAAATAGCATGCAAGGCGTAGGCGATGTAAATGACTCACTACAATCTGCAACTGACGAGGTTCAACTTGAACTTAAACCACTCGCTTACAGCTTAGGGTTAACCCTTTCAGATGTGGCATCACAAGTTAGTTTTAGCTATTACGGCCTAGAAGCACAACGTATTTTACGTGACGGTGAAGAGATCAAAGTAATGATCCGCTACCCTCGTGAATCGCGAAACGCAGTAAGTGACATCACAGATGCGCGTATCATCACGCCAACGGGTGTTGAAGTACCGCTTGCTGAAGTTGCTAAAGTTAACATTGTAGATGGTGTAAACCGTATTCGCCGTGAGAACGCTAAACGTACTGTAAACGTTTGGGCTGCGGTTAATACTGACCAAGCTGAACCATTTGCCATTGCAAAAGAAATTCGTGACGAATACTTACCTAGCCTACTGAAAAGCTACCCAGGTGTAGAAAGTAATGTAGCCGGTCGTATTCAAGAAGAAATGGACAGTGTTGCAGAACAAGTACGTGACTTTGCTTTATCAATGATGATTATCTTTGCGTTACTTGCTATTCCACTACGCTCGTACTCACAGCCATTTATCATCATGTCGGTTATTCCATTCGGTGTCATTGGTGCAATGTTTGGCCACATGATCTTAGGTATGACAATGAGTAGCTTATCGGTATTCGGTATCATCGCTGTTGCAGGTGTTGTCGTAAACGACTCGCTAGTGATGGTCGACTTTGTCAATAAAGCCCGCGCCGAGGGTGTTGCAATCAAAGAAGCGGTAATGCAAGCCGGTGCCCGCCGTTTTAGAGCAATATTACTGACCTCGATTACAACCTTTATTGGTGTATTACCAATCATTATGGAAACAAGCTTACAAGCAAAAATAGTTATCCCAATGGCTGTATCTCTAGCATTCGGGGTGTTATTTGCAACGGTCATTACGCTTATTTTAATCCCTTGTCAGTACGTCGCGTTAGAAGACTTCAAACGCTTAATAGGCAAGCTAAGAGGTAAAAAAGCAGAGCCAGAAGCAAAGTTACAAACAACCAGTAATTAAACCCCTCTCAAAATCCCAACCGAGCGCTTGGCAAGCTTATTTGCCAAGCGTTTTTTATTTAAAAATATGTTCCTATAAATCCTGTTGTTTTGCTAAGCTTAAATGAGCAAAAAAGAAACAATTCAAAAAATAACTAAATACGTTATAAGGACATAGCTATGAAAATTCTGCGCTACACAGCTTTGCTCAGTTGTTTATCAATTTGTATGCCAGTACTTGCTGAGAACCAATACTTGCAACAACAGCTTGAACCTATTCTGATTGGTGAATCTCACAGTATAGAAGGACAGCATATCCACTCCCCTGAAATGACTGTTGCCACCTATAAAGCAAATAGTTTTGAGCGAGTATGGGATGACAGCAAATATGCCAAACAAGCGCTCAATTTAATTGCGCAAGCAGAACTTGAAGGGCTATCTCCTAACGACTATCACTTTGATACATTAATGGCGCTGGCCAACGAAATAGAGAAACGCGGAGCAGATGCCGTCGAAGCCCAGTTTGATGTACTGATGACAGATGCCGTGATGACCTATGCAAAACACTTAATACGCGGAAAGGTAAACCCAAAACAATTGGCAGCCACGTGGAACTATGAACAATTTGATGTCAGCCCTGATGCCGCGGCCGCCTCATTACTTAAACATGTAAAATCAAAAAGCCTTGATAAAGGACTTGAAAACCTCAAGCCTGTTTTACCTCATTATAAGCGTTTAAAAGACGCCCTCGTGTTTTACCGAGAGCTTGATGCCACAGGTAAATTACCAGCCATCGCATTGCAAAATAAGGTATTAAAACCGGGGCAATCAGACCCAGCAGTACCGCTTTTAAGACAAAAGTTAAAGCGATTAAACTATTTTGAAGGCAGTGAAAGTGACGCCACAGATTATGATGATGAGCTGGTGGCAGCAGTTAAACGCTTTCAAGATGCGCATCAAGTTGCTGATGATGGTGTGATTGGTAATGCGACGTTAAAACTACTCAACAAAGATTACAGCGAATACGTTAATGATATTTTAGTGAACCTAGAGCGCATTCGTTGGGTTGATAACACGCTCACAGAGCGCTTCTTAGTGGTAAATATCGCAGGCTACTTGCTGTATTTGTTTGAAGACAACAAATTGAAATGGCAAACCAACGTAGTTGTAGGCAGAAACTACACCAAAACCCCAATATTTAAAGGGCAAATGAGTTATATCGTGATGAATCCAACGTGGACAGTACCGCGGAGTATTTCAGGTGGCATCATCAAAAAAATGAAAGAAAACCCAAACTACTTAACCGAGAAAGACTTTGTTGTGGTTGATAGTCGCCGTAACCCAGTTGATAGCGAGAGTATAGATTGGCCGAATGCTAGCCGCAAAAACTTCCCGTATTGGTTTGTACAACAGCCTTCAGAGAATAATTCATTAGGGCAAATCAAGTTTATGTTCCCAAATAAATACTCAATCTATTTGCACGATACCCCTGCAAAAAGTTTATTCCAGCAAGACCAACGTGCATTTAGCCACGGCTGTGTAAGAGTTGATGACCCATTCACCTTAGCTGAGAAAATATTAGAAACCTCGGATAATTGGAGCCGTAGTGAAATTGATGACGCCATTGCTGCAAAAGAAACTAAAAAAGTCAGCTTATCAAAACCGCTGGATGTACTTTTAATGTATTGGACAGTCGCAGGTAATGACGAGGGCCTACAATTTTATACCGACGTTTATAATCGCGATGGCGCGTTATTAAAAGCACTCACCACGCCATTAGCAAACAATACAATTTAGAGGTCACTATGTATTTCAGCCGTATTATTTTTAGTGTGTGCTTAGCGCTAACTACATGCTCTGTTGCAGCCATTGAATTAACTGACTCGCTGCACAGCCTTGTACTTAATGCGAAACAAGTGCTAACACTTGATAACACGGCTGATTTTACAGCTGATGCAGTATCAGATGTTGAGACAGAGCGATTAGGGCCAAATAGCATTGCCGTTTATGCCCCAGAAAATGCAGGGTTTTATAACCTAGTACTGAGTAACAATATTATGCGCAAACACTTACTCGTAATAGTGAAAACACCATTCAATGCCAACAATAAGCAATTGAATAGTTATCAAATAGGCCTCTACCCTGCCCCTTATAAAGGCTATACACAATACAGTGCACCAAACGGGTTTATAGAAATTTTTGAGAAAGACCTAACACGCCAGCTGACTCCTCATGTGCAAGTTAAAAATGTAATTTGTAAGCAAATGAGTGGCTTTCCAAAGTATCTTTATGTCAACAACGATGGCTTGATGATGCTCGAAGATCTGCTCTCTTTTGTACAAAATGAAGGGATTAAAGTTAGCAAGTTTGCCTTTATCAGCGGCTATAGAACACCCCATTACAATCGCTCAATTGGTAATGGCAAACACAGCCGACACCAATACGGCGATGCCTTTGACCTATATATAGACGAAGATGGTGATGGCCGAATGGACGATTTAAACGGCGATGGTAAACTAACGATTGCTGATGTTGATGTGCTTTATAAAGTGTTTGAAAAGTTCCAAAAACAGAGCCGCTATAATGGCGGTATTGGCCGCTATAAACCCGCCTCCCACCACGGTGGTTTTGTTCACATAGATAACCGAGGATTTACTGCTAGGTGGTAATACAATCCTCTTACAACCCTTGTTCAAATATTATCCGATTGCATTATTGCCGCTTGATTGGTAAGTTGTTGTGATTAATGGAAATACTACAATAACAACAAAGGGAATTATGCGCTTTATCCTCTGCATTTTTTATATTTTAGTCCTTAGTGGTTGCCAAAGTTTTATTGCTTATCAAATCACACAGCCCGCTGCAGAAATACCATTTGACGGTATGGAATACATGGTCATGCCTTCAGGAGCTCCACAGAATACATGTATCGAAGATAAGCAATGCTTAGATTTTAGGTTGTTTTCTCAAGATGATTCCAAAGAGTATTTTAAAAATAATCAATCATTAGATATTTATTTTGAATTAAAGTCGAAAGGTGTCACTGAAACGTTTGAGACAACCTTAACCCCTATAAATGGCGCCAGAAAAATAAACGATTCAGCAATTGTCGTATTCCCAGGTTACGGTGTGAGTAGTGTGATCTATGGCTTGCAAGCTCGTTGGCTAAGCCATTTTACTGGCAAAGATGTCATCCTTATGCCTGCGAGCAATCAGTATAGTGAATTCAAATTTGGCCTAAACAGTCTTGATGAATTAAAGCATTATTTAAATACCAATCAATACCAACAAATTGATATTTTAAGTTATTCAATGGGCAGTATTGCTGCTATGCAACTTGCAAAGCAAATGCCTAATGTAAAGCAACAGATAATGGTTGCACCAATGGTGCATTTTGATACCGCATTAATGTCCGTAGCTAAAAGTTATCACCCAACCTTAAGCTACTTTGTCAAAGATAATGATTTTAAAAACGCAGCAAAAGATGTAATTCAAAACAGTGCTATTGATGAAACACAGCTTGATTTATTCGCCCTACTGAACGGCAAACAATCAGCTAATAGAACCACACTCTATGTCAGTAACGCTGACCCAATAAGCCCCGCTAGTTATTGGCAAGCACTTCAAAATAAGAGTGTATCCATAGTGCATTACAGTAATTTAGACCACATCAGAATGGTAAGCCTAATCAACCAAGCCATGCGCAATGAAGTTTTACATCGATTAATGTAACCAACAAATAACAAGGAAAGCAATGAACATATTCTTTAATAAACTAAGGTTGCTTATAGTTTTTTATTTAGTCGCAATTTCAAGCGTCGCACATAGCCAAAACATGCAAGCAGAGATGGCTGACTTTATTAATGGCTTTCATAACTTTAAGCAGTTTAATGGCAATGTGTTAGTTGCAAAGGATGGAAAAGTACTGTTTGAACAAAGCGTTGGCTATGCCAACTTTGAATGGGGTATAAAACATAGTAATAAAAGTAAATTTAGAATTGGTTCAATTACCAAACAGTTTACCGCCATGTTAATTCTGCAATTGGCACAAGATGGTAAACTCAAACTCGATGATCACCTTGCAACATACCTCCCTAATTACAGACAAGATATAGCCACTAAAATTACCATTCGGCAAATACTTAATCACACCTCTGGTCTTGGTAATTATACTCAAGCAAAATCGTTTCGTGATGAGTACAGCCGAAACCCTTACAGTGTTGATGAATTTATTCGCTTATTATGTAGTGATGATCTAGTGTTCGAGCCTGGCACTGAGTTTAGTTATAGCAATTCTGGCTATTTTATTTTGGGTGCGGTAATCGAAAAGGTAACAGGTCAAAAATATCAAGACGTATTGCAGAAGAATATTTTAGATCCACTCGATATGAAGAATACAGGCTATGATTCTCACAATAAAATCATTAAATTTCGCGTATCGGGTTACGACAATGGCCTAGCAGGTTATAGCAATACTGATTATTTAGATATGTCTATCCCGTATGCTGCTGGGTCAATGTATTCAACAGCACGAGATTTACTAAAATGGGATCACGCTCTCTACACAGATAAGTTATTGAACAACGAATATAAAAAACAGATGTATCAAGTTTCTGAGCAAAGAAATTATGCGCTTGGTTGGGAAGTTACAAACCTTGATAAAAGCACCTACGGAAAACCCCTAACACGTATCCAACATGGCGGTGGTATTAATGGTTTTAATGCATTTATAAGTAGAATAATCGAAGACAAATTACTGGTTATTATTTTAAATAACACCGGTGGTGCGCCACTCACACCCATGACTAATGGCTTACTTGCAATCTACTATGGCAAACCCTACGAAAAAGCGACAGAGCATGCAGATAGTAAACTTTATAACGCATTTAAACGTGAAGGTATTGCAGGACTAAAGAATACCTATCAGCAAATGGTGAGTGAGGGTAATACGCCGAGAGAAAGGTCGCTAAACTACTTTGGCTATGAATTAATGCAGATGGATGAGCTAAACGCCGCAATCACAGTGTTTGAACTCAACAATCAATCTTATCCAGATTCAGCAAATACGTTTGACAGTTTAGGTGAAGCATATTTAGCAGCTGGTGATAAACAAAAAGCATTAGCAAGTTACAAAAGTGCGCTAAAACTTAATCCTGACAGTGAAAGTGCTAAACAAGCTATTGAGAAGTTAGAATAAATAAAGGCCACAAGAGTGGCCTTATTTTTTTACTTACGGCTTAACGCTTTTAACAAGCCTGTTTTTGCGTTGCTTGGAGGTAGGCAACTAAATCTTCAATCGATACAACAGGCATGTTGTGCTCACTGGCAAACTTGCTTACTTCAGGCAAGCGAGCCATTGAACCATCTGGATTCGTTAATTCACAAATAACACCAAACGGTGTTAAACCCGCTAACTGCATTAAATCAACGGATGCCTCGGTATGGCCTCGGCGGACTAATACACCACCCGTTTGTGCTCGCAGCCCAAACACATGCCCTGGACGAGACAAATCTTCAGGCTTTGCATTGTCAGCTGTTGCCGCTTTAATGGTGGTTACACGATCAGCTGCTGAAACGCCGGTTGTCACGCCCGTTTTAGCTTCAATAGTCACTGTATACGCTGTTTTGTTCTGACTGGTGTTATGCTCAACCATTTGCGGTAAATCAAGCTGTTTAACACGCTCATCGCCCATGCAAAGACACACAATACCGCTACCTTCACGGATCATCATGGCCATTTGCTCTGTGGTCAGGTGCTGTGCTGAATACACAAAATCACCTTCGTTTTCACGGTTTTCGTCATCTACCACAAGTACGCCTTCACCTTGCTGCAAAGCAGCAATCGCACGTTCAACGCGTTCAAGTGGTTCGCCAAATTGGCTGAGTAAAGAAGACTGAATCATCATTTTTAATACCTATTAAATTAAATATGAAAAGATTCAGGACATTGAAAGGCACAGCAAAAAAGACCACCCGCAGGCAGCCAATTACTGTTTTATAGATAAACTATATTCTCTTTCATCCGGACTATCACCGTCGGCTCTGGCCTCTCACCAGATCTGCTGACCTTTAACCAAAGTTAAAGCGCTCGCGGGCTCACTTAAATTTAAAGTATACCGCCGGTGGGGAATTTCACCCCGCCCTGAGAATGTTGCTTAATCAATAAGATGAATAAGCCAAGCTATTCTATACCTAAAGTAATTAGTTATCGAGTACCCGCTTATCTAATATGCCTTTTTCAATCAGTTGATTGAGTATCGCCTTGGTTTTTTCTCGGCATATATCACGCACTAGACGAACCGCGGGTGTAATGGACTGTCGACTTGGGCATATTAGCCAAAGCTCTGCACATAAGTGGGGATAATTTTGCATTACTGGCACTACTCGACCACTTAGTAAATCATCACTGATATCAATACATGATTTAACCGCTAGGCCTTTACCAGCCACACACCAGCGCCTTACCAAATCACCATCATTAGATGCTCGGCGGCCTTGCATTTTCACCTTAAAACGCTCGGTTCCATCGGTAAATTCCCAGACATTATTGATGATATCTTGCAGTTGATAAAATAGGCCTTGATGCTGATTTAATTCATCGGGATGTGTCGGCGCGCCATGTTCAGCAATGTACTCTGGGGTTGCACATAACAGCCGCGGAACATTACAAATTTTAAAGCCATACAAATTTGAGTCGGATGGCGAGCCATACCTAAGCGCAAAATCAACGGAGTCTCGGTAAAAGTCTACATTACTATCGCTAATATGCGGGCGCATACTCAGCTTTGGATATTCATCAAGTAACTCATCTAACCATGGAATAATGATGTTGCGGCCTAAGTCTGAAGATAGTGCAACCCTGAGCTCTCCTTCGATTTCATCATGCTCACCTTTTAACGCAAGTGTGGCTTGCTCAAGCATGAGCACTGCTTGCTGACACTGAGGTAAAAAGCGCTCCCCAGCCGCAGATAACCGCAAATGACGAGTTGTACGAACAAATAACTCAGCACCCAGCGCCGCTTCAACACGCTTAATAGCAGCGCTGGCGGTAGCGGCTCGCATGTCTAATTTGGCTGCTGCGGTTGTAATACTACGAAACTCAGCAACCTTGAGGATTAATTTGAGATCTTCAACCAGCATATTAACTAAAAATTTTTGATAATGTTTATTCGATTATGCGCTTTATCGCAAAGTATGCAAGGCGTAAACTGCACCTAATTGTTATACATGCGGGAGCAAATCATGACACACCCAATCATTTCTGACTTACAACGCCGTTATACTAGTAAACGTTACGACGCTTCAAAACAAATTAGCCAAGCAGACTTAGCTGTAATTTTAGAAGCATTACGTTTATCACCATCGTCTATTAATTCTCAACCATGGAAATTTGTGGTCATTGAATCAGAGCAAGGTAAACAGCGTCTGCATGATAGTTTTGCAAATAAGTTTCAGTTTAACCAAGTTCATGCAAAAGCGGCATCACACACCATTTTATTTGCTTATAACCCAAGCTATAAACGTGCTGATTATGAAAAAGTAATTGATGCCGATATTGCTAATGGCCGTACAAAAGCTGAAAACAAAGAGCAAGCATTTGGCGCCTTCGCCTTTGTTGATTTAAATACTGATGAGCAAGGTGTTAACGCCGCTTGGACTAAAGCGCAAACCTACATTGCCTTAGGTAATACTATGCACACTGTGGCTCGTTTAGGTTTAGATTCAACACCGATGGAAGGTGTCGATAAAGACTTACTTGGTGAGCTTTTTGCCGACGAATTAGATGGCTATGTTTGTGAAGTAGCACTCGCTATTGGTTATCACGAGCCTGAGCAAGATTATAATGCTACATTACCAAAATCTCGTTTAGATAAAGATGCGGTAATTACCGTAGTTTAAAGCCTAAAGATTATGCAGGCTTGGCCTGCATAATTGTTATTTTAAGTCAGTCTTCACAACCACATTACTCGCCATACCTTCACACAAATCTGCAGTTATTGTGGCAACAGCACCATTAATTAATGCTAAATTAGGGGCTACGTGGCCAATGTCGGCATCAACAATAACTGGGAACAAATTGCCTTTAAATGCGAGCTCTATTGCTTGGTATTCATCAAAGTAGCAGTCGTTATTAATTGCAGGGCTGCGGCCGAATACCACCGCATTTACATCAGTAAAAACATCATTCAACTTTAACGATAACAAACAACGTGCAAGGGCCATTGGACTGAGCTCTGCATTTTCTAGGTATAAAATTAACCCCTCTGGTGCATACTGTTTTTTAAACTCATGCAATGCATAGTAATTAGAGGGTAACAACAGACCTAAGGTATCTAAACAGCCGCCAATTAAGCGACCAGACACTTCAATTTGGCGTTTATCTTTATAGTTAATACAGCGCCATTGGCTAGGAGCAGTATAGTCAAATTGAGCCTCAGGCTTAGCTTTATAATCAATTTGCTTTTGCTGATAAAAAGGCGAAGCAACTTGATGCAATTGCTGTTTTTCTTCAAGTGACATGGCACTGAATATATTTGCTAAATAAACATCGGGATCGTCAGGGTGAATTTGCATTAAATTCGCAGCGTGCAAGGTTGCCCAGCCACAACGAGTGGTTAATGCACATGCAAACGTGCTGATATCTGAAAAGCCAACCAACCATTTAGGTTTTGCTTTACTTATCGCATTAAAATCGAGAAGCGGTAAAATCTCCATGGTGAGATCGCCCCCCCATGGCGGCATGATGGCTGCGATTGAATCATCAGTTAAATACTGCATGAGCTCATCAGCACGTTGCTTTGCACTATTGTGTGACTGACGTAAGCAGGCACCTTCAATAACAATAAAACCTTTGGCTGTTAAGCCATTAAGTACTATGTCTAAGCGCTCATGAAAGGCTTTATCAACACCTGATGAAAAAGCACATATGGCTATTTTATCACCTTGAACAAGTGGTTTAGGATACTGAATTTTCGCCATTATTACTCCTTCATTGCAACAGTTTGTAGCCAACGTACCGAATAAATCCACGCCTGTAAACAGGCATAAAAAAACCGCAGTGTGAACTGCGGTTTTTCTCAATGCTTGGTTAAGCTACTAAATATACTCAACTTCAATGATTTCGTACTCTACTTCACCGTTTGGCGTTTTAATGATAACGGCATCATCTACCTCTTTACCAATTAAACCACGCGCGATTGGTGAGTTAACAGAGATCAGGTTGTTTTTGATATCTGCTTCGTCATCGCCTACGATTTGGTATTTTACTTCAGCATCGGTTTCAACATTAACGATAGTGACCGTTGTGCCAAAAATAACTTTACCTGTGTTAGGCATTTTAGTTACATCAATGATTTGCACATTTGAAAGCTTAGCTTCAATTTCTTGAATACGGCCTTCGCAGAAACCTTGTTGCTCACGAGCAGCGTGGTATTCAGCGTTTTCTTTCAAATCACCGTGCTCACGTGCTTCAGCGATATCAGCAACGATTTTTGGACGGGTAACTGTTTTTAATTCGTTAAGTTCTTCGCGCAGTAATGCTGCACCACGAACTGTCATCGGAATTGATTGCATATTATTCTCACTTAATCCCAAGGGCGATTGCCTCGCCCTTGGCACATTTCCTTAGTTCATTCGCTGGTGTAGTTCCTGAACTGACGTCACCTTGCTACGGTCATCTGCTTGGTTTGCAGTACAGTTAGCAAATGCCGCGTTCAGAGTCGTTGTGTAGTTAGTCTTATGCTGTAACGCACCACGACGTAACACCTTCGAATCTTCAATCGCTTGGCGGCCTTCAGTAGTGTTTACAATGTAGCTGTATTCACCATTTTTAATTCTATCAAGAATATGAGGACGACCTTCGTATACTTTGTTCACGCGACGAACTGCAATACCAGCTTCTTCAAGTGCTTTTGCAGTGCCACCTGTTGCATCTAGCTCAAAACCAAGATCAGTCATGGTTTTAGCTAGTTCAACGATACGTGGTTTGTCACTGTTGCGTACCGATAGTAACGCGCGACCACCGCGTGGTAAAGTGTTGCTTGCACCTAATTGTGCTTTTGCGAATGCTTCGGCGAAAGTTTCACCAACACCCATAACCTCACCCGTTGAGCGCATTTCTGGGCCACGAATTGGGTCAACACCTTGGAACTTAGCAAATGGCAGTACCACTTCTTTTACGCTGTAGTAAGGAGGGATTACTTCTTTTGTAATCCCTTGGCTTGCTAGCGACTGACCTGCCATACAACGTGCCGCTACTTTAGCAAGTGCAATACCTGTCGCTTTTGAAACGAACGGTACTGTACGCGCAGCACGTGGGTTTACTTCGATTAAGTAAACTTTACCGTCTTTCACAGCAAACTGTGTATTCATCAGACCTACTACGCCAAGCTCTAGTGCCATATCTGTCACTTGCTTACGCATTACGTCTTGTACTTCAGCAGTTAGTGAGTGAGCTGGTAATGAACATGCTGAGTCACCTGAGTGAACACCTGCTTGCTCAATGTGCTCCATGATACCACCGATGATTACTTGCTCACCGTCACAGATAGCGTCAACGTCAACTTCAATTGCATTATCTAAGAAGTGGTCAAGTAGTACTGGCGCTTCATTTGACGCTGATACAGCTTCAGTCATGTAACGACGTAAATCGTCTTCATCATACACTACTTCCATCGCGCGACCACCTAGTACGTATGAAGGACGTACAACAAGTGGGAAGCCGATTTCAGCAGACTTAACAATCGCTTCTTCTAAAGAAGTAACCGTTGCATTCTCTGGTTGAAGAAGGTTTAGACGCTCAACAAGCTGTTGGAAACGCTCACGGTCTTCTGCACGGTCGATTGCATCTGGTGAAGTACCAATAACTGGCACGCCATTCGCTTCAAGCTCACGAGCAAGTTTTAGTGGTGTTTGACCACCGTACTGAACGATAACACCTTTTGGCTTTTCAACACGTACGATTTCTAATACATCTTCTAGCGTGATTGGCTCGAAGAATAAACGATCAGATGTATCGTAATCAGTTGAAACAGTTTCAGGGTTACAGTTAACCATAATTGTTTCATAGCCGTCTTCACGTAAAGCTAATGCTGCGTGAACACAACAGTAATCGAATTCGATACCTTGACCGATACGGTTAGGACCACCACCGATTACCATGATTTTATCTTTGTCAGATGGATTAGCTTCACATTCTTCATCATAAGATGAGTACATGTAAGCTGTGTCTGAGCTGAACTCTGCAGCACAGGTATCAACGCGCTTATATACAGGCACGATATCTAACTGGTGACGCTTCTTACGAATTTCTGCTTCAGAAACACCGGCAATTTCAGCGATACGCGCATCAGCAAAACCTTTACGCTTAAGCTTGCGTAAAAACTCAGCATTTAAACCAGCCATGCCTACTTCGCTGATTGTTGCTTCGTCTTTTAAGATGTCTTCGATTTGAACTAAGTACCAAGGGTCAATCTTAGTTAGCTCGAATACGTCTTCTACGCTCATACCGTGACGCATTGCATCAGCAACGTACCAAATACGCTCAGCACCTGGCTCACGCAATTCACGGATGATTTTTTCTTTTGCTTTCGGATCATCAAGGGCAACAATTGGGTTAAAGCCCGTTGCGCCTACTTCAAGACCACGTAATGCTTTATGCAGAGACTCTTGTTGGTTACGACCAATCGCCATAACCTCACCCACAGACTTCATCTGTGTTGTAAGACGGTCGTTTGAACCTGCGAATTTTTCGAAGTTAAAACGTGGGATCTTAGTAACAACGTAGTCGATTGACGGCTCGAAAGACGCTGGTGTTTTACCGCCAGTGATGTCGTTTTGTAGCTCATCAAGGGTGTAACCTACTGCTAGTTTTGCAGCGATTTTCGCAATTGGGAAACCGGTTGCTTTTGATGCTAATGCAGAAGAACGCGATACACGAGGGTTCATCTCGATGATAACCATACGGCCATCAACTGGATTCACACCAAACTGTACGTTTGAACCACCTGTTTCAACACCGATTTCACGAAGTACCGCCATCGATGCATTACGCATGATTTGGTATTCTTTATCAGTCAGTGTTTGCGCTGGTGCAACCGTGATTGAGTCACCCGTGTGAACACCCATAGGGTCAAAGTTTTCGATAGAACATACGATAATACAGTTGTCGTTTTTGTCACGAACAACTTCCATTTCGTACTCTTTCCAACCGATTAATGATTCGTCGATTAGAAGTTCATTTGTTGGTGATAAATCTAAACCACGCTCACAAATTTCGTCAAATTCTTCTTGGTTGTATGCAACACCACCACCGGTACCACCCATAGTGAATGATGGACGAATGATACATGGGAAACCGATGCGGCTAAGTACATCGTGTGCTTCTTCCATTGAGTGAGCGATTTCTGCACGCGGACACTCAAGGCCAATGTTCTTCATTGCTACGTCAAAACGCTCACGGTTTTCAGCTTTATCGATTGCATCAGCAGTTGCACCGATTAGTTCAACACCATGTTTTGCCAGTACACCGTGCTTGTCTAAATCAAGCGCACAGTTTAATGCTGTTTGACCACCCATAGTAGGCAGTACTGCATCTGGCTTTTCTTTTTCAATGATTTTCTCTACCACTTCCCAGTGAATTGGTTCGATGTACGTCGCATCCGCCATTTCAGGGTCAGTCATGATAGTTGCAGGGTTCGAGTTTACAAGAATTACTCGAAAGCCTTCTTCTCGTAGTGCTTTACACGCTTGTGCACCAGAGTAGTCAAATTCACAAGCTTGACCGATTACTATCGGGCCTGCGCCTAAGATAAGAATGCTTTTTATGTCGGTACGTTTTGGCATTGTTACTCCGGTTAAATTAGTTAGAACGTGCTTGCATCAGGTCGATGAAGTGGTCAAATAATGGCGCCGCATCATGTGGACCTGGGCTTGCTTCAGGGTGACCTTGGAAGCTAAATGCAGGCTTATCTGTGCGGTGAATACCTTGTAGCGTGCCATCGAATAAAGAAACGTGAGTTGCACGTAAATTCGCTGGTAATGTTGCTTCGTCAGCTGCGAAACCGTGGTTTTGCGCTGTGATCATTACAACATTGCGGTCAAGGTCTTTAACTGGGTGGTTACCACCGTGGTGACCAAACTTCATTTTCACCGTTTGTGCACCTGAAGCAAGTGCAAGTAATTGGTGACCTAAACAGATACCAAAGATTGGCGTGTCTGTTTCTAGGAAAGTTTTAATTGCTTCAATCGCGTAAGTACATGGCTCAGGGTCGCCAGGGCCATTTGATAAGAAGATACCGTCTGGGTTTAATGCCAGTACGTCTTCTGCAGGTGTTTGCGCAGGAACAACGGTTAATTTACAACCGCGGTCAACTAACATACGTAAGATATTACGTTTAACACCGAAGTCATAAGCAACAACGTGGAATTTCTCGTCTGCTGCTTCTAGCGTTTTAAAGCCTGAACCTAACGTCCAGCTTGATTCGCGCCACTCAAAATTTTCCTTGGTTGAGACAACTTTTGCTAAATCCATGCCTTTTAAGCCTGGGAAGGCTTGCGCAGCTTCAAGCGCTTTATTCTCATCTAACTCGTCGCCTGCAATGATACAACCATTTTGTGCGCCTTTATCACGTAAGATACGTGTTAATTTACGAGTGTCGATGTCGGCAATACCTAAGATATTGCGTTCTTTTAAGTAATCACTTAACGATTGCTCGTTACGGAAATTACTTGCTAGCAGTGGCAAATCACGGATCACTAGGCCTTTAGCCCAGATTTGACCCGCTTCTTCGTCTTCGCTGTTAGTACCCGTATTACCGATATGTGGGTACGTCAAAGTTACGATTTGTTCCGCGTATGAAGGGTCAGTCAAAATTTCTTGATAACCAGTCATAGACGTATTGAATACTACTTCACCGACTGACATGCCGTCAGCGCCGATTGCAGTACCGCGAAACACTGTGCCGTCTTCTAGGACTAACAGAGCGGATTTAGTCAAGTTAACCTCCTAACAGTAAAAAACGGGAGTAAAGTCATTTGCTCTACTGCCCGTTTATAGCGATTGGAAACACGCATTTATGAATTTTTGGCAAATTGGCGCTATTCTACAGTAATTTAGCTTTCAGATCTAATCTTAATTAATAAAATAGTAAAAATAAGCGTTATTAACTAAAAATTCACTGAAACTGCCAAAAAAGAAACTAAACTACTTCAAGTCAAGCACATCTTGCATGTCATAAAGTCCAGCTGGTTTATTTTTCAACCAGCCCGCAGCTCTTACAGCACCTAATGCGAAGGTCATTCTTGAACTTGCTTTATGAGTTAATTCTAGCCTTTCGCCAGAAGTTGCGAAATATGCGGTGTGTTCACCTACTATATCTCCGCCTCTCATGACTGAATAACCGATTTCATTTTGCGATTTTGCGTGTTCGTCATTGCTTCTATCAAAACGCGCGACTTCATCATGCTGCCAGCCTTTTGCCTCAGCAATAGCTTCACCAATTGCCAATGCAGTTCCCGATGGCGCATCGATTTTATGACGATGATGAGCTTCAAAAATTTCGATATCCATATCATCGCCAAACTTCACAGCCGCAGTCTGCACTAAGTTAAGCAGTAAATTCACGCCTACGCTATAGTTGCGGGCAAAAACAATCGGAATGTGTTTCGCCGCTTCATTAAGGGCATCCAGATCATCTTGGTTAAGGCCCGTAGTACCAATTACCATGGCGATATTTTTTTCGACCGCTGTTTTCAGGTGGTTGCGCATTCCTTGAGGTAAGGTGAAATCTATCAATACATCTGCATCTTTTACGTCTGTTTCTTTACTAAATGATACATCTGCTGATGCAGCGCTGTTTAATTGATTAACCGCACTATCTAAAAGTGGTGAGTTTTCGCGTACGTACGCGCCCGTTAATGTTGCGTCATCTTTTTTTGAGACTGCTTCTAAAAGTGCAAGTCCCATGCGGCCGTTTGCGCCAAATACACCTATGCGGTTCATATAGTTACCTTATCTATTCTTCTAAGCTGGCTGGATTTTATCGAAAACTCATGTAATAGTCAGGTTAGCTTATAAAAAATACAGAACTAATTTTAGATTTATTAATAGAACAACAATAATAACAGATAGTCTTTGCATTTAGCCATCTATACATTTAAACTTCTTCCTTTGCGCCGATTTGGTCTTTGGCTTGCGGGCGCTGTTGTTGTCTTTTAGACACAACTAAATACAGCTAAAAGAAGTGTTTGGCTGTGTTATTGGTTATCTAACGAGGAATATGATGCAGCCATCATTTAATAAAACAAAAGCAAAACTTTCTTTGCTGCCGCTTTTGGTGTTTGTCGGCTTATTTTTAGGCGCTGGCTTATACTTACAGTCTCAAGGTGTCGATTACGCCTTCTATCAATTGCCTGCTCCTGTGGCAATTTTACCTGCCATCATGCTGGCGTTTATCTTAAATAAAAATACCATCAACCACAGTGTTGAAACCTTTATTAAAGGTGCTGGCCATAGCAACATCATCACTATGTGTTTGATTTATCTGCTTGCTGGTGCGTTTTCTGCGGTTGCTGGTGCAACCGGTGGTGTTGATGCCGTTGTTAATGCGGGCTTATCACTTATTCCACCTGCTCTGTTACTACCTGGATTATTTTTAATCGCTGCGGTTGTGTCGACTGCGATGGGCACTTCTATGGGTACTATCGGTGCGATTGGCCCGATTGCTTATGCCGTCGCCCAAAAAACAGGCATTGATCCATCTCTGATGGCAGGCACGATTGTATCAGGTGCCATGTTTGGTGATAACTTATCAATCATCTCTGACACAACTATTGCTGCAACCCGCACGCAAGGCTGTGAAATGAAAGATAAATTTCGTGAGAACTTAAAAATCGCCTTACCTGCTGCGGCATTAACTATCGGCTTGTTATTCTTCTTAACGCCTGCAGCAGAAGCTGTAGAGACACAAGACTTCGATACCTTACTAGTATTACCTTATGCCTTTATCTTAGTGCTCGCGGTAATGGGCTTTAACGTATTCGTGGTGCTGTTTAGCGGTATAATCTTCGCTGCACTTATGGGCTTTACTGGCAGCTATGAAGGTGCAAGCTTTGTAAAAGATGTTTATAAAGGCTTTACTGATATGCAGGAAATTTTCTTGCTATCGATGTTTATTGGCGGTCTTTCAGAGTTTATCCGTATTAATGGTGGTCTTGATTATATTGCTAACAAAATTCAGGCAATTACAAAAATCATTGCAAAATGGCACCGTAAAGTAGCAGATCAATTAGGTATTGCTGCACTGGTTATGACTAGTAACTTATGTATTGCCAATAATACCGTGTCTATTATTGTTGCAGGCCCAATTGCTAAAAAATTAGCAGATGATGGCGAAATTACAGGCAAGCGTTCAGCAAGCTTACTTGATATTTTTGCTTGTGTTACCCAAGGCTCATTGCCGTATGGCGCACAAGCACTTCTACTGGGCGCAACATTCAAAATTAGCCCATGGGAAGTCTCTACCTCTTCTTACTACTGCTTTATTCTTGCCTTTACTGCCGTTGCAGTAATTTGCTTACGCCGAAATAAAGCATAACTTAAATAATTTTTCTCAAGATACGCCCAAATATGGGCGTATCTGCTATAATCCAACCTTTGTATCCCCCTTTACACCATCAATATTGAGATATGAACTTGAAAAAGATCCTTTCTGTTGCTGCGCTTTGTGCAGTAAGTACTTCGAGCTATGCCGCTAATTGGAGCTCTACGCAATTACACGTTAATAACGGTGAGCACAAAAACCCGTTTTCATTGACTAAGTCAAACACCACAGTTGTATCACTACAGCATGCGTCTGGTTATGACTATGGTGACAACTTCTTTTTTATTGATTACAGCAATGACGACCGTCAAGATGGTTATCAAGATAAAGACTTTTACGGCGAATGGTATTCAACATTCAGTTTATCAAAAATCTCTGGCAGTGATTTCTCATACGGCGCAATTACTGATGTAGGTTTAACGGCAGGTTTTAATGCCGCAGGCGATTCGAAAGTTCTTAAGTATTTACCGGGTGTAAAACTAAGCTGGCAAGCACCGGGCTTTAGCTTTTTATCTACTTTATTTACCGCTTACATCGATGACAGTGAAGGTGTAGCACGCGGTGGTGCTCCAACTGAAACAAACAGCTGGATGATTGATGTTGCTTGGGGCTACCCATTCACTATTGGCTCACAAAAGTTCAACGTAACAGGCCATGTAGAATACATTGCAGAGCGTGAAAATGAATTTGGCGAAGATGTTAAAGCGTGGATTTTAGCGCAGCCAATCATCACCTGGGATTTAGGTCACGCAATGAGCATGAAAGAAAACACCCTACTGCTAGGCCTTGAGTGGCAATACTGGCACAATAAGCTAGGTACAGACACAACTGAATCAGTACCACAACTTCACGTTGAGTGGACGTTTTAAACAGTCTAAAAAACTGCGAGATAGCTAATTATTTCGCAGTTTAGTATTCGTAATAATATTTTTAGTAATACAAATTCTATAGGCACTCTAACGAAAAGTAGTCATCTAAATTTTCGACCTTTAGCTGCGGAAAATGGTTGGTCAGTGCATCATAAGCGTCTGGCTCAGATTTTTTCCGCTCAAATACCGCCCGCATGTGCTGAGGTTTAACTTCCACGCCTTGACCCTTAAAATAGTATATAAATGCTGTATTGTCTTTCTTTTCTTGGGCACTAATATCACCAAAGAATAATGACATATTTGAATAGTTTTTTATAAAAAAATAAAACGGGTCTAGCTCGGTATCAGGGTCAAATTCAATCTCTTTATAAACACTACTGAGTTTGGAAAATGGTTCAAATATTCCATTGCTGGCAAATTCATTTAGAATCCCTTTAACATGCTCTGGCTTTTCAAAAGATATACTATCAAGCCAAATGGTATACCCTTTTAATTTAGCTAAACCCGAAAACAATACCAAGTCACCACCTGACGGTTTAAACCCAGCATTACTAAGCTTCGTTATAATTTCCTGTTTACTCAATGAAGTAGCCTTTAAATAATCACGAGCTAGGATGACCCCCAACACTGAATTAGTTTCAGGTAGTAATTCAGGTAATTCTAAAGTTGTTAAATCAAGCTCTTCAAGTGAGATACCTTGATTAGCTATCGTTTGGTTGATCAACTGATTTGTGCGAGTAAACTGGCTTTTTATCGTTGGCAAATTTTCTGGCTGCCGGTTACGTTCACAAAAGCTAAATTCAGGTGATGATCTTACCAAGTCAGTAAATGAATCTCTTGTATAAGTATCTAGCTCATCTAAGCTGAATTGACGTTCTTCAAGCCACTGCTTTGTTGCATTGCATTTATCTAAACTAATCGCTTCAGCTTCTGTCAATTCATCTGCTTTAATATTTAATTGCAATATAGGTTCTGGCTTTGCCAAATCAGTTGCTGAGATTAAGTTAACATTAATACCTTTATCACTTAATTTTTTCACCGCTATTTTAATCTCTTTATTATTAAAAAGCGGATGACTAATCTCCTGATAGTAAATATCTTTTTCAGTGACCCCTGACAACTCCAAAAAATGTCGGTAAGTTTTCGGATCGTCAATTTCATAACTTTCATTACCAATAATACTTAGAAGCGAAGTTGCAGCTTCATTATCAAAAATAACCTCTGCAAATGCCAAACCCGGGTATTGTTGTAACAACATAATCGCTACTGTAATTCTTTTTTTTGTGACTAAATGGCTTAAAACAGACTTTAAAGGAGAGATATGTCTATTATTGAGTATGTCATAAGGAAAATCTGAAAAAATTCGTTCAATCTCATTTACAACCTCAACAGGTGAAGTATTCGTGGATGTTACTTTTAAAGCAAGCGCATTAGAAGGTAACCCCTGCCAAATTTCATCTAATGATTCGGAATAATCAACTACTTTTTTTATAGGTGAATTTTCTTTATTGACGAAAGTATATTGATTTAGAAATTGCTCGTTATTGGGAAGTAACTTTATGCTAGACATCAGCTCGGTTACTGCTTCATGTATTATTGCTTTTTTATACCAAACTTGTGCCGCAGACCAACTGGAATCAAACCATATCGCATTTGCTACCTGCTCTGCGGTGTAGCCATTTTTAAAGGCATTTAATGCGGCTAGCTCAATATCATCATGATAGTCATTTATGAGACGATTTTGTTTGAGCCTTAAATCTTTACACTGCTGTTGATCAGGAGTATCTGCTGGAAACGAGCGCTTAGTATAAGTTTTTTTTAATGTGGTGCGTTGAATTTTTTCGGAGTTTAGTGGTAAAGAGCGCTTAACTGTCGATGTATTAACAACTTTTTTTGATTTGTTAGCTACATCCCCTTCAGTTTTGAATACATAGTAGGTAGTAGCCATTGCTAACAAAGCAACGACGGCCAATAAAATTATTCGTTTCATCCTTGATAACCTCTTTGGTTTAATTTAAAAAGGCTAAAAATAGTTTTAGCCTTTTCTTAAAGCAAAATCAGTAGTGTGGGCTTACAGTTTACACTGCGGGGTTTTCCCTTTCGCTCTAGCCGCTTGTTGGGCTTTTAATGCATTCGGCATATGCTTTTGAAGCTCTTTGATTCGGTTACCCGGTGCGGGGTGAGTCGACATAAACTCTGGGGTACCACTACTGCCTGCTGCACTCATATTTTGCCAAAGCGATACTGATTGCTCTGGGTTAAATCCTGCTTTTGCCATTAAATCTAAGCCAACAATATCCGCTTCTGATTCATGTGAGCGGCTAAATGGTAATATCACACCATACTGAGCGCCTAAGCCTAAGGCTTGCATAATTTCGCCACGATATTGAACATTACCCATATCAAGTGCTGCACCACCAACTTGTAGTCCTGTTTGTAACAGTGCGTTTTGTGATACACGCTCATTAGAGTGCTCAGCAATAACATGTGCAACTTCGTGACCTAGTACTGTAGCCAATTGGTCTTGGTTTACAGCGACTTTTAATAAACCTGTGTGAACACCAATATACCCCCCCGGTAATGCAAATGCATTTGCTGAATCTTCTTCAAATACAACAACTTCCCAAGACTGCTTGGCATACTCGTTAGGTAAAACCGCAATAACATCATCGGCAATACACTTTACATAAGCATTGACACCTGGATCAGTATTAACAGGCTGTGTTTTTTTCATTTCAGCAAAGCTTGCTTGACCCATTTGGCTCATTTGTTGATCTGAATAAAGTGCGATTTGGGTACGCCCCGTAGGAGAGGTTTTACAGCCAGCTAAAACAGCGGTGGCTAACACTGCCATGATTAACTTTTTCATACTAGTCCTTCAAATACTTAGTGTAATTGTGGCTAATATAGCAAAGCATTGCTTAATTTTATATGAAAATGAACAGTCACCCACTCAGTTGTTATCATTTAGTTAATTCTTTTACTTAGCAGGCAAACTAAGTTCACCACAATGACTCACACTGCTACAATAGTGACCTAATGTTTGATGAATGAGTACACAATGCCTTCCCCTGAGACTTTAAATAAACGCATTTTATTACCTTTACTGGCAAGTATTGTCGCGATTACGCCTTTAGCAATTGATTTATATTTACCGGCGATGTTGGTGATTGCCAACGATTTGCAAACAACCATGCCAAATGTGCAAATATCGCTCAGCATTTATTTAGCGGGTTACGCCCTTGGTATGCTATTTTTTGGCCCGATTGCTGATGAGCTTGGCAGACGATTACTCGCGAAGGTGGGCTTAGCACTATTTGGTATCAGCTCATTAGCACTGGCATTTTGTACTAACATCGAATTATTTTGGTCTTTAAGAGCGGTCCAAGCATTCACTGGCGCTGCTGCAACCGTTGTAGTGCCGGGTATTATTCGCCACATTTACCGAGAGAACACAGCCAAAGGCATGTCTTATGTCTCGATGATCATGATGGTTGCCCCGTTAATTGCTCCTACTCTAGGCTCATTGATCATGGGCATTTCGACATGGCAGGTTATTTTTATTGCATTGGCGGCCTACAGTTTCGCTATTTTAGCCTTGGTGCAAATTCATTTAATCGATATTCCAATCTTTAAGAGTCAGCAACGTGGCTTGGCATTGTTCTTTAATAGCTATAAAACGGTATTTTCACGCCGCAGTGCCCTTGCCGATATTGCCAGTTCCATGTTTGCCTCATTCGCATTCTTTTGTTTTTTAACATCGGTACCTTATGTATATCTCGATTTCTTCAAAGTAGATGAGCAATTGTTCGGTGTGTTATTCGCCTTTAACGTGTTGGCTTTAATGTTCGGTAACTTTATGAATACACGTTTAGTGCCGCGCTTGGGTTCTCGTAAACTGTTATTTATTGGCCTTAGCATTGGCTTTGTGTCTGGTGGGGCATTGTTATTATTCAGTGTGATGCATTTATCACTGTATTTTATCGTAGCAAGCATCGCACCACTGATGATGAGCTTAGGTATTATAGCGAGTAATGCGGACTCATTGATACTGATGCAATTTGAGGAAAAATCAGGCACTGCAACAGCTGTTATTGGTACCCTGAGATTCGGCAGTGGCGCTCTCGTTGGGCCTATTCTTGCATTTGTTCACCCACAAAGTGCTATTCCATTTTCTGCGATGATGTTCAGCGCACTGATACTTATTTTACTCGTGCAGCTTTGGCATCGAAAATTGGACAAAAAAAATGCCTGTAATTAACAGGCATTTTTTTATTTTCTTTAAAGCTTATTCAGCTTCTTTTGATACCATAACCATTGCAGGGCGTAATAAACGGCCATTTAATGTATAACCTTTTTGCATTACTGCAAGAACAGTATTAGGTGCTACATCATTGCTTGGTTGAATTGACATTGCTTGATGGAATTCAGGGTTAAATTGCTCACCCTGTGGGTTAACAATTTCAACACCGAATTTTGATACCGCATCATTAAAGCTCTTAACAGTCATTTCGATACCTTCAAGCACAGGTTTAAGCTGCTCATTTTCTTTATCAGAAAACTCAATTGCGCGCTCTAGGTTATCGATAACTGGTAATAATTCGTTAGCAAACTTTTCAAGTGCAAACTTATGCGCTTTTTCTACATCTTGAGCGGCACGACGACGCATGTTCTCAACATCTGCAGCAGCACGAACAACACTGTCTTTTTGATCGTTAATCGTTTGTTTAGCCGCTTCTAATTCGCTGTGTAGTAAAGCGATTTCAGCTTCAGGGCTCATTTCTTCGCCGTCAACTTG
Source organism: Pseudoalteromonas sp. PA2MD11 (assembly GCF_017808125.1). Lineage (NCBI taxonomy): Bacteria > Pseudomonadati > Pseudomonadota > Gammaproteobacteria > Alteromonadales > Pseudoalteromonadaceae > Pseudoalteromonas > Pseudoalteromonas sp. PA2MD11. The sequence continues at coordinate 111,434 of NZ_JADKNF010000001.1, forward strand.
TTCAGCTGCTTTTTCTGCAGCTTCTACTTCAGCTTGCATTTGTTCAAATTCTTCGTTTAGTTCAACTTCTTGCTCTGGTGATTTTGTCTGCTCAGACATAGCTTACATGCTCCAATTCTTTACAACTGCGGTAATTATGGGGATTGAATTAAAAGATTCAAGAGGCTGATGAGCCGATTAACTTAAATTCTTGGATGATTGCTTCTATTTGCGCTGATTTTGGACAAATTACGCAAAATCGGCTCTGGTATTCATGGTTATTAAAATAAGGAACGCTGATCACCATCAACTCATTACAATCTGTAAATGGCAATTGTTCTGTGTTTAATACCGATAAACCATTTTTAAATGCAAGTTTATCTTCAACAAAATTTAAAAACGATACACCTATATTTAAACTGGTTTGACAATCAACTTGGCGGTAAAGGTAATTTTCACCGACCACAATACTGTTGTCTGAACCAAGCTTTTGGCTTAATTGCCGAGTCCATTGTGTTAGTGAGTCATGGCAATTATTTGGTGCCGTGCCTGCCATTGCCTGCATACGATATAAGCCTTCCATTAAGGTTTGCTGACTAAACACGGTATTAAGCCAAGTAGCAAACTGGTAACGAACGGCATCAGATGAATCTTCAGGTTTGGTAATGCAAATGTTATGGCTTTGCCCTGCTCTATCTATTAGTAAAATTAACCAATTGCTACCATCAAAATCAAGCACCTCTACTCGAAAGACCAACTGCGAGCTGACTTGAGGTAAGCCTACACAACAACACACTTTATAGCGCTGACTCAAACCATGGGCTAGCTCGACTAATTGTGCTTGCTCAGGCTGCCAATATGGTGCGATTTCAGGTAGAGCAAAAAACTCAGTAAGCCAATAATCAAAACCGGCATTGGTTGGTACGCGGCCAGCAGAAGTATGCGGCGAATAGAGTAAGCCCACTTTTTCTAGCCGTGCCATAGCATTACGCACTGTAGCTGAACATACCGCCATGCCTTTTTGTTTGGCAATACGAGTTGAGGCTACAGGCTGACCTTCCCCGTTACAGTAAAGGCTCATCACAGCTGAAAAAATTTGTTGGTCGCGCGGATTTAATTTCATAATTCATACATCTTGCTTCTTGCCAGTGGATATTTGGGCGCAGCAAGTTTATTTCAAGTTATTTTCAAAGCATTAATTTTTAATGTAATCTATCGATATGAAAGTTTAAGTGCAAATAACATGGATTCACCGTTTAAAACCATAGGTTTAATTGGCAAACCTAATCACAGCGGGGCAGCTGCCACACTTGCTCGCCTGCACACATTTTTGCGAGCCTTGGGTTTCGAAGTGCTAGTGGAACAGCGCACTGGACGTCAACTTGAAGACCTTCCTCAAGAAAACCTAGTTAAATTGGTAGATTTAGGTGAACGAGCAGACTTAGCCATAGTCGTCGGTGGTGATGGCAATATGCTTGGCGCAGCTCGAGTATTAGCGCGTTTTGATGTCGCTGTGATTGGTGTAAACCGTGGTAATTTAGGCTTTTTAACCGATTTAAACCCAGAAGGTTTTGAAGCGAGCCTAGAACAAGTGTTAAGTGGCCAGTTCCTTGAGGAAAAACGCTTCTTGCTTGAAGTTGAAGTATATCGTCACGCCGAACTCAAAAGTGCAAACTTGGCAGTGAATGAAGCGGTACTTCATGCTGATAAAGTTGCGCATATGATCGAGTTTGAGGCCTTTATTAATAACGACTTTGTATTCTCTCAACGCTCTGATGGATTAATCGTTTCAACACCAACTGGCTCAACAGCTTATTCATTATCTGGCGGCGGGCCTATTTTAACCCCTGAGCTGAATGCGATTTCATTAGTTCCTATGTTCCCGCACACATTATCAAGCCGTCCTCTTGTGGTTGACGCTGACAATGAAGTACGTTTAAAGCTTAGCCTCGAAAATACCGACAGCCTACAAGTCAGCTGTGATAGTCACGTAGTTTTAGCTGTATTACCTGGTGACGAAGTAGTGATTAAAAAAGCAGACAAGCGTCTACGTTTGATTCATCCAAAGGAATACTCTTACTACAATGTATTAAGAAAAAAATTAAATTGGGGAAGCCGCTTATTTTAAGTGGCTTTTTTATCTCAAGCTAATTGCCAAGGCGTATTGATTAGCGCAAAATAATAAGACTAAAAGCTGTATTTTTTAAAGGATTCTAAGGCGAAATGAGTTATATCGTTTTTCTTGCTCTATTATTACTTATCACCTTACTAGGTTGTTACTGGGTGGTTGAGAGCAATCGTCGTAAAGCTATTGAAGCTGAAAAAAAACGTTTTAATCAACGAGTCAAAGAAATCAATAATGACTTTAAAAATAAATTAATTGATTTTAGCGAAGGCAAAATTATCCGCCCTAAGAATATTTCGCGCCTAAATATGATCACCAGCAATTACTTTGTAGTGCAAGCGCACAATGAAGAAAATCTCACTTACCTCGAATTCATTAGCGATTTGCTTATCAACACAATCATAATGGAAGCCAGTAAAGCGCAAAGCCCTGAGGAAATTGATCAGCTCGCTGACAGGTTACAGTATTTTATAGCTGAATTGCCTTACAACGGCATCGAGTACAATAAAGCGTTTTATCAAGAAGCCTTACCATCGCTGATTGAAGTAATTAAATATCAGCCCCCCACCGATTTACAGGACGATCAGCCGCTAGCCCAGAGCACGCAAGCTGCAAATGAATCAGTCCAAGAAAATCAACTGCCAGAATTAAGCAAAGCTTAAAAATTTAATTTGCAAAAACCGAAAACACTGTATAAATTAACAGTTAATTGACTGGATGGATAAACAGTATGTTAATCGGGTTAGAAATTAAAAACTTTGCCATTGTAAGTAATTTAAGTACTGAGTGGCACAATGGTATGACAGCTATTACAGGTGAAACGGGTGCGGGTAAATCAATTGCAATTGATGCCCTGTCATTATGTTTAGGCGAGCGTGCAGATGCAGGTGCTGTTCGCCCAGGTACGGAACGTGCAGAAATTTGTGCACAATTTGATATTAGCCAACTCCCTCTTGCCCAGCACTTTTTAGAGCAACATTTACTCTCAAACAGTGAAGGCGAATGTTTACTACGCCGTGTTATTTGCAAAAATGGCCGCAGCAAGAGCTATATTAATGGCAGCTCAGTTACCGCTGCACAATTAAAAGAGATAGGTCAGTATTTAATTTCTATTCACGGGCAACATGCCCATCAGCATTTATTAAAAGCTGAACATCAGTTGCACCTGCTTGATGCCTATGCCGGCCACAACCAGCTATTAGCTGATGTTAAAGAGCGCTTTAAAGCCTACCAAGCATTAATTAAAGAATTTAATCAACTTGAACAACAACAGCAGCAACAAGCAGCTCAAAAGCAATTACTAGAGTATCAAGTAGCTGAACTTGATGAATTTGCCCTGCAACCGGGTGAGTTTGAAGAGATTGAAGCTGAGCATCATAAACTAAGCCATAGCCAGACTATTTTAGAGTCATGCCAACGTGAGCTACAACACTTATACGAAAGTGATGAGCAAAGTGCGTGTTCATTGCTGCAACATAGCGCCCAACAATTTACAGAGCTGGCAAGCTACGATGAAAGCTTATCTAGCATAGCATCATTATTGAGTGAAGCTGCCGTTCAAGTTGAAGAAGCTAGCCGCGAGATACGCAGCTATGTTGATGTAACTGATTTAGACCCTGCCCGCTTAGACGAAGTTGAAACGCGTTTAACAGGTGCTATGGACCTTGCCCGTAAACATCATATAAAACCAGAAGAGCTGGTAGAATTTCATCAGTCAATCGCAGAAGAGTTAGCATCAATTAGTTATAACAGCGACCGCCTTGTTGCTCTCGAAAGCGAAATTAACAATGCCCTTGAGCAATATAAACAAGCAGCAAAACTGTTAAGTGAAAGCCGCCATAAATACGCAGATACGCTTAATCAATTAATTAGTGATAGCATGGCTAACTTATCAATGGAAAACGGCAGGTTTGCGATTGATATTCAACAAACTAGCGATAAAGCGCCAAGTGCAATGGGTTTTGATACGGTGTCGTTTTTAGTATCTACCAACCCAGGTCAACCGTTACAAGCACTGTCTAAAGTGGCTTCTGGTGGTGAGTTATCGCGAATTAGTTTAGCTATTCAGGTCATTATTGCTCAGCGTGTTACAACGCCGACTCTTATTTTCGATGAAGTAGATGTGGGTATTTCTGGACCAACCGCTTCTGCAGTTGGCAAGCTTTTACGCCAATTAGGTAAATCAACTCAAGTTATTTGTGTAACTCACTTGCCGCAGGTTGCAAGCTCTGGACATCAGCAATTTTTTGTAGCTAAAGAAATTGCAAACGGAGAAACCTACACTCAAATGAATAAGCTATCTAAAGAAGGCCGTATTGATGAAATTGCCCGACTACTTGCCGGTGACAATATCAGTAAAATGGCTAGAGCAAATGCCAAAGAGCTTATAAGCGCACATGCATAACCCATTTTTAGCTATGAAACTTAGATTGTTAATGAATTTGATGGTATAGAGTTTATAAATGAAAAATAAAAATATACTTACAGCTTTGGGTCTTGCCTTAATAACGCTTAACTCAGGGCATTCGTTTGGCGCAGTGATTGAGCCACCCTATAACGATACGCAGTTAGTCGTTGCTTTATTTAAATGTATTTTGTTTGTCTTACCCGCGACTACATTGTTGCTGGTTCTATGGAGTCGCTGGAAGCACTTAAGATTTAAGCAATTATTACAAACAGTATTAAATTATTCATTGGTCATCATGTTAGCTAGCCTGATAATGGTTAATCATCTAACAGCTGAGCTTTCATCATGGTTAGTTGTGTTTGCAGGTAGTCATTCATTGCTTGTTGGCATTAATTATTTATTGGTTAAACAACACACTAACCGGGTAAAAAATACACTTACTAGTTGCTGGTAATGAAAATACTTTGGCTGCAAAAAAATCGCGAAACAGCACGTTTCGCGATTTTAGTTCTTATTTGCTGATTAGCGTTATTCGATTTCGCTAGCTAAATATATCAAATTCATAAATAAACGGTCTGTCATACTACTAACTCCGGTACCATTGGTATAATTACCAACTTTATTTTGAGAGTTAATAATTGCATTATCTGCGAGTAATATATCACCCGATTTCAAGTCAAAAACCACTGTCGGTAAGCCATCTGGATTGACAGCTAACACTTGGCTTTCTTCTGGCATTACTGAGAAGTACCCCTTTGAACCACCGGCCTGATAAAAGCGTGTAACCTCTCCAAAAGGACCTGCAAATATAGCTTGTTGTATTTGAGAGTTTAAACCTTCTGGGTTTTGGGTATTTGGTCCATCTTTGTAGCCTTCTCTGGTTACTGTATAACCCCACTTTGAATACACCTTCTCGTCAGTCATATCGGAATCTGATGCTATGATGACAACATTTCCTTTCTTCTCTGACCAATTATATAGCTCTGTAATTTCTGTTTCAGTAAAATCACTGTTGTAAAAACTACCCATAAAGAAGATATCAGTGTTATAGCTTTCAATCGCTTCCTGAGTAATTGAGCCTGATGCCGCAAAATCATGATTAACCGATACTGATTTAGCTACAACCCCACTTTCACCAAAATTTTCTGGACTTGCAAGTTTAGCCATCGGTAAATCAAACAAGTAAGCGTTTAATGTGTAGTTTTGCCATCGTGCCTTTCTTTGCTTATCAATACTCGTAATTACAAGCGACTCTACTCCTGTACTACAAGTAGGCTGCGCATAACATGCAACAGGCTTTAGAGTATTTAGTGCTAAATCGTTTATTCGCACTGGGTATGTCCCCAATGTGCATGTTTTACCCGTTTCGATTGATGCTTTATATAATTTAGTAATATTAAAATTACCTTGATCATTAATGACTTCACGGGAAATTACCAATTCGTCATTTTGATTTAGAGCAGCACCTGTTACCGTCGTTAAACCATGTTCAGATTTTTTTGTTAACTCCAGTGTTTCCGGATCCAATAAAAAAATGCTTGTGGCAGAGATGAGGTAAACCTCACCATTTTTAACAACCATGTCGCCACGCAGAATATCTGAACTACTATCGTAGCCCTTCATATTGCCTAAGAACTGAGTTTCACCTGAATCAATAGCAACCTGGTAAAGCTTACTCCCTTTAGAGCCATAAATAACGTCTTTGTTAGGGTCATAAGCAAGACGGGTCATAGGGTTAGTACGTGCCACTACAGTGTGTTTGCCTGTAGACATATCAACATAGGCGAGTTGTGTAAATCGATACTTGTCGGCTTTTATAGGCAGATCATTTAACTCTTCATCTGATAAGTTGAGAACACTCGTATCCAGTTTATAAGTTAAAGGTCTTGGGGCTGAAACATAATAGAGTCTATTTCGATAGCTATCAAAAGCCATTGCTGCGGATGAGAACTTTGCAGCAGAATGAATGTTAGCCGTTTGCGCTTGCTCATCTAAAGAAAAAACGAAGCCCGAGCTCCCTCTCCCTGAGTTGATTCCATATAACTCACCCGTACATTCAGACGCGCTAAGGCCAGCAGGTATTAAGCCTAAAAGGCTAACTGTAGATAATAAAAACTTTTTCATTTTAAATTCCTTTCAATGTAAAAATAACTCACTTCCTGTTCAACTTTATTACTATCCTCCTTATAATTTTGAACGAAATTGATATAAAACTCACAAACAAAATCGCGAGGCCACAAGCCTCGCGATTTCAATTAGCGTCTAAAATTACAATTAATCGATTTCACTCGCATAATTAATTAAGTTCATAAATAAACGGTCTGACATGCTCGATACCTCGGTACCATCAGTAAAGTTGTCTTCTTTATTTTGTGTTGTCAGCATACCGCTATCAGCAAGTATTATGTCGCCTGTTGCAGCATCTAAAACAATTGTAGGCAAGCCATCCTGATTTACAGCTAAGACTTGAGTCCCTGAAGGCATTTCAGAGAAATAACCTTTTGCGCCACCAGACTGGAAAAAGCGAGATACTTCACCAAATGGTCCTGCAAAGATTGCCTCTTGAGCTGCACTACCCACTCCTTCTGGGTTTTGTGTATTTGGACCATCAACATAACCATTGCGAGTTACTGTATAGCCCCATTTAGCATATACTTTTTCATCTGGCATATCAGAATCTGCTGCGATGATTACAACATTTCCCTGCTTTTTAGACCAGTTGTAAGCTTCATTTAATTCGCTGTCTGTGAAGTCGCTTTTGTGGAAACTACCAATAAAGAAAACATCGGTGCCATAAGCATCTATCGCAGCTTCAGTAATCGAATTTGCCGCTGCAAAATCATGATTTACAGATACTGTTTTATAAACAGTTCCCTGTTCACCAAAGTTTTCTGTACTTAAAAGCTTCGCAAGTGGTTTATCCATCAAGTGACCATTTAGTGTATAATTTTGCCACGTTGCTTTTCTTTGCATATCAATACTTGTAACAACAAAAGAGTCTGGCTCTACACTACATGTAGCTTGAGCATAGCAAGCAACTGGTTTTGCTGTATTTAGCGCCAAATCGTTAATGCGCATCGGGTAGGTTCCCATTGCACATGTTTTGCCAGTCTCAATCGATGCTTTATATAACTTGGTTGTATTATAGTGACCTTGATCGTTTATAATTTCTCTAGAAATTAATAGCTCACCATTTTGATCAAGCGCAGCACCTGTAACAGCAATTAAGCCATGCTCTGATTTTTTCGTTAACTCCAATGTGTTCAAATTAACGGAAAAAATACTCGTAGCACTGATCAAAAATAGCTGGCCATCTTTAAAAACCATGTCGCCGCGCAAAATATCTGAGCTGTCGCCATAGCCAGTTAAGTTACCAAGTAATGTAGTTTTACCTGATACAGGATCAACAGTATATAACTTGCTTCCTTTAGAGCCATACATCATGTCAGTATTAGCGTCATAAGCCAGTCGAGTCATTGGATTAGATCGAGAAACTACTGTGTGTTCACCAGTTGCCATATCAACATAAGCAAGCTGAGTATATTTGTATTTAGCCCCCTTAATTGGCAGATCTTTTAACTCATCTTCAGATAAGTTCAAATCACTAGGATCAAGTTTGTAAGTTAGCGGTCGAGGAGCTGAAACATAATATAAGCGATCCCTTGCACTATCATAGGCCATAGCAGCAGAAGAAAACTTTGCTTTTGAGTGAATAGCGGCTGTTTGCTCTTGCTCATTTAAAGAAAAAACAATGCCTAGATGGCCGCGACCAGAATTAATTCCATACAACTCACCCGTACATTCATTAGCGACTACATTTGTAGATAAAGCACTTGTGATTGCAAGAACTGAAAGTAGCGATTTTTTCATATTATTACACCTAAAAATTAGGCCGACTAACTAAAATAATTAATAAAAATAATTAAATTACTGCTTTAGCATCAGGCCATTACGTTTAAATTTTGTACGCAATAATTTTATTTCGCTACAGTTCAAACACAATCAGAAATTACTGATTTGTCTCTATTTATTATAAAAACAGACATAACAATTAGCACCAATTATGTAAAACACACTTTAGTATTGGCAATGGCTAATAACTTCTGATTTTCTATATTCTCAATGTTTTAATATTCTTACAGCTCCATATTTTCCACACATTTTCTCAGTAGCATAACGGCAAACTTGGTCACCGAAATACTTAATGAAGCTAACTGTAACTTTAATCCTTGCTCTTCTTTCTCTTCCTTGTATGGCTAATACAGATCACATACCGCAGATAGAAGAAATATTTGCCTTAGAGCAGAAAGGAAACCTAAAAAAAGCACTATTGTTAATTGAACAACTACAAAGCAATAGCACGCCTGTCGCAAAATCAACGATTGATTTGATAAAAGCCCCCATATTAAGAAAACAAGGGCAATACGAGGCTGCAATAGAGTTACTCTTACCTTTACAGCATATTGCTGAGTTGTCCAAAGAAGAGCATTATCAAATCCAAAAAGAGCTTGGTATCAATTACAGACGTCAAGTTAAAACGACCCAAGCTCAGCAGCATTATATGGCAGCACTCAAACTAGCTTACGAGTTAAAGGATAAAAACAAACAGGCACAAAGCCATAGTAATCTGGGTACCCTATATGACACGTTGAATGATCTAGACCAGTCTATGTTTCAGCAATTAAAAGCACAAAAGCTTTTAATTGGCAGTAAAGATAATGAGTTAATCGCCACCAATTTTTATAATTTAGCAAACCTTTCTCATCGCCTAGATGATCTTGCTCAGTCTGAATACTTCTACAAAAAAGCACTTGAGTTTGATATTAAGACAAAAAATCAAATAAACATTGCAGATACCAGCTTACAGTTGGCAAAGTTAGTTTATAAACGTGGTGACTATGAGCAAGCTTTACCCTTATTAAAAAATGCCTACTCACGCTTAGCTGATTTAAATGCTTATGAAGGAATGGCAACAGCAAAGCATACGCTAATGCAACTATATTTAAAGCTCGAAAATAAACATATGGCTTTAAGTAGTGCAGATTCAGGCCTCAGAGCAGCACTTAAATCTGGCTCAGCATTGAGTCAAATATATTCATATTTCAATTTAATTGAACTCCACCTGCCACTTAAGAACTCACAATTGATTGACCTCTATTTAAGTCGTTCAAAAGAACTTATCGAAGGAATTGATAATCGGTTACTAAATAAAAAGCTGCATGGCTACACCGCAGTTTATGCCGAACTTATCGGTGACTACAAACTCGCAACTGAGCAATTGAAGCTTGAAAATAAACTAGCCGAGTCTTTGTTTGAAGAACATTTAAATCAAGCCGTTGAAAAAAACAAAAAGCAATTAACAGCAATCGAGCAACAGCAACGTATTGATGATGAAGTGCAAAAAAATAAGCTCACTACTGCACAAATGAATAACCAACGACTAGAAAAACAGATTTGGTTATTGTCTGCGGGTATTGTTTTGTTGTTCACGACTCTTGCGCTCGTGCTCTATTACTTCAAGCATCGAAAAGCGTTATTTAAAGCAAAACTTTATCAATATAACCTGCTTGAAAAAGACAAAATGCTTGCTGATATATCCCATGAATTACGCACCCCTTTAAGCGTATTAAAACTGCATATAGAAGCACTTGAGCTCGATATTCAAGAAAACCGCGATCTAGCCTATAGCAAAATTAATGGCAAAATAGCGCAACTTAACAACCTAATTTCAGATGTGTATCAGTTATCTCAAGCAGAAAACAAGACTCTCGCGCTAAATCTCCAACGCTTAAATGCTGCAAATGTCTTTGCTGAGTACGAGCAAGACATGCGTCATTATGTTCGCAGCCACCACCTGACATTTTTTTCAGACATTATTATTGCTAAAGATGTAGAGATCACGGTAGATAAACAAAAGCTCGATCAGATCCTTAATAATATTTTTACTAATGCCTGCCTATATACCGACAGCCCTGGTCATGTTCGGCTCAAAGTGAGAACTAACAAGCAAGAGCTGTTTATTCAAGTCGATGATACTTCTCCGGGTGTAGGTAAAGCCCATATAGGCAAACTCTTTGACCGTTTATATCGTGTTGAAGAATCTCGAAGCCGCGCATCAGGAGGCTCAGGTTTGGGGCTATCAATTTGCCAGAGTTTTGTCGAATTAATGTCTGGCAGTATCAGTGCATTACCGGGTAAGTCGGGTGGATTATGTATCCGAATTTTACTGCCTTTAAGCAATAAATAAGCTTCTCCATTTTTCCACCATATTTTATTGCTTAAATAGCATAATAAACTACTGTGGAATGGAACCATGTCAGAGTCATTAAAGCATGCTCAATGGGCAAAATCTGTTGAGCGTAAACACCGCCAAAGCAAAGTTAAAAAAACCAAAAAATCACCTCTTCCTATCTGCGCCGCGCTTGCTTGTGTGCTATTGAGTGCTGGGTTTTATTATGCGAGTTATGAAAAACCGAAAGAGTATCCACCGTTATCTGCAGCGGCGAAACAGCGTATCTCGCAATTTTTTGCCAAACAGTTTTTACTGGGGCAATGGCGCTTAAATAAAATTAACTACTCATCTGATGCAATTCAGGTGTATGTGCAAACGCCAAGCAAAATTGCTCTAGAAGGTGAAGCTTTGAGTCAATATTTACATTACGCTTTATGCCCTGTGGCTAGCAAACGCATTTGGCAAGATATCAAAACGAGGGAATTATCAGTGTATGTGTTTAGCCATTCGATTCGAAAAGGTGATCGAACAGTATGTAATTTAGAAAGCGATGAACGCCAAATCAATTGATTTGACGTTCATCATAGCGATAGCCAGCACCATAAACGGAAGCGACTATCTTAGGAGAGAAATCTAAACTCTTAAGCTTTTTGCGAATATTTTTAATATGGCTGTCGATTACCCGATCGGTAATATCAAAGTTGTTTGGTTGGATATGGTCAAGTATCTGCTGCCTAGAAAAAACACGCTTTGGGGCTTTGTACAAAAGTTTAAATACGTCAAATTCCACTTTTGTTAAACCTAAAGAGACACCTTTAATTTCAACTTCAAGCGCATCTTCTATTAAGCAAATTGCATCAGTCGCTTGCACTACTACATCGGTACTAGGTGCTGACGCACAACGCCTTAAAATAGCTTTAACACGCATCACCAGCTCTGCACCGCTAAAAGGTTTACAAACATAGTCATCGGCACCATGTTCCAACCCTTTTAACCTGTCAGCCTCTTCGACTTTCGCGGTTACCATAATAATCGGCACCATAGAAAAAGCGCGGATCTGCTTCATGCACTCCACGCCATCTAAATTGGGTAACATTACATCTAAAATTATCGCATCCGGATTATTTTCTTTAACCCACGAAACCACAGCACTGCCATCAGTGATGTGGTGAGTAGTAAAGCCAGATGCATTGAAGAACAACAGCACTTGTTCTGCAATATCTAAGTCGTCTTCAACGACTAATATCTGCGGCATTTCTATTTCCGTTTATATTTTTTTTATTGTTCTAAGTTGTTGCTTCACCATCGCTTTAAGCGTATCTGATAAGGTTTCATCTAATAAAACCATAGTCAGAATATCGTGCAGATCTTCACTATTCATAACCTCATTGAGTAAATCATTTTCAGATTTCGAATTTGGCTGAAAAAAGCTTAACTGCTCGTCATTTGTGTGTTCGCAAAACATTTTCTTTTTATCCATGTTGTTAGCATCAAATATTAAGATGGGCTTCTGCCTCTACTAAATATTAAAACGCAACAATATGGAGCAAATATGGAGTTAGTACGAAATAATGAATTTTTTCTGTTCAACAGTTAAATTCATTCCTAGATTTTAGGTAATAAGCGCTATTTTTTCATTATTTTTCTAAAACTAGGTTAAATATTCGTATCAATAAAATGATAGGCAATAAAAAAGCAAGCTCGGTAGCTTGCTTTTAAAAGTGTTGAATGGCGCCTTAGAATTAAACGTCTAAGTAATCCATAATCCCTTCTGCGGCATTTCGGCCTTCGAAAATAGCCGTTACCACTAAATCTGAGCCGCGGACAATATCGCCACCGGCAAAAATCTTAGGGTTGGTTGTTTGGTGAGTAAATTCACCTTTTTCTGGTGCATTGATACCACCCCAATGATTGATTTCAACACCGTACGGTTCTAACCAATCCATTTTATGAGGTTTAAAACCAAACGCCATGAGCACTTTAGTTGCTTCAATAACATGCTCAGAACCCGCAACTTCTTCAGCACGACGACGACCATTTTCGTCCGGTTCACCAAGTTGGGTTTTCACCATCTTAACACCAGCAACTTTCCCTTGCTCGTCAACCACAATGCCTTTTGGCTGAACGTTAAAGGTAAACTCAACGCCCTCTTCACGAGCATTTTTAACTTCGCGCTTTGAGCCTGGCATGTTTTCTTCGTCACGACGATACGCACAGGTAACCTGTGTAGCGCCTTGTCGGATAGAGGTTCTCACACAGTCCATTGCTGTATCACCACCGCCTAACACGACAACTTTTTCGTTTGCCATATCGATATAAGCTTGCTTGTCTTCTGCATAGCCCATAACACGGTTAGTGTTACCAATTAAAAACGGCAGTGCATCAAACACACCATCAGCATCTTCGTTTTCAAGGCCTGCACGCATACTTTGATAGGTACCCACCCCTAAGAATACGGCATCATATTCAGCCAAAATTTCATCAAGCGTAATGTCAACGCCAACTTCAGTGTTTAGCTGAAACTCAACTCCCATTTCCGTGAAAATTTCACGACGCTTTTGCATTACTTCTTTTTCAAGTTTGAATGAAGGAATACCAAACGTAAGAAGGCCACCGATTTCTGGGTGACGGTCAAACACCACAGGCTTAACACCGTTACGTACTAAAATATCCGCACAACCTAAGCCCGCTGGACCTGCACCAATGATAGCCACTTTTTTGTCAGACCATACCACATACGACATATCTGGTTTCCAGCCCATTTTAAATGCCGTATCAGTGATGTACTTTTCGATATTACCGATAGTGACAGCACCAAACTCTTCTTCAAGTGTGCAAGAGCCTTCACACAAGCGATCTTGTGGACAAACTCGTCCACACACCTCTGGTAAGCTGTTTGTACGATGAGACAGCTCTGCCGCTTCTAAAATACGGCCAGTACGAATGAGTTTTAACCATTGTGGAATATAGTTATGCACTGGGCATTTCCATTCACAGTATGGATTACCACAATCTAAACAGCGATCCGCCTGTGAGTTAACTTGTGTCTCAGAAAACGGCTCGTAGATTTCTACGAAAGATTGTTTACGTGCTGAAATTGGCTTTTTACGCGGATCAACACGTTGTACATCGATAAACTGGTATACATTTTCGCTCATACTACCCCCTTACTGAGCCTGAACACGAAGCTCTGCGCTGCTGCGCGCTCGGTGTCCGAGTAAACTTTTTACATCACTAGATTTTGGCTTAACTAATTTAAACATTGGCATGTATAAATCGAAGTTAGCTAAAATCTGCTCAGCACGGTTTGAGCCGGTAAGCTCTAAATGCTCAGCAATGAGGCCGCGTAAATGTTCTTGGTGTGACGCCAACCCTTCAAGGGTAACAATTTCAACAAGCTCAGGGTTAATGCGTTTTTCAAAGTCATTGCCTTCATCAAGAATATACGCAAATCCTCCTGTCATACCTGCACCAAAGTTAATACCTACTTTGCCAAGTACGCAAACCACACCACCTGTCATGTATTCACAGCCATTGTCACCAACACCTTCTACAACCGCTTGAACGCCTGAGTTACGCACTGCAAAACGCTCACCGGCACAGCCTGCAGCAAATAACTTACCGCCTGTTGCACCATATAAACAGGTATTACCGGCAATAGTCGCTTTGTGGCTTTCGAACGATGAACCCAGCGGTGGGCGAATTACTAGCTTACCGCCAGCCATGCCTTTACCAACATAGTCATTGGCATCACCAACCAGTGTCATTTCAAGGCCACCCGCATTCCATACACCAAATGATTGACCCGCTGTACCATGAAGCTCAACAGAGACAGGATCAGCAGCCATACCTTGGTTACCGTGTTTAGAAGCGATATAGCCAGATAACATAGCGCCCACTGAACGGTCTGTATTGCAAATACGGTTAACCAGTGAGATACCCGATTTTTCGTCAATTGCTTGCTTGGCTTTTTCAAGCAAGGTTTCATTTAGCTGACCTAAGTAGTGTGAGCTATTTGGCGCACTACAATACAGTGTTTCACCCGTTGGGTTGTTAGGCACAGCAATCACAGACGACAGATCGACTTTCTTTTGTTTCTCTGTGTTGCCTTCAATTGCTTCAAGTAAGTCCAAACGACCAATTAAATCTGTTAAACGAGTGACACCTAAGCTTGCCATAATTTGGCGTGCTTCTTCGGCTATAAACTTAAAGTAGTTCATCGCCATTTCTGGCAGGCCATGATAATGCTTTTGGCGCAGCGTATCGTCTTGCGTTGCAACACCGGTCGCACAGTTATTTAAGTGACAAATACGTAGGTATTTACAACCAAGTGCCACCATAGGGCCCGTACCAAAGCCAAAGCTTTCAGCACCAAGAATAGCCGCCTTAATGATATCTAGCCCCGTTTTAAGGCCACCATCTGTTTGTAGGCGAATACGGTGACGTAAACCATTTTCTACTAGCGCCTGTTGGGTTTCTGCAAGACCAAGCTCCCAAGGGCTACCTGCATACTTAACAGAAGTAAGCGGGCTTGCACCTGTGCCACCGTCATAACCAGCAATAGTAATTAAATCGGCATAAGCTTTAGCTACGCCAGTTGCGATAGTACCCACACCTGGCTCAGAAACGAGTTTCACCGAGATCAGTGCATCTGGGTTTACTTGTTTTAAATCGAAAATAAGCTGGGCTAAGTCTTCAATCGAGTAAATATCGTGATGCGGCGGAGGCGAAATCAAGGTCACACCAGGCACTGAGTAACGTAATTTTGCAATATACGGCGTTACTTTTTCACCCGGTAATTGACCACCCTCACCTGGTTTTGCACCCTGCGCCACTTTAATCTGAATGACATCAGCGCTACGTAAGTAATGTGGTGTAACACCAAAACGGCCCGAAGCAACTTGCTTAATACGTGAGTTTTTCTCTGTACCATAGCGAAGCTTGTCTTCACCACCTTCACCAGAGTTTGAACAACCCCCTAAGCGGTTCATTGCAATCGCGAGTGCTTCATGTGCTTCTGGCGATAATGCACCAATACTCATTGCTGCTGAGTCAAAACGTTTGTAAAGCTCAGTTGCTGGCTCTACGTCATCAACACTCACACCGCTATCAGGAATTTTCACCGCCAACATGTCACGTAAATTGGTGATCGGGCGGTTATTTACTAAATCAGCATAAGCCAAGTAGTCTTTATAATCCCCAGAGCGCACTGCCTTTTGCAGTGTTTGAATAACATCTGGGTTATAAGCATGGTACTCACCACCGTGAACATATTTTAGTAAGCCACCATGACTTAATAACTTACGTTTACTAAATGCCAGCTTATGAAGTTTACGTTGGTCATCATCAAAATCAGTAAAACACGCCCCTTTGATACGGCTAGCTACACCGTTAAAACAGGTTTCTACAACCGCATCTGATAAACCAACTGCCTCAAATAACATCGAGCAGCGGTACGAAGCGACAGTACTGATCCCCATTTTCGACATGATTTTATACAGACCCTTGTTGATCGCATTACGATAAGCAAGCGTTACTTCGCAATAGCTCTTGTTTAAAATCTTTTTGTCACTCATTGCAACTAATGATTCATATGCAAGGTACGGATAAATTGCCGTTGCACCAAAACCAAGTAATACCGCAAACTGATGCGCATCACGGACACTACCCGATTCGATGATGATATTAGATTCACAACGTAAGTTATTATCGACTAAACGCCTTTGAATTGAACCAACCGCCATCGCAGCCGGGATCGGCAAATGCGTTTCGCTAAAGTTACGGTCACTTAAAATAAGCATGACACAGCCTGACGCTGCTTTTTCTTGTGCTTCATCACAAATACGTGTGATTGCTTTTTCTAAGCCTTCCTCTTGTGTGTAAGTGATATCAATTTTACAGTAGCTGTAATGCTCATCGTCAGCATTGATCAGCTGTTGCATATCAGCGTACATCAAAATCGGCGTATCAAACTGTAAACGCTTAGCGTGGCCGGTTGTTTCGTTAAATACGTTTTGCTCACTACCAATACAGGTTGCCAGTGACATAACGTGATTTTCACGAAGTGGGTCAATTGGTGGATTGGTTACTTGCGCAAATTTTTGTCGGAAGTAATCAAACAGTGAGCGATGGCCTTCTGACAGTACCGCAAATGGCGTGTCATCACCCATTGAACCTGTTGCTTCTTGACCATTTTCACCCATTACACGAATCACGCTATCAAGTTCTTCGTTGGTGTAGCCAAACATTTTTTGATACTTAAGCAGTGTTTCGTCATCAAAAGAACGGTTACCCGCATCTTTTTCAGATAACTGTTCAAATGGCGTTAAACGCTTAACGTTTGCTTCAAGCCATGCTTTATATGGATGGCGTGACTTAAGATCTTGGTCAATCTCATCTGAATGCCAAATTTTACCTTGATGAGTATCAATAACTAATAACTCACCTGGGCCAACACGGCCTTTTTCAACCACTTCGTCTGGCGCGTAGTCCCAAATACCGACTTCTGAGGCAAGGGTAATAAAACCATCTTGGGTAATTACATAACGCGCTGGGCGTAAACCGTTACGGTCAAGGTTACAAGCAGCAAAACGACCGTCAGACATGACAATACCAGCTGGGCCATCCCATGGTTCCATATGCATTGAATTAAAGTCATAGAATGCACGTAAGTCATCATCCATAGCACGGTTTTTTTGCCATGCTGGCGGCACAAGCATACGCATTGCACGGAATAAATCCATGCCACCCGCTAAGAACAACTCAAGCATATTATCTAAGCTAGAAGAGTCTGAGCCGCTTTCGTTCACGAAAGGCGCTGCTGATTGCAAATCAGGAATAAGTGGTGAGGCAAACTTATACGCACGGGCGCGCGCCCATTGGCGGTTACCTTGAATCGTATTAATTTCACCATTATGCGCTAAATAGCGGAATGGTTGCGCCAGTGGCCAACGAGGTTGTGTATTAGTAGAGAAACGTTGGTGGAATACACAAATCGCACTGGTCATGCGAATGTCAGCTAGGTCTAAATAAAAGTTAGGTAAGTCTACAGGCATCATTAAGCCTTTATAGACAGTAACTAAACCAGATAAGCTGGCAATATAAAAATGTTCATCGTTTTCGAGGCGTTTTTCAGCACGACGACGCGCTACATACAAGCGACGTTCTAAATCTTTTGGACGCCAGCCTTCTGGTGCGCTTACAAAAATTTGTTCAAAGCCTGGTAGTTGTTTTTTTGCAATGGGCCCTAAACATGACGCATCGGTAGGTACTAAGCGCCAGCCTTGAATGCTCAAGGTTTCTTTTTCGAGTTCTTCACTCAACACATCTTTAGCTGTTTGCGCAAGTACAGGATCGGCATTTAAAAATACCATGCCAACGGCGTAGTTCTTTCCTAGGTGCCAATCATGTTCGCTGGCAATAGCACGAAAGAAGCTATCAGGTTTTTGCATTAATAAACCACAGCCATCACCTGTTTTACCATCAGCAGAAATACCCCCACGGTGCTCCATGCGATCTAAGCCAGTGATTGCTGTTCGAATCAAGCGGTGACTCGCCTGACCATTGACCTGGGCTATTAAGCCAAAGCCACAATTATCTTTTTCTAATTTTGAGTCGTATAACATAGACCCCTCCCCTTGCTACAACGACTAGCGGTTCAGTCTTTTGTGACAGTGCTAGCAGACGAACAAAACTATCGCCAAATACCTCATGAGTCAATAGAGTTTTGAATACATATTCATATTCATGAATATTTCTCACTTAAGACACTTTTTAAATTCTATGCTATTTTTTTACATTTAGTCGTATTTTACCCGTTATTTTTTTATGACACTGGTGTCAAATTTAACAACTTGTAAAAAAACAATCTAAAAACCCGCCACTTTACGTTAACGTAAACTGCGCTTTATTTTGAATAATTATTCAAATTATGAATATCAATGCAGTTTTTTACGGGGTCTGGACTAGCCTAACTGCATCATTATTTACTCTTGGCTTTAGCATAGTTACAAACTACGTATCTGAGCAGACTACCTTAGTCGCAATGACTGAGTTCTTTACCCTTGCGTCAACAATCAGCAATTTAAAAGTGTCCGCAGCGGACACTTTTTCTGTCCGCGGACAGACATTAACTCACTGTTAAAACATAAAATAATTAAAAATCAATAAATTAAAAACTGGCACGCTACTGGTATAGATAAGACATCAGCGAAATTGAGGATTTCAAAATGTTCACTATCAGTTTGTTTATGGCTTCTCCACTTACCATGCTTGCCGTTGGCTTCATGATTGTGTGTTTTGAGAATCGTAAGGAGTTATGATGATTAAGGATACCAGTGCCCAAGATATTACCGTGGCCAAGAAAAACACCATTAAAAAGCCACTTATACTAGCTGCAGGTGTAATACTTGTTGGTGCACTCGGCTTTCAAGCATTGTTTGCCAGTAACGATGGCAGCATTTCGGTTGATGCAGCAAGCCTACAAATTAGTGAAGTAAGCCAAAAGACACTCACCAGAGATGTAGCAGCGAGCGGTAAAATCGTTGCGGCTAATGCGCCAAAGGTTTACAGCCCAGAACGCGGCTTTGTCGATTTAAAAGTAAAAGCCGGTGACAGCGTTACAGTAAATGAAGTGATCGCAACCGTAACCAGCCCTGAGCTAACCAACGAGCTAAAGCAACAGCAATCGGTATTAGCACGTTTAGAAGGCGAATTACAGCGCAAGCAACTTGAAGCGCGCAGACAAAAACTGAGCCTGACTAAAGCGCTCGATTTAGCGCAAGTTGAACTCAATGCCGCAGATAGAGAAAACCGCCGAGCTAAAATCTCTATCGAGAAACATTTAATTAGCCAAATAGATCTAGAAAAAGCGGTTGATGACTTAGCCCGTGCCAAGCTTTCATATAAGCACGCCGAGCAAGAAGTCAGCTTAGCTAAAGATACCCTCGCATTTGAGCTAAAAGCTGCAGAGCGTGATCTGGCACGTCAGCAACTGATTGTTGATGACTTACTCAGACAAGTAAATGAACTCACTATTACCGCGAGTGTAAGCGGCATTGTGGGTAACTTATTAGTGCAACAAAAAGAAGCGGTCACACAAAGCCAACCATTAATGACATTGGTAGATTTAAGGAACTTTGAAGCAGAACTGCAAGTACCAGAAAGCTACGCCAATGAGCTAGGTCTTGGTATGCAAGTTGAGCTTACGTTAGGTGCTCGTCATGTCACAGGCACGCTATCGGCTATATCACCTGAAGTGAATAACCGCGAGGTGACAACCCGCGTACGTTTTGACAATGAGATTTCTGGCATCCGCCAAAACCAACGCTTAACCGCACGTATTTTATTAGAGAATCGCGACGATGTATTACAAGTAAAACGCGGCGCATTCTTACAACAAGGTGGCACCTATGCCTATAAGGTTGACGGTGACATGGCTTATTTAATCGATATAAAAACCGGTGCAAGCAGTATCAATGCTGTCGAGATTATCGAAGGCGTAGAGCCTGGCGATAAGTTAATTATCTCGAATTACGATCGCTTTAAAAAAGCACCCACACTGGTTTTACGCTAACAAATAAAAGGAATAATCAACATGCTTACAATGAACAACATCAGTAAAGTGTATCAAACAGATATGGTACAAACGCACGCCCTTCGCGACTTCAACCTACAAGTAGAAGAAGGTGAATTTATTGCCGTAACGGGCCCGAGTGGCTCAGGTAAAACCACCTTTTTAAATATCGCCGGTATGTTAGAACCATTCAGCGAAGGCCAATACATGTTAGATGGCATAGATGTCGGTAAATTAAATGACAACCAGCGCGCAGATCTTCGCAATCAAAAAATTGGTTTTATTTTCCAAGGCTTTAACCTTATTCCAGATTTGAACCTCTATGAAAATATTGAAGTGCCACTGCGTTATCGCGGTATCAAAGCCGCTGAGCGTAAACGCCGTATTGAGCAATGCCTAGAGCAAGTTGGTTTAGCATCACGCGCTAAGCACTTACCGCAACAACTTTCTGGTGGTCAACAGCAACGTGTGGCTATTGCCAGAGCCCTTGCAGGTGAACCACGCTTTTTACTCGCCGATGAGCCAACTGGTAATTTAGATAGCCTAATGGCGCGTCAGGTAATGGAGCTGCTTGAGCAAATCAACCGTGATGGCGCAACCATCATCATGGTAACCCATGATCCAGAGCTTGCCCGCAGAGCACCTCGTAATATCCAAGTTGTTGACGGCCAATTAGCTGACTTCACCTTGTACCAAGGCACTCAAAATCTTAAAGCGGCTGGAGTGTAACCATGTTCCTTCATTATTTAGATTTAAGCTGGCGCAGCTTTAAGCGCACGCCACTTGTGAGCTTTTTAATGGTACTGGCCATTGCCATTGGTATTGGCGTAACCATGACAAGCTTATCTGTGTATCACATGATGTCAGCAGACCCTATTCCTGAAAAAAGTAGTGACCTTTATACTGTACAGCTACAAACCATGGATGAAGGCCGTACGTGGTGGACAGTCGATAACATGCCACTGCAATTAACTTATCAGGATGCCGTTAACCTTAATCAAGCGAATGCGGGTGGCAAACGTGTCACTATGGTTAGAACGGGTTTTTCGGTTTATTTAGACTCAGATAAAGTTAAACCATTTATTGGACAAGCACGCCTAACCACGCCTCATTTTTTCGATATGTTTAACCTATCGTTTATTTACGGTGGGGTTTGGAGCGCGCAACAAGAAGCCGATGCCGCCCCTGTTGTGGTGATCAATAAAGAATTAAACGACAAGCTCTTTGCTGGTGAAAACCCTGTCGGCAAAATGGTGTACCTTGATGATGCCAGCTACGAAGTTATTGGCGTGATTGATGATTGGGATATCACCACCAAATACTATGATCTGAACAACGGTGCATTTAATAAGACCGAGCAACTGTTTTTACCATTTAGCCTAATGAAAGCCCGAGAGCTTGAAAACTGGGGTAATACCAATGGTTGGAAGCACGAAAAAACCAATACCTTTAACGACAAACTCAATTCTGAAATGGTGTGGTTACAATTTTGGGTTGAACTAAAAACACCTGCAGAAAAGCAAGCTTACCAAGACTTTTTAATGGCCTATATGCAAGAGCAACAAAAGCTGGGTCGTTTTAACCGCGAAAAATTAACCGCTACCTTACGCGATGTAAATGAGTGGATGCAGTACAACAATGTTGTTAGCGAAGACAACGAGATTCTGGTTGGCTTAAGCTTTATGTTTTTAGCGGTATGCCTTGCCAACATTTTAGGTTTATTACTAGCGAAGTTCTTGCGCCGCGCTCCTGAGGTCGGTGTACGCCGTGCATTAGGTGCCAGCAAACGCCAAATATTCTTTCAACATATTGTTGAGGTTGCCATGTTAGGTTTCTTAGGTGGCATCTTGGGTATTATTTTAGCGCAAGTGGGTTTATTAGGCGTACGTCAAAGCTATAGCTACTACCAAAGCTTAGCCACTATGGATTTAACCATGCTACTCAGCGCACCGGTGATTGCAATTAGCACCTGTGTGATAGCAGGTCTGTACCCTGCTTGGCTAGTATGTAAAACCAACCCTGCTATTTATCTTAAGAGCCAATAAGGAAGACACCCATGTTAGAAATTAAACCTATCTTTCACGCCTTATGCCGCTCAAAAGTTGGCGCTATTTTATTACTGATCCAAATTGCCATCACCACTGCAATTGTCAGTAACGCAGCGTTTATTATTCAAGACAGAATTAGCTATTTAAGCCAAGAGACTGGCTACCCTGAACAAGATATTTTCGTTTTTCATGTCATGATGTTTGGCAAAGATGTATCACCGTCTCAGCAATATGAACTTGATGAAGCCATGCTTCGTCAAATACCTGGGGTCGTTGATGCGGCTTATTCGAGTACTACACCACTTTCGGGCAGTGGCTCTTCGTCTGATTTTAGCTTAAAGCCAGCACCTGAAGAGAGTAAATCAGCCCGTAGCTCTTACATGTTTATCGATGAACATGGCATTAATACCTATGGCGTTAAACTCATTGCTGGGCGTAATTACACCGAAGACGAAGTGATCGTCACCGATAATTATGATGAGCTTTCAAAAGTAACCGTTGTCACTAAAACCCTACTCGATGAGCTGTTCCCTGATGGCAATGGTTTAGGCCAAACTGTCTATTTTGGTGACATTCCAATGAAAATAATTGGTGTAATTGATCTTATGAAGGGCCCATGGCTTAAAGACAGCCGCCCAGATAACGTAGCACTGCTGCCTTTTATTAAGCCTGGTACAAATGCACGCTTTGTGGTTAGAACAGAGCCTGGTCAACGTCAATCGGTCATGAACCGTGTTGAAGAAGCCATGCTGAAAAACTACAACAAACGTGTTATTTCTCGCATTCGTGGCTTAGATGACGATAAAGAGTCATACATGGCTGAAGATACATTAATGATGCGCATGCTGATTGTACTTATTACTATTTTAGTGTTGGTGACGGCTCTGGGTATTTTCGGCCTAACGCTGTTCAATATTAGCAAGCGTACTAAACAAATAGGTACTCGCCGCGCTTTAGGCGCCAGAAAATCTGCCATCATCAGTTACTTCTTAGTTGAAAACGCCATGATATGTATAGTTGGTTTAGTGATTGGTGTGATTGCTGCCGTGTATTTAGGGCAATTACTGATGCAGCACTTTTCAATTGCTCAGCTTGATATTAGTTACGTACTTGCTACTGCGCTGGCAGTGTTCGTTATGAGTTTATTAGCGGTACTTGCCCCTGCAAAACGGGCTGCGAATATCTCACCGAGCATTGCAACTCGAACAATTTAGTTCTCCCAACCTATGCTACACTGGATTAACAGTGTAGCATTCATCTTGCACCCTTATTAGGAAAATAACTAAAACAATAATATGGAAAAAATACTTATCGTCGACGATAACCCAGCCATTTTGGATGCATTGTCGTTATTACTCGAAATTCACGGTTTTGATGTTGTTACAGCAAGTAACCCGTTTGAGGCAATTCAAGCCGTACAATACCAACGCATAGCGCTTGTTATTCAAGACATGAACTTCACCGCCGACACCACTTCCGGCGAAGAAGGCAAAGAACTTTTTTATGCCTTACGAGACATTAATCCTCACTTACCGATTATTTTGATCACCGCATGGACAGAGCTTTCTACTGCCGTTGAACTTGTCAAAGCAGGGGCTGCTGATTATTTACCAAAACCATGGGACGATGCCAAGCTACTTACTTGTGTAAATAACCTAATCGAGCTGGGTAAAGCAAAACAACAAAACGAAACCTTTACCCGCCACCAGCAAGAACGTGACGCATCTGTACAACAAGCAAATTTAGTAGGCTTGGTTTATAAAAGTACCGCTATGGAGCACATTGTTAATCTTGCGATTCAAGTGGCTAAATCGGATATTTCGGTGTTGATCACAGGCCCTAACGGCAGTGGTAAAGAGCGCATTGCGCAAATAATACAGGCCAATTCATTATTAGCAGATAAACCCTTTATCACTGTTAATGCGGGTGCTTTACCAAGCGAGCTTATTGAGGCTGAGTTATTTGGTGCAGAAGCGGGCGCCTATACAGGTATTACTAAACAGCGTATTGGTCGTTTTGAAGCGGCCGATGGTGGCACCCTATTTTTAGACGAAATTGGTAACTTGCCACTTTCTGGACAAATGAAATTATTACGCATTTTACAAACTGGTGAATTTGAACGTTTAGGTTCAACACAAACACGTAAAGTGAATGTCCGAGTGATTTCAGCTACCAATGAAGATTTAAGCCATGCAATTAAAACAGGTCAATTTCGTGAAGACCTTTACTACCGCTTAAATGTAATTGAGTTAAATTTACCAAGCCTTGCCCATCGCCCAGATGATATTTTAGCTTTAGTCGCGCACTTTTTACCTGAGCGCACACTGTCGCTTAGTACAGAAAAAGCCCTGCTCGCCCATAGCTGGCCGGGTAATGTTCGTGAGCTTGAAAATGCCTGTAAACGTGCTGCAGTTTTAAAACCCACAGGGGTGATTGAGCTTGCTGATTTTGGCTTACAAGTTGAAACAAACAGCCCAACACAAACAAGAGCTGAGCCTAACAAACAAGAGATCGAACTTGCCATGCGCGAGTACAAAGGTGTGATTGCTAAAGTGGCTCGCCATTTTGGCTTAAGCCGCCAAGCGCTTTATCGCAGGCTTGATAAATTTAAGATTGAATACTAATGCGTTCTTCGTTTCGATATAAAATCATAACTTTGTGTATTGCTGCTTCTGCATTGCCGCTTATATTGGTGTGTTATTTTGCGGGTATAAGCTTGCTTTACAGCCTGTTAGCCCTGCTCGCTTGCACCTTGATAAGCGGTTTTTTTGCCGCACAATTATCAGCTCCGCTCATTGATGGTATGAACTCGCTCGAAACCGGGCTGCTTAATTTTAAAGATGGTGAGCTGGCCACATTATTAGCCTATGATGGCAGCGATGAGCTTGGCGATTTATGCCGGCTTTATAACCAAACTGCAAAACAGCTTCGCCAAGAAAAACAATGGATTTATCAGCGTGAGTTGATGCTCGACAAAGTACTGCAAAGCTCCCCACAAGCTGTGCTTTTGACTAACGACCAAGGCTTTATTGTTTATAGCAACCACAGTGCCCGCAGCTTACTTGATGCTAAATCAGCCCTTGAAGGCGCAAAGCTTGAAAACTTATTAGATTCAAGCTGCGAGCAATTAACCCGCGCGATTCACAAAGGCGTTGATGGTTTATTTACCCTCGACAAAGCAGATCAAGAATCACAAACTTGGCATATGGCAACAGGCCGATTATTACTTAATAATCAGTTTCATCAACTGTATGTTTTTAAACAGCTGACCCGCGAACTAAGCCGCCAAGAAGTAGAGGTTTGGAAAAAAGTTATTCGTATTATTAGCCATGAGCTTAACAACTCCCTTGGGCCAATGTCGTCGATGCTTCATAGCGCACAACTTTTAACAAAAGAAGTCGATGAACCACGCTTAAAACGGGTATTTACCACCATTAAAGACCGCATAAAACACCTTAATGAGTTTGTACAAGGCTATGGTAAATTTGCCAAGTTACCCACCCCTCAACTATCAACGATTAACTGGCCGACGCTGATTGAGCAGTTAAAAAGTCAGTGGCAGGTCGAGGTATCACTTGATCAGCGAGTGACAACTGACGCTGATCACACTCAGCTCGAACAGTTACTTATAAACTTATTAAAAAATGCCTATGAGTCAGGGTCAAACCCCGAAGATGTCAGCTTAACAGTGCAACAAGAAGCAAGTGGCACACACATCACGGTGAGTGATAAAGGCAAAGGTATGAGTGAAGCTGTAATGGCTAACGCACTTATTCCCTTTTATTCAACCAAAGCAACAGGCAGCGGCTTAGGGTTAGCACTTTGCAGGGAAATAGTTGAAGCGCACCACGGGCAAATTAGCTTGCATAACCGCGAGCAAGGTGGATTAAGCGTGCATGTTTTGCTGCCAGCTTGATAAATTTGATATAAAAAAAGCCGCAATCAGCGGCTTTTCTCTACACTAAATATAATTATTCAGCGTCTTTTTCTTTGTACTTTGCAGCTGTTTCAGTGATTAGTGGCTGTAATTCACCACGTTGAAACATTTCGATGATAATGTCACAACCACCGATAAGCTCGCCTTCTACCCATAGTTGTGGGAATGTTGGCCAGTTTGCGTATGCAGGTAACTCTGCACGGATATCTGGGTTAAGTAGAATGTCAACGTAAGCAAACTGCTCACCACACGCCATAAGTGCTTGTGATGCTTGTGAAGAAAAACCACAGTTAGGTAACTTTGGTGATCCTTTCATGTAAAGAAGGATAGGATTTTCAGAAATTTGCTGTTTAATTTTATCGATGGTTTCCATTTACAACCTCAAAAAAGACATTGGCTTACTACATTGGCCTTGAAAAAGTTTCACTGTGGCCTCAGATATATAACTTAAAATCGGCATTCGTAGCCACAATTTTAAATAGTCTTTAGCAATAGCATTGCTGTTTGCTAAAACTTGAGTAAAATACTCAACAATTATAGTAACACTATAATACCACTTGGTATAGGGAAGTACGCTGTTTACCTTGCTATTACCTATAACTGAGTGGACTATCAACCAAGAAGATGGAGATAAAAAATGGCATTTGAACTACCGTCACTACCATACGCAATCGATGCATTAGAGCCACATATTTCAAAAGAGACTCTAGAGTTTCACCACGGTAAACACCACAACACTTACGTTGTGAAATTAAACGGTCTGATCCCAGGCACAGAATTCGAAAACAAATCTCTAGAAGAAATCGTATGTTCTTCAGAAGGTGGCGTATTTAACAATGCTGCACAAATCTGGAACCACACGTTCTACTGGAACAGCCTATCTCCAAACGGTGGTGGCGAGCCTACAGGCGCAATCGCTGACGCGATCAACGCTAAATGGGGTTCTTTCGACGCATTCAAAGAAGCGTTAAACGACAAAGCAGTAAACAACTTCGGTTCAAGCTGGACTTGGTTAGTTAAACTAGCTGACGGCACACTTGATATCGTTAACACATCAAATGCTGCAACGCCATTAACTGATGAAGGTGTTACTCCAATCCTAACTGTGGATCTTTGGGAACACGCTTACTACATCGATTACCGTAACGTTCGTCCAGATTACCTAAAAGGTTTCTGGGCATTAGTTAACTGGGACTTCGCGAACGCTAACTTCGCTTAATCTTCTGTTACACACAGTAATCAAAAAAAGACGCTTCGGCGTCTTTTTTGTTGCCAGTGCACGCCCCTTCTAAGTCGCAGCCAAGCCCTCAGCCAAAAAGCGTAATCAAGATGAGCTTTTTTCAATTAAATTCTTAATTTTCTTGCGCAAAAATTCAAAATCGTGACTAAGCTTTAATTAGCCTTTGCTTTTCTCTTAATCTAATTACACGTCATTTTAGCGGGTTTTCGGAGGTCTCTATGAGTATTTTTGAGCATTACCAATCACGATACGAAGCAGCGCAAGAAGAAGAATACAGTATTGAGGAATTTCTCGAGATCTGTAAGAAGGATAAATCAGCTTATGCCAGCGCACCTGAACGGCTACTGATGGCCATTGGTGAGCCGGAGATTATCGACACATCAACCGATGCGCGCTTAAGCAGGCTCTTTTCTAATCGCGTAGTTGCACGCTACCCTGCATTTCACGATTTTTATGGTATGGAAGATGCCATTGAGCAAATCGTCTCTTATTTAAAACATGCTGCGCAAGGCTTAGAAGAATGTAAGCAAGTACTGTATTTACTTGGCCCAGTAGGTGGCGGTAAATCATCTATTGCTGAAAAGCTAAAATACTTAATGCAGCAGGTACCTATTTACTCAATCAAAGGCTCGCCTGTTAACGACCACCCTTTAGCGTTATTTGACCCAAATGAAGACGCTGAACTTTTAGAAAAAGAATACGGCATTAAACCGCGTTATTTAAAAACAGTGATGTCACCGTGGGCCGCAAAACGTTTAAGTGAATTTAATGGTGATATTAGCCAATTTAGAGTGGTTAAGCGCTTCCCATCTATTTTAAATCAAGTCGCGATTGCGAAAACCGAGCCCGGCGATGAAAACAATCAAGACATTTCAGCGTTAGTGGGTAAAGTCGATATTCGCCAGCTTGAGCACTTTGCACAGAACGACCCTGATGCCTATGCCTACTCAGGTGCACTTTGTTTAGCGAACCAAGGCTTAATGGAATTTGTGGAAATGTTTAAAGCGCCAATCAAGGTGCTACACCCACTGCTTACAGCAACGCAAGAAGGCAATTACAACGGCACAGAAGGCATTAGTGCCCTGCCGTTTAATGGCATGATTTTAGCTCACTCAAATGAATCTGAGTGGCAAACATTTAAGAACAACAAAAACAATGAAGCATTTTTAGACCGTGTTTACATCGTCAAAGTGCCTTATTGTTTACGTGTATCTGAAGAAGTTAAAATTTACAACAAACTACTCGAAAACAGTGAATTACATGATGCGCCTTGTGCACCGGGCACATTAAAAACACTGGCACAATTTACCACCCTTTCGCGAATTAAAGAGCCAGAAAACTCAAGTATCTATTCAAAAATGCGGGTCTATGACGGCGAAAGCTTAAAAGATACTGATCCGAAAGCTAAGTCGTATCAAGAATACCGCGATTACGCGGGTGTTGATGAGGGCATGACAGGGCTTTCTACCCGCTTTGCGTTCAAGATTCTATCACGGGTATTTAACTTCGATACCACTGAAGTGGCTGCCAACCCAGTGCACTTATTCTATGTTCTTGAACAGCAAATTGAGCGTGAGCAATTTACCGCCGACGTTGAAGAGCGTTACTTAAGCCACTTAAAAGGCTACCTCATTCCTCAGTATGTAGAGTTTATCGGTAAAGAGTTACAAACAGCCTATTTAGAATCATACTCTGAATATGGGCAAAACATCTTTGACCGCTATGTGACGTATGCTGATTTCTGGATCCAAGATCAAGAATACCGTGACCCAGATACCGGCCAGTTATTTGACCGTGCTGCGCTTAACGCAGAGCTTGAGAAGATTGAAAAACCTGCGGGTATTTCAAACCCTAAAGATTTCCGTAATGAAATAGTCAATTTCGTACTGCGTGCGCGTGCCCACAACCAAGGCAAGAATCCGCTTTGGACCAGCTACGAAAAACTTCGCACGGTTATTGAGAAGAAAATGTTCTCAAATACCGAAGATCTGCTGCCGGTTATTTCCTTCAATGCGAAAACCTCGGCTGAAGATCAGAAAAAACACGAAGACTTTGTCAATCGTATGGTTGAGAAAGGCTATACCCAAAAACAAGTACGTTTACTTTCTGAATGGTATTTACGCGTTAGAAAATCGCAGTAAAAAACGTTTGTTTTAAGGGGGTTGTTATGGCGCATTTTATTGACCGACGCCTGAATGGAAAAAACAAAAGTACCTTGAATCGTCAACGATTCATCAGGCGTTATAAAAAACAGATTAAAGAAGCGGTATCTGATGCCATTAATAAGCGCAGCGTAACCGATACCACCAGCGGCGAGAGTATCTCGATTCCGCAACGTGATATCAGTGAGCCTATTTTTCATCAAGGACGTGGTGGCGACCGTGAACAGATCCACCCAGGCAATGACCAGTTTTCGACGGGCGACAAAATCAAGCGCCCGCAAGGAGGCGGTCAAGGTGGTGGTAGCGGCGAAGGTGAAGCAAGTGACTCTGGTGAAGGACAAGACGACTTTGTATTTTCTATTTCAAAAGATGAATACTTAGACTTATTGTTCGAAGATCTTGAACTGCCCAACCTGCAACAAAACCAGCTCGATAAACTGGTGCAAATGAAAACCCATCGCGCTGGTTTTTGTAACGACGGCATGCCAAGCAATATTGATATTGTTCGCTCATTACAAGGCTCGCTTGCTCGAAGAGTGGCGATGACTGCAGGCAAAAAACGTCAGCTTGCTGAGCTTGAAGGTCAGCTCGCTCTGCTACAAGCTGAAGAGCAGCCAGACAAGGCAACCATTGCTTTACTTGAACGTCAGATTGAGGAGTTGCAAAACCGCATTAAAGCAGTGCCATTTATTGATAATTACGACTTACGTTTTCGTAATTATGAAAAGCAACCACACCCAACAAGCAAAGCTGTCATGTTTTGTTTAATGGATGTGTCTGGCTCGATGGATCAAGCAACAAAAGACATGGCAAAACGCTTTTATATTCTGCTTTATCAATTTTTAACTCGTAGCTACAAAAATATAGAGGTTGTCTATATTCGTCATCATACCCAAGCGAAAGAAGTCGATGAGCAAGAGTTTTTCTATTCTCAAGAAACGGGTGGCACCATAGTATCAAGTGCATTAAAACTGATGAACGAAATCATCGCTGAACGTTATAACCCTGAAGAGTGGAACATTTACGCAGCGCAAGCCTCTGATGGTGATAACTGGGCTGATGATTCGCCAAACTGTGGCGAAATTTTACGTAATAAACTGTTAAAGGCGGTGCGCTATTACGCCTATATCGAAATTACAGCCCGTGCTCATCAAAGTTTATGGCGAGAGTATCAATCAATAGTGCAAACCCACGACAATTTTGCCATGCAACACATTCGTGGCGTTGAGGACATTTACCCTATTTTCCGTGAATTATTTAAAAAGAATCGTCAGCAGCAAGGCGCCGCATAGCCTTGCCAGTGAGGTAAAGTATGGCCGATAAACGTATTAGCGACGGTCCTGATTGGACATTTGATCTACTAACAGAGTATCAAACTGAGATTGAACGGGTAGCGAAAATTTATAAACTCGATACCTACCCTAATCAAATTGAGGTGATCACTGCTGAACAAATGATGGATGCCTATTCGAGTGTGGGTATGCCGATTGGCTATAGCCACTGGTCGTATGGTAAAAAATTCATTCAAACAGAGCAGAATTATAAGCGAGGGCAGATGGGCCTCGCTTATGAAATTGTTATTAACTCAGATCCTTGCATTGCCTATTTAATGGAAGAAAACACCCTGCCAATGCAAGCCTTGGTAATGGCCCATGCCTGTTATGGTCACAACTCATTTTTTAAAGGCAATTACTTATTTAAAACCTGGACTGATGCCAGCTCAATTATCGATTACTTATTATTTGCCAAAAATTACATTGCCAAGTGCGAAGAGAAATACGGTATTACCGAGGTCGAAAACCTGATTGATTCATGTCATGCATTAATGAATTATGGTGTCGACCGCTACAAACGCCCGCAACGTATCTCTCTTTATGAAGAGCAAAAACGCCAACAAGAACGTGAAGACTACCTACAATCGCAAGTCAACGAGTTGTGGCGCACAATCCCTACTTCGCAGCAAGAGTCAAAAAAACGTGAGCGCCGTTTTCCAGAAGAGCCACAAGAAAACATTTTGTACTTCATCGAAAAAAATGCGCCGCTGCTAGAGTCATGGCAACGAGAAATAATTCGAATTGTGCGTAAAATTTCGCAATATTTTTACCCACAAAAACAAACTCAAGTGATGAATGAGGGCTGGGCTACGTTTTGGCATTACACCATTTTGAACCATCTGTACGACGAAGGTAAGCTCACCGATGCCTTTATGCTCGAGTTTTTACAAAGTCACACCAATGTGGTGTATCAACCACCCTACAACAGTAATTATTATTCAGGGATCAACCCCTATGCTCTTGGCTTTAACATGATGGTTGATATTCGCCGTATTTGCGAAAACCCAACAGAAGAAGACAAGAAGTGGTTTCCAGAGTATGCCGGCAGTGATTGGTTAGAAACCTTGCACTTTGCAATGCAAAACTTTAAAGACGAGAGCTTTATTAGCCAGTTTTTATCGCCAAAAATTATTCGTGATTTTAAGTTGTTTACCATTATTGATCATGAAAAAGAGCCAACCCTCAATGTCGGTGCCATTCATGATGAAATGGGCTATCACCAGGTGCGTGAAACCCTGTCGGCACAATACAACTTAAGTAATCACGAACCAAATATTCAAGTCTATAATGTTGATATTAGAGGAGATCGTTCACTTACTCTGCGTTATGTACCCCATAACAATATTCCTTTAAACAAGTCTAAAGATGAAGTACTAAAACACCTTTACAGGTTATGGGGCTTTAAGGTAAAACTGGAACAAGAAAGCGCAACAGGTGAAGTTTCATTATTGGGTGAATGCCCAAGCAGTGATGCCCGACACACAACAGAGTAACCAAAAATGAATAAAAAGATATTGGTGATCATCGACTCAACGGCCGATGCTAAAACATCTATATTACATGCAAGACAAAAAGCCAAAGGCATGAAGCATATTGATATTGTTGCTTTTAGCTACGAAGACACCAATAACATTTTATTCTCTATTCCACCTGATGAAGCGCTGGCTATTCAAGACAAAGAGCTTGCTAAAGTCCGTGCAGCACTTGGTCCACTTATCAGCGAGTATTTAGATGATGGTAGCTATACTTTGCAAACCCTGTGGCATGAAAGCCCAGTACAATGGCTAGCCAATGAGCTTGATACGTCAGATTATGAAATGGTGATTAAAACTCGCCACATCGACGAAGAAACGCAATTTACAGAGCTAGACTGGCAGCTTATTCGCTTTAGCCCGCTGCCACTTTATTTGGCCGCCGATAACAAATGGCGTAACAATACCAATGTGCTGGCAGCCCTTGATTTAGGCAGTGAGAAGGCGACTAAATACTGTTTAAACGAAGCAATTATCAAAGCAGGCTTAGCCTATGCAAAAGACTACGACAGCGAGTTTTATGCCTGTTATACCGTACATGTATCACCGTTTTTACGTGATTTAGGCATTGTATTTTCAGATGAGCAAGTGATTAACGCCTTTGAAAAGCTACCCGTAGCACAGCGAACCTTAATCGAAGCGCACGACTTAAAAGACAAGCTTAAAATCAAAGCCGGTGTGGTTGAGCAAGTGATCCCAAGTGTTGCAGCTAAATTAAATGCTGACTTAGTGATTATGGGTTCGGTGGGTAATACAGGTATTAAAGGTCATTTAATTGGTAATACCGCCGAAAAAGTCATGAAGCTACTTAAAACAGATATTCTTGTGTTACCGCCACTTGGGGTTTAATCTGCTTAACTGAATAGAGTTACTATGAAAAAGGGGCTTAATTGCCCCTTGTTTGTTTATAAATCTGTGTAAGCTGTGACCTTGTTACGGCCGTTTTCTTTTGAGTGATATAAGGCTTTATCGGCGGCTTCAACCCACTTTTCGTAGCGATCAAACTTCTCGTCGAAGCAGGCAAAGCCAATACTGACCGTCAGTTGAATTTGTTTGCCATCAAAGTAAATTGATGAGTTCTCAATGAGTGTTCTTAATCGCTCAGCAAATATATGTGCACCTTCATGATCAGTATCAAGCAAGGTTACCGCAAACTCTTCACCGCCATAGCGACCTGCTAAGTCTGTTTCACGCAGAGTTTTACGCAGTAAGTCTGCAATATGACGCAGCGCCTCATCACCGCCGCGATGGCCATGTTCATCATTAACCTTTTTAAAGTGATCAATATCAAACATTAACAAGGTGCTGCACCCGCCACTGCGCACTATGCGCATGTATTCTTTGCGTAGCTTTTCTTCCCAGTAACCACGGTTAGTAAGCTTAGTAAGTGCATCGGTACGGCTCATTTGTTCAAGCTTGCTATTCGCTTCTTCTAGCTCTTTTTTATTCACCGCTTCATCGGTTACATCATAGATAATGATACAGATATGCGATACTTCACCTGTGGTCGTCGTCAGTGGAATAAAAGTGGCATTTTGATACATATGATCCGCTTTACCGGTAATTGGGCGGTAATTCTTAAAACGGAAAATATATGGCTGCTGCTCCCAAATAGTAAATGAGCGATTATTTAAAATGAACACAGACTCAGATTTGCTGCGAAACCACTTTTCATCGATTGATGGAAACAAATCAAACAGGTCTTTATCTTTCACCGCGCTTGGCAATAGGCCAGAATGGTTTTCCATAAACCCATTCCAGATGCATACTTTGTAGTCTCTATCGAGCACCACTAGGCCTACATCAACGGTATTAAACATATCCATTAACCAATGGAGTTCATTCATATTAAAATCGGCTGCAGGCATAGTTTAGTCTTCTAATAAATAAGCTACTTTGTACTTAAGGGTTTTTAATGAGTCCTCGGTGAACAGCAACATCAAATCACAGTTAATATTGTGATTTTCGATGCCATAGCTGATCTCAATCGCCAGCGTTCGTTGCCAGCGAGATTTATTCGCCTTTACTAAATCAGATACATCACAGTGTTGTCCCAGCACCACAGGATGACCTTGGCTAAAACGCATATCTAATTGGTGCGACAGTCCTGTCAGAATAGCCCCTATTAATATGTTACTCACATCCATTAATAGCTCTAATTCAACTTTATCGTTGAGCTCACCCTCATAATTCATTAACGAGGCGATTTCTTTAAAACTTGAATCATTTAACAGCAATAGTGCTTCGCCAGAAACACCGCCGCCAATAAAACCCTGACATACACCTGAGGTTGCGGCATTGGCATCAATCGAGCGCAAAGCCATATCTAGTTCATTGACTTCTAAAACATTTACATTAGGAATAGGAAGCTTTACGAATACATTAAGAAGACGCGCTAATAAGTCTCCAGCTTGCCCCATTGCGACATTGGTGAGTTCTTGGTAGATATCACGCACATCGGGATCAACTTGCTCACCTAGCTTATTAGCAAGACGCTCACGCATGGCTTTATCTTTAATACCATGATGTTCAATAATACTCGCTAGTTTCTCGGCGGAACAAGGTTTTTGAATAAAGTCGATTGCGCCTAACTCAAGCACACGTCGATGAGCATTAGGTTGGATGTCTCCAGATACAACAACAGTGAGAACATGAAGGTCTTGTTCTTGAATGGCTTGCAGTACTTCGTAACCATCCATTTCAGGCATGTTTAAATCGAGAAATAAAATTTCCGGCTGAATTTTTTTGATTTGCTCAATACAGTGAACACCATTTTCAGCAAACTCAATTTTTATATCCCAATCATCGGGTAAAGAGCGTGCTAATTGTCGACGTGCTAACTTTGAATCATCACAAACTAATACCGATGTTGACATATATTCTCTCTAAATCCACACTTTCTAACTAGCAAAAACATTAACTAGTAACTTTATTCTTATTTTTATATGTAAAAAATAGGGTCACAGGCACATGTTAATCAAACTAATGGTTATTTACAATTTTAAATTGTACTAATCCTTGGAGCCACTTCATGAGTATAATACACTGAAGTTAAATGCGTTAATTTAAAGGAATTTTATTATGTTACGTCCGCTAATGTTTGCATTAGGCGCTGTGTGCACGTTTAGTTATGCAGGTGATTTATCAGAAAATAGTTTAGACGCAGGTAAGGTTTCAGCCCAGTCTAAACCGGTTACTTTACTAGGGCAAGGTGTTGAAGTTGGCCAACAAGCGCCTAATTTTAAAGTAGTAGATGGCAACTTTACCCCCGTCACACTAGACAACTATCGAGGCCAAGCCGTGCTTTTAAGCGTTGTGCCAAGTTTAGACACAGGTGTATGTAGTATTCAAACCAAACACTTCAATGAAAAAGTAGCTTCAGAATACCCAAGTGTGGCGATGCTGACCTTAAGCGCAGATTTACCGTTCGCACAGAAGCGTTTTTGTAAAGCCGAGAATATAGACAAAATAGTGACCTTATCTGACTCTGTATGGCGTGACTTTGGTAAGAACTACGGTTTGATTATCAAAGATATGGGCTTGTTAACCCGTGCCGTATTTGTGCTCGATAAAGAACATAACATCGTTTACAAGCAGCTTGTCGATAACCTTTCAAAAGAGCCTGATTACGACGGTGCTATTGCTGCATTAAAGAAACTGTAAAAGCGCAATTTTAACTTGCAGTGATACAAACACAAAAAAACCGCCCAAGGCGGTTTTTTCATATCAGCAATTAGGGTATTAACCTAAAAGCTCACCAAGTTGTTGGCTAACAGCTTCAACAGCTTGAGTACCGTCTAACTTGTGGTACTGAGTGTTACCCGCTTTTGCTTCTGCTTGGTAGTAATCAACTAATGGTTTAGTTTGGTCGTGGTAAATACCTAAACGCTTACGAACTGTTTCTTCAGTGTCGTCATCACGAATGATTAGGTCTTCACCTGTGATGTCATCTTTACCATCAACTTTAGGTGGATTATAAACAACGTGATAAACACGACCAGAGCCAGGGTGTACGCGACGGCCGCCCATACGCTCAACGATGATTTCGTCAGCAACGTCAAATTCGATAACGTGATCAACTACCACGCCATTCTCTTTCATTGCATCTGCTTGAGGAATAGTACGAGGGAAACCGTCTAGTAAGAAACCTTTTTCGCAATCTGGCTTAGCAATGCGCTCTTTAACTAGACCGATAATAATTTCGTCAGATACTAATTGACCTGCATCCATTACTTTTTTAGCTTCAAGACCAAGTGGTGTACCTTCTTTGATTGCTGCACGCAGCATATCGCCCGTAGAAATTTGTGGAATACCGTATTTGTCCATCAAAAACTGAGCTTGAGTACCTTTACCTGCACCCGGCGCGCCCAAAAGAATAATGCGCATATCATTGTCCTCTGTGTGATACTAATCTTAATAATGGTCGATCAGTGGAGTTTTGTTTTTAGAGCCTGAATTCTTCCACAACTAAGGCTATACCTCAAGTAACTTATACCAATTGCCTATATTAGCGGCAATAAAAAAGGGAGCCTTGCTCCCTTTTCAAACTCATTGCGCTAAAACGCTTATTTGCTTAAATCTAGCATTAGTTTGTTCAAACGAGTTACAAAGCCTGCAGGGTCTTTTAACGTACCGCGCTCAGCCAGTAATGCTTGATCTAGAAGCACTTGTGACCACTGGGCAAACTTGTCTTCATCTTGTTCAACATTTAAGTGTTTAACAAGCTGATGCTCTGGGTTAAGCTCAAAAATTGGCTTTTGCTCAGGCACTGTTTGACCAACTGATTCCATTAACTTTTGCATTTGCGAGCTCATATCGTGCTCATCAGCAACAACACATGCAGGAGAGTCAGTTAGACGGTGCGTAAAGCGTACGTCTTTAACGTTATCACCTAGTGCAGCTTTAATGCGCTCAACTAGGCCTGCAACTTCTTTTTCTGACTCTTCTTGCGCTTTTTTAGTTTCTTCGTCATCCATGTTGCCTAAATCTAAGTCACCACGAGTAATTGACTGGAATGATTTTTCGTTGAACTCTGTTAAGTAGCTCATCATCCACTCATCAACACGGTCGCTTAGAAGCAATACTTCGATGCCCTTCTTACGGAAGATCTCTAAGTGTGGTGAGTTCTTCGCTGCAGCAAATGAATCAGCAACTACATAATAGATTTTGTCTTGCTCTGGCTTCATACGCTCAATGTATTGCTCAAGCGATACATTTTGAGTGCTTTCATCAGTATGTGTAGAAGCAAAACGCAGTAGCTTAGCAATGGCTTCTTTGTTAGCCGCATCTTCAGCAGGGCCTTCTTTTAACACCTGACCAAACTCGTTCCAGAACGTTTGGTAATCTTCTTCGCGGTTTTTCGCCATACGCTCAAGCATTTTAAGTACGCGCGATGTACACCCTTTACGGATTGCTTGTGTTACTTTGTTGTCTTGTAAGATTTCACGCGACACGTTTAGTGGTAAGTCGTTTGAATCAAGTAAACCTTTCACAAAACGTAAGTAGCTTGGCATGAACTGCTCAGCGTCATCCATGATGAAAACGCGTTGTACATACAGTTTTAAACCAGATTGACGCTCACGGTTCCATAAATCGAAAGGTGCTTTTTTCGGGATGTATAACAAGCTAGTGTACTCAGTTTTACCTTCAACCTTGTTATGTGCCCAGCTTAGTGGCTCTTCCCAATCGTGACCGATATGCTTATAAAACTCTTTGTACTCTTCGTCTGTTACTTCTGACTTGTCACGGGTCCATAGTGCTGTCGCGCGGTTAATACCTTCCCACTCGCCTGGCTGTGCTGGAATTTTCTCGCCGTCAGGACCTTCAGATTCAGGTACCTCTGCTTTATACATCTCAACTGGAATAGAAATATGGTCTGAATATTTAGTGACGATGCTACGTAAACGGAACTCATCAGCAAATTCTGTTTCGTCTTCACGAAGGTGAAGAATGATTTCAGTACCGCGTGATGGTTTATCAATCTCTTGTAATGTGTACTCACCTTCACCTGCAGATTGCCATTCAATACCTTGGCTTTCACCTGCTTTACGCGTACGCACTGTTACTTTATCAGCAACGATAAACGCTGAGTAAAAACCAACACCAAATTGACCAATCAATTGTGAATCTTTGCTTTGGTCGCCTGTTAGGTTTTGGAAAAATTCTGCGGTGCCTGATTTTGCAATTGTACCTAGTGAATTGATCACATCTTCACGGCTCATACCAATACCGTTATCAGTAATGGTGACCGTGTTTGCTTCTTTATCGGCACTGATACGTACTTTTAGTTCCGCATCGTTTTCGTATAAATCGCCATTCGAAAGCGCAAGGAAACGTAATTTATCTGCCGCATCTGACGCGTTTGATACAAGCTCACGTAGGAAAATCTCTTTATTAGAGTAAAGAGAGTGAATCATCAGGTTTAATAGTTGTTTGACTTCTGTTTGAAAGCCTAATGTTTCTTTTTGTGCTGCAGTCATTGTGTAAATCTCCAATTAACAAAGTGTCTAATCTGCACTATGACTCTTTATATGGGGCAGGCTTTTTGAACTTCAAGGCAAAAAATTAAAAAAGTCTGCGTCAGGCTGACTTGATTAATAAATCAAGTTTCGTGGTGTTCAAGATAATATTCATAAAATCTTATCGTGGTATCCCCAATAAATTTACAGTCTTCTACAGTTGACAAACCAAGACTACTTATAAGGTTGGCCACTCTAGAAATATCAGCCAAGTAAATTCCTAAATTAAAACTTTCATTATCATTTCTATGAGTTTTAATAAATATTCCTAACTTTCCGACTAAATCTTTGCTTATCTCGTCGAAAAATCTTTCTTCATGCTCTAATTTACACTTATCATTTTGATCAACCATTTCATTCAAAGAAAAAAGGTTAATTGGAAAGCCTATTTCTTTTGAAAAGAGTATATGGTTGGATTTTAAGGTCAAATTACTTATTGAAGCAGGATTGTTCTCGGGAAAAACAATAGAATATAAGCGATTCTTATTTACTATTATAGTCTCTTCACTAACTCCCTGATAAGTTGCATGTATTGATTTAAAGCCATATAAAATTTCGTCTATATGTGCAGAAAAAGATTTATAGTGCTCGATATACATGGCAAATGACTCTTTCTTCTCAGCCAGTTGTAATTGACGTTCAGCTCTAATAGATTGCTCCTGTGATAGCTTAAGCTGTTCAAAAGAAAAGTTTTGTTGAAGCCTAAAAAGCCTCAGCTGCTCAGCTAGGTATAAACTTCTTGAATAGAGACCTAATAAAGTTGTAATAGCAACCATAAGAAGAAATAGCCTAATAGGAAAAGCGAAAACAGCTTCAAACTCCATCCAATTTGATAGGTTTGTTATATCAAAACTAATGTGACGCCCAACAAAAGAAAGCTCTAATGCTAATGCGCTTAAAGGTAGAAACCATGTAAGTGAAAGTGAAAATGAAAACCTATGGTCCCACTTTTGAGCTTCTTTCTCATGAAAACTCTTGTGTCCTTCATTTTGATTATTCTT
The DNA here is from genome assembly GCF_017808125.1 of Pseudoalteromonas sp. PA2MD11. Taxonomy (NCBI): domain Bacteria; kingdom Pseudomonadati; phylum Pseudomonadota; class Gammaproteobacteria; order Alteromonadales; family Pseudoalteromonadaceae; genus Pseudoalteromonas; species Pseudoalteromonas sp. PA2MD11. The sequence continues at coordinate 151,523 of NZ_JADKNF010000001.1, forward strand.
CCTAAAAACCTTCATAGATATTTCTCTATATTTTCTTTGTATAAAATAAAACATAAACAAAAAAGTCTGCGATTTGCAGACTTTTTGTAATAACTTTTTTGATCGAGGTTGTTAGACCTGATTTACGGCGCGTCGCCCGCTAAATGCATGCATCAATGTCATACCATCGAGTAAATCGAGCTCACCACCAACAGGGACACCGTGAGCAATTCGAGATGCACCTACCTGATACTTATGACAAAGCTCAGCAATGTAGTGGGCTGTGGTTTCCCCTTCAACACTTGGATTGGTTGCGAGGATCACCTCATTAATGCCACCTTGTTGCAACTTGCTTTCAAGAATATCAAGGCCAATTTCTTTTGGTCCTATGCCATCAATTGGCGACAAGTGACCCATTAAAACAAAGTAAAGACCTTGGTATTGACCAGTTTGCTCAATCGCGAGTACATCGGTTGGTGATTCGACCACACACAATAAACCACTATCTTGGCGTTTAACACTTGAACAAATATCGCATACCGCTTGCTCTGTAAAAGTACGACAAGATTGACAATGCCCTACTTCATCCATTGCCTTGGTTAATGCATGGCCAAGCTGTTTACCACCCTGACGGTCACGCTCAAGCAAATGAAAAGCAATGCGCTGTGCCGACTTAGGGCCTATGCCCGGCTGGCATCGTAGCGCTTCAATTAGCTGTGTTAAACTAGGAGATAGTTGCATACAAAATCACTTAGAATGGCATTTTCATACCTGGTGGTAATTGCATACCGCCAGTTACTTTGCTCATGCGCTCTTGTGTTTCTTCAGCAACACGACGTACAGCATCGTTACACGCTGCCGCTAATAAATCTTCGATCATGTCTTTGTCGTCTTCCATTAGGCTGTCATCTAATTCAACACGACGAACATTGTGGTTACCAAGCATAGTTACTTTAACTAGGCCTGCACCTGCTTCACCTACAACTTCAAGGTTTGCGATTTCTTCTTGGGCTTTTTGCATGCGCTCTTGCATTTGCTGCGCTTGCTTCATCATGTTACCCATTCCACCTTTAAACATAACTGTCTCTCTTTCTAAACTACTTTAATTGGCATGAAGATAAGGGCTATTGTAACTAATTACAATGCCTGAATACTGTTTTCATCGATTATAGCGCTAAATAACTGCTGAAATTGCACTATATTTTCATCGCTATTTATTACATCAATCGCTTGTTGATGACGTCCCGCATCAATTTTTTGTTGAATCAAATACGGTGAATCAATTACGCCATCAGCAAACTCGATACTAAGCTCAACATTATGGCCATAAATTTCACTTAATGCGGCATTGAGCTTTTGTCTTAGCACAGCGCTATCTAAATGGCGCTGTGATGAATCAACTTCAATGTGCAGCTGATTATTCTGCTTGGTAAAGATTGAATGCAGCGCAAATTGGCGCATGCGACCACCCAGTCCCATGCGTTTAATTAAATACGCCCATTCGTCTTGTTCATGTGCAAATTTAATACTGCTGATCGGGCTTTCAAAATCATCAGGTATCGGAATACTGGCTTCTTCAACTACTGGCTCTGGCGCTTTTTGTGGATTGATCTGCTCAAGTAACTCTGGCGCTAAGTTTTCGGTGATTGTTTGATGCTTTTCTCGAAAGTCGACTTTTTTTACTTTACTACTGCTCTCCCCCGTTTGCTGGGGGATGGGCTTTTTTACTTCAGCAGCCATTGCTTGCTGCTGAGGCTGAATGTTGGTCGCGGCTGTGCTTTGTTGCACTGGCGGCTCTGCTTTGGGCTTAGCTTCAGGCTGTGGTTCTGCTTTAGCATGAGTTTGCGTTGCTGCACCACTTAAACGCCCAGCACCTGAAATATTGCGATCTTGTAAAATACGAGCAATGGCCGACTGCGCCTGACTTTGCTGCTGTTGTAATTGTGCTGGTGCTGTTTGCTGTTGCTGAGGCGCAGATGCTTCATTGGCAGTAAAGCCCTGATCATAGGCGCTATTCATCACATCATCGTATTGCGCTGCAAGTGATGAATCCATTTGCGCATCATGATCGTCCATGTAATCTTGCGAAGAATACTCTGGTGATGAGTACTCAGCTGCTGGCACTTGCTCTGAGTGGCTTGGCTCTTGCTGTTGTGGCGCAGGTTGAACTTCAGCAACCATTGCAGTTTCAACAGATTGCTGAGGCTGTTGACCAGCATCAGGCTGCTCTACTGCTGTTGCTTCAACTTGCTGGGCAGGCTCATGGCTATGTGCCGTTTCTGCCTTGGCTGCTTGAATAGGCTCAGCTTGTGTTGGCTGAGGCTCTGAAGGAACAGCAGTTGTCTGTGCAGAGCTATGTGCAACTGGTGCTTGCTCTGAAGCAGCTTGCTCACGTTGCGCCGTAGATTTTTTCAAAATATCACGCAGTGCACCGGCACCACTTGGCTTAACCTGTTGCTGGGTATTCGTTGGTGTTTGGCTTTGTGCAAATTGCGTAGGTTGGAATGCAAGCAGTCGCAACATGATCATTTCAAAGCCAAGTTTAGCATCGGGTGCCCATTGCAAATCTTTTTTACCATTGAGTAGCAATTGGTAGTAAACCTGCATCTGCTGTGCATCAGTGGTTTGTGCCACCTGCTCAATAAAATCTCGGTTAGTATCATCAAGTGCCGCTGCACTAGGCACAAGTTGCACAAGCTGAATAAGATGCGTCAGGGCAATTAAATCGTCGAGCAAGGCTACAAAGTTGGGGTTTCGGCTAACGACTGCTTTTACTTCTTGAAGTAATGCATCGCCATCTTGGCACAGTAACGCTGCTAACATGGTTTGGCTATATTGAGTATCCATCAAGCCAAGCATAGTTTGCACAGCCTGATGATTAATATTGCCATTGGTTTGCGCAATTGCTTGGTCTGTAAGACTCAATGCATCACGCATACTACCATCGGCTGCCTTAGCTAAAATAGACAATGATTTATCATCGAAACTTAGCTGTTCTTGATTAAGAACATGGGCAAGCTGATCATGAATTTCTGATTGCGACAAAGCATTTAAATTAAACTGTAAGCAACGCGATAAAATCGTCACGGGTAGTTTTTGCGGATCGGTTGTCGCTAATAAAAACTTCACATGCTCTGGCGGTTCTTCCAATGTTTTTAGTAATGCATTGAAACTGTGCTTTGACAGCATGTGAACTTCATCGATTAGGTATACCTTGTAACGACCACGTGTTGGTGCGTATTGAACGTTATCAAGGATTTCGCGGGTATCTTCTACTTTGGTACGTGATGCCGCATCGATTTCTAATAAATCAATATAACGGCCTGCTTCAATGTCAGTACAACTTGAACATTGGCCGCATGGCTCAGCAGAGATACCCTTATCGCAGTTGAGACTTTTTGCGAATATACGTGCAATGGTTGTTTTACCCACCCCACGGGTTCCAGTAAAGAGATAAGCGTGATGGAGTCTATTTTGTGTTAATGCATTAACTAATGCTTGTTTAACATGAGACTGCCCCACTAACTCGTGAAAGGTTTGTGGTCGCCATTTCCTTGCTAGAACCTGATAACTCATTAATTATTCGCCTTCGAATTCAACCAACTTTAAGATTTTGATGCCCATATCAGCAACTCGTTGCTCACCACCCAGCTCAGGTAAAGAAACAACAAATGCCGCATCAGTTGCGTTACCGCCAAGTTTAGCAACTAATTTTGCCGTTGCTTCGATTGTGCCACCTGTAGCCAGTAAGTCATCTACTAGTAACACTTTATCGCCAGGGACAATTGCGTCTGTATGAAGCTCAAGAATATCTTCACCATACTCTAATTGATAACTTTGTGAAATCACTTCGCGAGGAAGTTTGCCTGGTTTACGAACAGGAATGAATGGAATACCTAGTGCGTAAGAAAGTGGTGCACCGAAGATAAAACCACGAGATTCAGTACCGATGATTTTTGTAAAACCTTGGTCTTTATATGCTGCAATAAAGCTGTCGATGGTTGCTTTAAATGCGTCAGCATTAGCCATTAAAGTAGTTACGTCGCGGAACATAATGCCCGGCTTTGGGTAATCAGCGATCGTTGCAATGCTCTGTTTGATGAGCGTTGAAGTTGCTTGAGTCATAATTATACTGCTCAAAAAGTTTATCTAACAAAGCTCGAGAGTATAACATCACCTTAGTAGAAAGTCGGTAGCAAGTTTCGAAATTAATCACTTAACAAGAAATATCAGCTATAAAAAAGGCTGCATAATGCAGCCTATTGTCTTTAATTTGCTTGCGCAGATTAAGATAAAGAAGTGATCCAACCAAGAATAGCGTTTAGACAGCCAATGCCACCGAATACAGCTAAAAACGCAATGAAATAAGTTGTATTGAACGGATCTTTAAAGTCTTTATCATTCGACATAATTACTACCTTTATTTAAGCACGACAAAATAAGGCGCTCATAATAGTCGAACTAAATACATCAATAAAGACTTTTAGCTGATTTTTAAACCAAGGTATTAGAAACCACAATGCCGCGTTCTGCCATGGCACTTAAGGTATTGAGCGCTCCTTGATACAGCTGCTCTTGGCTAAATTGAGGCGCATGCTCTGCAACTGCTTGGCATACATCATTTAAATCGGCACCCGGCTGAGATTCTATGATATTAAGAAGTAATGCGGTCATCGCATTTGTTGATAAAAATTGTACTTCGTCATCGTTATCACGATAAACCACAAAGTAACTGGGTTGTGCTGCCGCTTCACTTGGTTGATTATCTGCACTGATGGTATGAACAGGAAAACTGTAACTCAAGTTACGCGCAAGTGAACTTAAGAATAATGCAGAGCTTGTCACTTGATGAGCCGATAAACTGACTTCTTCTGCCACCTCTTGAGCAACCGATACATCAAGCTCAACCCATTCATAGTGCGCTAGCTCTAACATAAACGCGGGATCATCGCTTTGCACTTCATAGTCATTAGCAAGAAAAGCCAAAAACTCCCCTGCAATATCTAAAAAATAAGGTGATTTACAATCATGCTGGCTAAAAAACTGCCTAACGAGTCTGTGCCAAGCTTGCTCTGAATATAAACTTTTTAATACTGGATACGCAGAGCTGACAAACCCATCCACATTATTAAAAAATAAGTCGCGGTAAATAGCCATCCGACGCTCTTCAATATCACTAGGCTTAGCGTGTTGTTGAGGGTCGCGGATATGCGCCATAAACGCTTGCTGTACTTGAGTAAAATGTTCAGGCACTGTGTTTAACCCTTGCTTGGTTTTGCTTATTGACTGTGTGCTGCAGTGTTTCAATGGTTTTTAGCTCTGCTAATAACTCACTCATCGGCGGAATATTAAAATCACGCTCTAATAAGGTGGGAAATACGCCATGAACTTCATAAGCTTTTTCAAGCAATTGCCAAACAGGATCGATAACTGGCGCACCATGGGTATCAACCAGTAGATCTTCAGCCTCAGTGTAATGGCCCGCAACATGCCCATAGGCAATCCGTTTTGTTGGTAATTCAGCTAGGAATTGCTCAGCGTTATAACCATGATTAATCGAATTAACGTAAATATTATTCACGTCGAGCAGCAGTTTACAATCAGCTTCTTCTAAAACAGCATTAGTAAATTCAAGTTCTGTCATTTGTTGCCCAGGGGCGCCATAGTAAGACACGTTTTCAATAGCAATTGGCTGTTCTAAAATATCTTGTACTTGCCTAATACGAGAAGCAACATGCTTAATAGCATCTTCAGTAAATGGTATAGGCATTAAATCGTACATATGTCCTTCGCCCGAGCAGTAACTTAAGTGCTCGCTGAATAAACGAATATTATGCTCTTTAAAAAAGGTTTTAAGCGATTGCACAAATTCAATATCAAGCGCTGCTGGTGAGCCAATCGATAACGATAAACCATGGCAAACAAAGGCATGTTGTTCGGTAAGCTGTTTAAATTGTTTACCAAAACGCCCCCCAAGCTTTAGCCAGTTTTCAGGTGCAACTTCTAAAAACTCAATAGGTTTAGGAACATCAATGAGCATTTCATCAAGCATTTCTCGGCGCAAACCTAAGCCAATCAGCCCAAAATCAGCTACTGATTCATTTAACATACTACCTCCTACTAAAAAGGGCCTTTACGGCCCTTTTAAAAGCTAAATGAGCGCTTAGTGATTAGAACCACATTTACCTTCGCCACACTTACCTTCTTTAGCTTTCTTTTTGTCTGCGCCACATTTACCTTCGCCGCACTTACCTTCTTTGGCTGCTTTTTTGTCTGCGCCGCATTTACCTTCGCCACACTTACCTTCTTTGGCTGCTTTTTTGTCTGCGCCGCATTTACCTTCGCCGCACTTGCCTTCTTTGGCTGCTTTTTTATCTGCGCCGCATTTACCTTCGCCGCACTTGCCTTCTTTGGCTGCTTTTTTGTCGCCGCCGCACTTACCTTCACCGCACTTGCCTTCTTTTTCAGCTTTTTTATCGCCGCCACATTTACCTTCACCGCATTTACCTTCTGCGGCATCTAGTTGATAGCCTGCTTGCATTTGCTGAAATTCAAATGGGTTTGCACTCGCATCAGTTGCTACAAAACTTGACGCACCTACTACAACCGCACCTAATGTTAATGCAATTGAATTTTTCTTAACTGTGTTCATTCGATGACTCTCTTTTTTATAAAGGGTTATTAAACAAGACCCGAGAACTAAAAATTACTTTCAAAATTTTTATAATTATTTTCTGAAAGTGCCAAGAATGCAAATTACGATTTATAAAACAATCCAGAAAAGCTAGAATACGCGTCCTAATTTTTGATGAGTTAACAGGTATCATGCGACTAGTTTTAGCACCGATGGAAGGCGTTGTGGATTTTAAAATGCGACAACTCTTAACTGATTTAGGTGGATTTGATTTATGCGTAACAGAGTTTGTTCGTGTCGTTGAAGACACACTGCCCGAACGCGTGTTTCATCGCTATTGTCCTGAGCTAAAAACAGGTGGCTATACCCGTGCAGGTACGCCAGTGCGTATTCAGTTGCTAGGTCAAGTTGCTCATGCTTTGGCAGCAAATGCCGTCAAAGCAATACGCCTAGGCTCGCATGGCATTGACTTAAATTTTGGTTGCCCAGCTAAAACAGTGAACAAAAGTAAAGGTGGTGCGGTACTGTTAAAAGACCCTGAGCACATGTATGAAATTATTAAAGCCGTACGTGATGCTGTTGATCCTTGCCATGAAGTAAGTGCCAAAATTAGGCTTGGTTTTGATGATGATAGTAATAGCCAAGAAATTGTTGATGCTGTTGTTAGCGCGGGTGCTTCAAGTCTTGCTGTTCATGCCAGAACTAAAAGAGATGGTTACAACCCACCGGCATACTGGGAAAAAATCCCCCCGTTGATCAAAGATAAAAATATTTCGGTCGTTGCTAATGGCGAAATTTGGCACGTTGAAGATGCTATGCTTTGCCAAAAACGCAGTCATTGCCAAGATTTAATGCTTGGTCGTGGTGCATTAGCGATGCCTGATTTAGCAAAACAAATAAAATCTCATGCAGAAAACGAGCATTACACTCCGATGTTATGGGAACATGTGATATACCACATCATCCATTCTTCGATGCATCAAGAAGAAAGTAAATGTGAGAAGTATTTTGCCTCTCGAACCAAGCAATGGCTTGGTTATTTAAAGCGCCAATACCCACAAGCCAACGCACTTTTTGATGAGATCAGACGTTTAAAAGCGAAAGATGAAGTCGCTGACGTACTAAGAAAGTACGCGAAAGCGCCGAGTATTGATACAAATCATAATTAGCAAATGGATTTTGTTTGATAATACCAGTATTGCCCACTTGGAAGAAAAGCGATGAACAATACTGAAATTCAAACAAAGTTATCTGCGGAACTTGCGCAGGTTCGACAACGTTTACTGGATATGCTGGCTAATTCTGATCAAGCCTATCATCAGCAACTGCTATCGCAACTCAAGGATCATCCCCCTTCAGACTGGTTAGAGCTGACAGCAAATAATCTCGGTTCTGAGTATCAAATATTGATTGCTCGAATAGAAAAGTTAGAAGCAGCACTATGCCAAATCGATATTGGGCAGTATGGCTATTGCTGTGATTGTGAAGAAAAAATTGATGACGAACGTTTACTTGCAGATCCTGCAAGCCAACGCTGTCGGCGATGCGCTCCATAGAGCGCAGCGCTGTACTAATTTATAAAAATAAAGCTCATCGCAGGATAAAGCACGATATCCTCAATTAACCAATCAGCTTGTTGCTGATTTACCCCTAGACGCTTCATCAAGCTAACACGTGCTTGCTGTTCACTCCATGTGTGATAATGAATTCCTAAGTCGGTTTCCATCATAACTTGCCAGAAGTATTGCTCATCTTTTGTTAATTTACGCTTACTTTTGAGCGGGTCGAGATAATCAAGCTGCCAATCAAGACCTGTGTGCTGATGACTTTCTACAAAATAGTTCATTACTAATGGTTTAGCGTGAGAGTCTGATACAGGTAATACAAAATCTGCATTCTGCGATTGCTTTAACGAAGCCTGGATTTCACTTAACCAAGTTAAAGGCGGCTTAGTCTCACCACTAAAGTAATTAAGTTTACTTTGATACCAATCTTTACCATTTGCCAAACCGACTAAACCAAGTTTTGTACGCGGTTTATATTGAGTTAAATATTGATTAAGTTTGTTTAGTGCTGCTTGTACACTGTCATCGCTATTATCAAGGTGCGATTTGACCATATTATGTAAAAGCGTTAATTCGATTTTATTTAATTTCAGATTGCTTTGCTCAGCTGCAATTAGCTGCGTTTCAACTAACTCTAGCCAGTTAGCTAATTCATTTACTGAATAGTCATCTACTAAACGAGCTTGGTTAATAACATCACGTTGTACAGGCCACACAAAGTAACGTTCGGGATAACGCTCAGCAATAATTAAATAGTTCAATTGCGCCTGTTGTGACACATCTAACGTCGTCGTTTTTAGTCCTTGATAAGCTTGATGACGTGCTTGCAAATAACTTTCTGAGAAAGGCCAGCTAGCAGCTTCACTTTGCTGTTCTTGAGTCGATAATAAATTATTAATAGTTTGCAGCGCTTGCTGCCCTTCACTAAATGTTTTGAAACCTGATGTTTGCTCAGAGCAAGCTATCAGCATCACACTTGCGACAACTAATAATACGATCTGTCTTAGCATTTTAAAATTCCATAAAAAAAGCCCCAGAGGGGCTTTTTAATTTAAAACAACATCAATTAGATTTTTACACCGTTACGAGCGGCTTTATCTTTGATGAAGGTCGACCAGCTCTTCGCAAACTTGCGAGTGCGCGGATCGTCCATTGCTTTAGTGATAGCGTTATAAGCTTGCTTATACTTCTCTTGGTAGTAATAAGCTTCAGCTAAATCAGAGTAAATAGTTCCTTTTTTGTCAGAACCTAACTCTATTGCCTTGTTCAAACGAACAACGGCTGCACTATAGTTTTGCGATTGTAAAAGTAATGAACCCGCTTTGCGGTAAAGCTCAGCATCATCATCAAATTTAGCCGCTTCTTCATAGTATTTAGCTGCTTTTTCAATATCTTTAGAACGGTGGTAGTTAGATGCCACTGCACTGATATTTTGCTTGTTACGCTTAACTTTTTCTTCGTTGATTGCCTTTTCAAGCACAACTGCTGCTTTGTAAGGGATATCATTTAACGAATAAAAGTTAGAAAGTACTTTGTATTCAACTTCGTTTTCAAAATAGCCATTTTTATAGGCAACTTCCATGGTCGCTAGACCTTTCTTGAAGTCTTCGGTTTGAAGGTAGTATTTACCTAAACCAACCCAGGCTTTTTTGTCTTCAGGCCAAACACGAACAATTTCTTCAGCAACACCTACCATATTTTTGTACTGTTTAAGTTCAAAATAGGCAGCTAGCTTTAATTGGTAAGCAGCCTTTGCAGGTTCTTTTGCCAATTCAATTGCTTTGTTTGCAGCAGGAAGTACGTCTTTGAAAAGTTTTAACTCGTAGTTTGCTTGCGCAATACGTGTATAAACCTTGTCGTCTTCCTCACCTGTGAAGTCCATCCAAGCTGCATAAGCTTCTTTCGCTTTTGCATATTGCTCAGTACCCGCGTACATATCACCTAGAAGTTTTAAGCCTTGCTCTTGGTCAGCAAAATTTAAAACGTCAGGCTTAACTGCCGCTGCGATATGCTTGATAGCCAATTGATACTGCTCTTTTTGAGCGTACATTTGACCTAAGTAACGATCGACTGTTGCCTTATCAAATTCATCCGAAGGATCGATTTCTTTAAGTAACGCAATCGCTTCATCAAGCTTCTCTTCATTGTACAAATCAAACGCTTTAATAACTTTTTTACCAACGCGCTCGCCCATTACTTTAGTTTTTGCTTTTTTACGCGCTTCAATCTTCGCGTAATCTGGCGCTGCTAAAGCAGGTGCAGTGAAAGCTACACCTGATAGAGACATAAGAAGCGCAAGTGCAGTTACTTTAGATAAATTTCTCATTACTCGCCTCCTTAGTTACCTTGGTTAAGTTTAAAGTCTAGTTGTACTTGAAGACCAAATTGCTTCTGTGGTTTGCCGTCAATGATTTTCGGACGGTACTTCCACTTACGTAGCGCACGTTTAGCTTCGCGGTCGAAGATACGTTTAGGATCGGCGTCGATCACTTCAACATCTTCTACACCACCCACTTCATTGATAGTGAATGAAAGTTGTACCCAACCTTCTTTACCATCACGCGCTGCTTGCGTAGGGTATTTTGGTTCAATACGAACGATAGGTGTCGCGTCACCATCACGTCCAAATGCACCTGGACCACTTAGGCCACCAGCTGTGCTACCCACATCGATGCTTGGCATATTAAATGACAAACCACCAGTGTTAGGGTTGCTGTTTTCCGGCTGAGGCGGCTGCGGTTTAGGCGGCTGCTTTGGCGGTGGCGGAGGCGGAGGCGGAACACGCTTCCTCTCCTGCACCTTAGATTCAGGCGGATTCGTCATAATTTCGACTACGATCTGTTCTTTTTGTTCAGTCGCACGGTCAGCTCCACCGGAGATGAGGTACGCCATGAAGTAGAACAAGCCGAAAGTAACTGCCCCACCTGCAATCAGTGAAAACAGAAAACGAATCATTACTGATCTCCAGCTATTGAAATTTTAAGGTTATCACCCGTCGCTTTGATCTGGTCCATAACTTTAACTACTACGCCGTGTTTTGCTTCTTTATCAGCTTGCAAAATTACAACTTCAGTAGGTTGTTCTGCTAATAAACTTTCAAGTTTAGCTGATACACGCTCAACGTCTACTTGTTGTTTATCAATCCAGATCGCACCGTCAGCGCGGATAGCAACAAAAATGTTTGCATTTTTTTGCTTCGTAGCTGCAGCTGCTTTAGGTTTATTGACTTCGATACCAGCCTCTTTAACGAACGATGTAGTTACGATAAAGAAAATAAGCATGATAAATACGATGTCAAGCATTGGCGTCATGTCAACCGCTGCTTCTTCTTCTTCACGAAAACGTTGTTTACGTGCCATATTTAATTCTCTCTCTAGTGATGAGGCATGCTATCTACAAGTTTAGCTTTCGCCATTCTCGCTCTCGCTTCAAGACGTGAGCTAAAGAATACTCCAGATAGTGCCGCAACCATTCCAGCCATTGTTGGGATTGTTGCCATTGAAATACCTGATGCCATTAAACGTGCGTTACCAGTACCTTGAGTAGCCATGGTTTCGAAAACCGCGATCATACCCGTTACAGTACCTAATAAGCCGATTAAAGGACAAACAGCTACTAATGTCTTAATCAACAACATACGCTGATCTAATTTTTCAGACGCTTCAGAAATCCATGCTTCACGGATTCTGTGTGCGTACCAAGACGTAGTGTCTTGGCGGGCATCCCACTGAGCTACAATGTTCTTCGTCATACGAGGAAACTCAGCTAGTAGGAACCAATAGCGCTCAATCATTAAAACCCACATAAGAAAGAGTGCTATCGCGACCACGTATAATACCTGGCCGCCTGTGCCAACAAAATCCCTGATAGATTCCCAGATCTCCATCAGGACTAGCATTAGGCTTTCTCCTTCTCCGCGTGAGCAGCGATGATACCAGCGCTTTGCTCATCAAGGACATGTAGAACCGACTTACTACGACCCGCAACAATTGAGTGAAGTAGGATAAGTGGTAGAGCTGCAATTAGACCTAACGCTGTAGTTACAAGTGCTAGAGAGATATTACCAGCCATGATCTTCGGATCACCTGTACCGAACAATGTGATTGTTTGGAACGTAAGGATCATACCGATTACCGTACCTAGTAGACCTAGTAATGGAGCGATTGCTGCCAAGATCTTGATGATGTTGATACCAGCTTCGATGCGAGGCGTTTCACGTAGGATTGCTTCGTCAAGTTTAAGCTCAAGGTTTTCAACGTCTTGATTCTTGTTGTCAGCGTAAACCTTAAGAATACGACCCAGTGGGTTGTTTGTATTCGGAGTAGAAAGGTTCTTAAGCTGGCTCTTAATCTTAGTGCTAGTAAGCGCAAGATCAATGAAACGAACGATGAAGATAAGTAGACCAACAACTAATAATAGTGTGATGATGTAACCTACTTCAGCACCTTGCTCGTAGTATTCCATTAGTGATTTCTTCTGCGTGTTGATACGTAAGATCGCGCCACGAGTCGGGTCGATGTATACACCAGCGTAGTTATCTGCAGAAGTACCTTCTAAATCGCTGATACCCGCTAGGATGTAGCTATCAGGTTGCTTACCTAGAGGTTGAATCGCTTTAGTTTCTGGAGAATAGATTAAATAACCGTCGTCAGTAACTAAGTTGAAGTTACCGATACGCGTTACTTTCTTCACAGAAGATGAACCGTCAAGACCTGCCACTTCAGTTTCAAAAGTTGAAACTTTAGCAGACTCAGTCATTTCAGTTTGAAGAGAAATCCAAAGCTCTTCTAGTTCACGAACAGTTGGAAGTTCTTTCGCAGCAGCTAGTGAGCGAAGTACTTCAGCACGTCCTGGTTTTTCAGCAGAAACAAGTGATGCTTCGATTGAACCGATTGCATCAGCAGCTGCACGACGTACAACACCGAACATCTCACCTAAAGTACCTTGAGCATTTAAAAGAGCTTGCTCTTTTTCTGCTAAAGTATTTTCGTTTTGAGCATATTCTTTAGCTAAACGGTCACCACGTGCTTTTTCAGCAGCTAGGTCGCTTTTAGCTTTGTTAAGTAACGCTTGCTTGTCAGCACGAGCTGAAAGGAACTCTTGTTCACGTTGCTTATTTAATTTGCCTTCAGAGATACGTTCTTGCTTAACTTGCTCAAGAATTTTGTCTAAAGCATCAGTGTTTGCGTGTGCATTAAGCGCGGTACCTGCAGAAACAGATAGTACTGCTGCAACAGCAAAACCTTTAAATAGTTTCTTCATTATTGATTACTCCGCGCCAAAAATTGGTAGTTTAACAAGTTCTAATGTCGCTTGTTTACGCGCCATACGGATAACTTCTTTAACAGGTTTTAGGTATTCTTCACCTAATTCTTTCCACTGTTTAGTGTTGTTATCCCACACCCACGCGTGCTTAAGGTCAAAAGACTGAGCTACGTAAGTGATACGACCTAAACGACCGAAGTCAACGTTGATGCTCTTACCATCGATCTCAAGAGTACCTTGAGAAGCAGTTACAGCTGAGCTGTATGCAGTTTCAACAGTGTAAGCTTCAAGAACTTGGCGGAATTTTTCAGATGTAGTAACTGAAGCTGACGCCATGATGTCACGAAGTCTTTCAACACGTGCTAGACGGTTTTCAAGATTGAACGGAACGTCCGCTTTGATGAATTGCTCAAGCGTATCGATCATGCGATACATCAAAGGCACAACGTTTTGTTTCGTGTTATCGATAGTTGCGATTTGACGGTCAAACGATTCGATTGAAGCGTTTTGGTCAGCGACCAAACGTGCTACGTGATCGTTGTAAACCTTCATTAGCTCAGTTTCGTCAACAACGCTACGGTACTCAGCGATTAGCTCTTGAGTTTGACCATATACATTGTCAATTTTAGTTTGAGACTTAACAGCAGCCTTTTGAATTTGTTGACCTGCATCTTGCACATCTTTCAAAGGATCTGCAATCACATTGCTGCTTGCAAATGCAAAAGCGCCAACCAACGCTGATGCTACAAGACTCTTTCTGATTTTAACAGACATAGTTCCCAACCAATTAAGTAATGTTACTTTTATAATTTAATTACCCTCCGAAGAGGACAACCCTGATATCTTTTAATAGATATCAACCCTCCAATAATGCTAAATGCATCTGAGTCTGTCAACTTGATGTTCGGCTTTCATCGGAAAAATTTGGTGACTCGTCGTTGATATGAAAATAACCAAAACAACGAATTAACAAAAATATAACAGCCACACATCTGTAAGGCTTCTATAGCCCTTTAGTAACAATCATCACATTCATATTCCGTTCAAACTTAAACATAAATGTAACATTTATTGAAATCAAAAAGCGGTAAAGAAAAATGAAAAAAAAATTCAGTTTTTTCATCTAAAAAATCTAATTAGAAGAATTTTTATGCATTTACAGGCAGGGAATGTTTAATAAGCAAGCAAACTGCCTACTAAACATTAAACGGGATTTAATCTTGACTTATAACTGCCGCCATTAGAACACGGCGCGGTCTTTTACTAGCTTAGCTAATGAGATAACTGAATCAACCTCAAGCTTTTCAAATATTTTTGTTTTGTAAGTACTGACGGTCTTGTTACTGATGAAAAGTTTTTCACCAATGTCTTTATTCGATAGCCCTTGCAATAGGTAATTCATTACGGCGAGTTCACGCTCAGTGAGTAACTCGTCAATGTCTTTTTCAGAAGCAATTAAATGCTCTTGAGGAAAAAAGGTGTAACCACGCAAGATCATTTCAACAGCAGAAGAAATATCTTCAAGGCTTTCAGCTTTGTTAACGAAGCCTTGCGCTCCCAACTTTGCTGCAGTGCGTATAATATGCTTATCTTGCTTAGCTGATAAGAATAACACTTTGCCAGTAAACCCTGCACTAACAGCCCGCTTGTATAAGCTAAAACCATCTGAGTCTTCTAACTCAATATCTAATATAGCTAACGCTACATTATTAGCTTTTAAAAATTGTAGTGCTTCTTTTTGACTTCCAACAGCTTGAACTTCGTTAACTAAGGTCGATTTGGATAAAACCATTTTAATTGCTGTTGCCACCATCGGGTGATCGTCTACCAAAAGTATATTATTTCCTATGCTCATCAATTAGCAAACCTTCATTATATCTATCAAACGAGTATTTTATTGCTCATTTAAATTACCGCTGTCTTATATATCACTAAGTTTAGCGGGAAATTCAGATGTTGGTAAAAAAATCTACAATCTCTGAAAATGAGTACTAAATTTTCTCGTTAGATCAAATTCTTCACTTACACAACGATCAATGTCATGTTTAATTAACTAAGTCTAAGAGCATATAGTACTTTAGATACCGAGAGTAGCTTTAAAGGAATAGTTGAGAAAGTTCTAGAAGAATTACCTATTAAAAAAGGCTAACACAATACTTTAGGTTTAAACAGGTTTAGGTACAACTGTATGATATTTGGGGAATAAATGAATTTTGGTGAAACAGAAACTGTTTCACCAAAATGCTTAGGTTCACATAATAAATTATGCTACTTCTACGTTCTCAGCTTCAGGGCCTTTTTGACCTTGTTTGATGCCGAAAGATACTTGCTGGCCTTCGCTTAGAGTGCGGAAGCCTGTACCTGTGATAGCGCTGAAGTGTACGAATACATCAGGGCCATTTTCTTGTTCAATGAAACCGAAACCTTTAGCTTCGTTGAAGAACTTAACTTTACCAGTAACCGTGTTTGACATACCAAATTTTCCTGTAAGTCAATTATTAAAATTCAGCCATAATGGCTCTATCCTCCCTGAGTGAATGCCCAATAAACTTGGGGTAAAGTACAGGAAGAACCAATAACCAAACCGGTAACCGTACAGCCGCACATTATCCGTAAATTCAATACGCAAAAACTCAAAGCAATTTAAGACTAACACATTAAATAGCTTTTAGCTCTATTAATCGAAAATAATTTTAAGGTCAACCGCTCAAACAAAAATATATGACAGTACTATTTATAAACAATTAATTATAAATGAAAAAAGCCCATCAAATAGATGGGCTTTTTATTCTCGATTTAGACCTTGCTAAAACTTACTTAACTTGCCAGTCCATTTGTGCTTCTGCTTTGATTGGCACCACTTCTGAATCGCCTAGTTTATAGCTGGCTGGTACTGTCCAGCTCTCTTTTACTAGTGTAATGGTATCTTGGTTTCGAGGCATACCGTAAAAGTCAGGACCGAAGTGGCTCGCGAAACCTTCAAGCTTGTCTAAAGCACCTGCTTCTTCAAACGCTTCAGCATAAAGCTCAATAGCTGCATGTGCAGTATATGCACCAGCACAACCACAGGCCGCTTCTTTTTTGTCTTTGTAATGTGGTGCAGAGTCAGTACCTAAGAAGAACTTTTTGCTGCCGCTTGTTGCAGCACCAATTAACGCTTGTTGGTGAATGTTACGCTTTAGAATAGGTAAGCAGTAATAATGCGGGCGAATACCACCTGCTAGCATATGATTACGGTTATAAAGAAGGTGATGAGCAGTAATGGTTGCAGCAACATTCTCTGGTGCATTATTAACAAACTCTACCGCATCTTTTGTCGTGATGTGCTCAAGCACAATTTTAAGACTCGGAAAGTCATTTACTACATCCGCTAAAATTGTATCTAAGAAGACCTTCTCACGGTCAAAAATATCAATAGATGAATCGGTTACTTCACCATGAACAAGCAGCAACATCCCTACTTCTTGCATTGCCTCAAGTACAGGATAAATATTCTTAACTGATGTCACACCAGAATCTGAGTTGGTCGTCGCGCCAGCTGGGTACAGTTTAGCAGCAACAATTTTACCTGTTGCCTTAGCTTTTTTAATTTCTTCTGGCGTAGTTTTATCTGTTAGGTAAAGCACCATTAATGGTTCGAAGTTACCTTGTGGGCCCGCAGCTTTAATTCGCTCATAGTAAGATAATGCAGTGTCTGTACAAGTTGCCGGTGGAACAAGGTTAGGCATGATGATTGCTCGCCCCATGTAACGGCTTGCATCACGAACGGTATCAACGAGTTGCTCACCATCACGTAAATGAATGTGCCAATCATCTGGGCGTGTAATTGTTAGAGTTTGCATCGAATTTAAATCTGACATTGCTTGTTTCCACGGCTAAAGTTAGGGGGATAGCATAAACATTGAGCAAATAACCTCGCTTATTTACCCAAGTTCATTTTCAGGTGCCTAGTTTACACCAGTATACGTTTTTTTTGAAAATAACTTTGTGGATAGTTTGATAGTAGGTTAACGTAATAAATTAATACAACATTTTGGTTACCTTTTATTCTATGCCTAAGAGTTTAGACACGGCTTTTGCACTTGAAGTCAAAACAGACCAATTACATATTATTAATCAGTTCTCATCATCTCTAATGCAGTTAGATACAGTTGAAGAGTTACTCGAATATGTTACATCAGAGGTAGTGAGCCGCCTGGGCTTTATAGAGTGTGTCATTTACCTAGCAGACGATAAAACACGTACCCTAAAAGAAATGGCGTCTATTGGCACGGCAAGTAGCCATGATACTTACCATATCGACCGAACAGAAATTAGCTTTGATCAAGGTATTACGGGTTATGTCGCAAGCACTGGCAAACCGTTAATGATTGGCGATGTCAGTCAAGACCCGCGTTATATTGCCGATTCTCGCCCTGCTCTTTCTGAGCTTTGCGTACCATTAGTTTACAAAGAAAAAGTACTGGGTGTCATTGACTGTGAGCACCCGCAAAAACATTACTACAATGATACGCATTTAGAGATTTTATCAACTGTAGCCCACTTACTCAGTGCCAAGATAAATCAAGTTCGCACCGTAGAAGACTTACAGCAAACTGTGATGCAGTTAAACGATGCACAAAAGCTAGAACGCTCGATGCTGCAAATCGCTAACTTAACCTATCAATCAAGCGAGCTAGATAGCTTCTTTGAATCTTTACACGGCATTATTACCTCTTTACTGAGGGCTGATAACTTCTTTATAGGCCTGTATGACAAGCAACTCGATGTGCTTGATTTAGTTTATATTATCGAAGAAGGCGTGCGTTCTAACGCCCATAAGAAAATATCGAAAGAACAACTAAAAGACACCGCATCTTATTACTTATTAAACATCGACCAATCTTTACTTTTTACGAAAGAAGAATTTCAACAACACATTGATGCGGGTCATTTTAAAATGGTTGGTCGTCAGGCCGAGTCTTGGCTAGGGGTGCCATTTAAAGTAAATGAGCGTATTAGTGGTGTTATCGCCGTACAAAGTTACAGTAAAAGCTATCACTATGACGAACATGACCGTGCCTTACTCACGTATGTGAGCCGCCAAATTAGCATGGCGATAGACCGCCAATTATCAAGACAAGAGCTTGAGCACCGCGCTCTTCACGACGAATTAACCGGCCTTGCTAACCGCTCGTTATTAATAGAGCGTATTAAACATGCGATCCTTCGTCTGGCAAGAGCAGATAAGCGCCACCAACATGCCCTGCTCTATCTAGACTTTGACCGTTTTAAAAGTATCAATGATTCATTAGGTCATGAGGTTGGTGACCACTTTTTGGTCAAAATCTGTGAGTTAATCTTAGGTACCATCCGCAATACCGATACCTTTGCCCGCTTAGGGGGCGATGAGTTTGCCATTTTTATGGAGAACATCACCGATAAACAACAAATTAAAGATGCCCTTGAACGAATTCAACAGGTTCTCGCTGAGCCTCTTGATATTGATGGCCACTTACTTCAGGCATCCACAAGTATTGGTGTTGCGTTTTGTGAAAGTAGTCGCGATCAAGCTTATAAGCTATTACAGCATGCTGATGCTGCAATGTACGAGGCGAAGTCATCAGGCCGTGGTAAAGTTAAGTTTTTTAACAATACCATGCGTAAAAAGCTTAAAAACCATGCGGATATAGAAAATGATTTACAGCATGGTATTGAACATGACGACTTTGAACTTTACTACCAGCCAATTTTTGCTATTCAAGATGCACAGGTTGTCGGCTTTGAGGCGCTTGTGCGTTGGCACCACCCAAGTAAAGGCTTTGTTTCGCCAAATGATTTTATACCCGTTGCAGAAGACACAGGCCAAATTATTAACTTAGATTTACACTTGCTTGAGCTCGCGGCAAAGCAAATCGCACTGTGGGCAAGTAAAGGTAAAGCATTTGGCCGAATTACAGTGAATGTATCCTCACGTCATTTTGCAAGTCTCGACTTCGTCGCGCAAATCCATGCTTTGTACTCTAAATACAAACTCCCTTTAGGCTCGCTGTGCTTAGAAATCACTGAATCTGGGCTAATTGGTAATTTAGAGCTGGCTACAAAAATTATTAAAGGCCTTGAGCCTCTTGAAGTAAAACTATGCTTAGATGATTTTGGTACTGGCTACTCAGCGCTTGGTTATTTACATCAGTTACCTATCCATATTTTAAAAATCGATAAAAGCTTTATCGATCATTTAAATAAAGCGCACAACCCCTTGGTGGATGCCATATTATCGTTAGCACAGTCGTTAAAACTCGATGTCGTCGCGGAAGGGATAGAAACAGAAAAACAATTGGCAATCTTAAAACAAACTCAATGTAAGTTTGGTCAAGGCTTCTTAAAAGCGAAACCCATGCCAGCTAGTGAAGCAGAGAAAGTCATCACTCACGGATTGGTATAAGCTAATAAATAAAGCCTTGCAAATGCAAGGCTTTATTTATTTCAACTTGGCAAGAAGTTACAGCTCGCCGGGGGCGAAATTATCAACGGCTATCGCTTGTTTACGTAACTCATTGGCTTGATTCATACGCTCTGCAACGGTTTCGTTTATCAAGTTTTTCTCTGCCGCTGCGGCAATTGCACCCTCAAGTTCAAGGTTTTTGGCAATAGTGCCTTCTTTTTGCCATTTACGAAGCTGTTTAAAGTCTTCATGGGTGTCAATCATGGCTAAAAAGGCATTTTCCATGACACCCGTGCCTGCATTTTCATCAACATAACAAAGATGGGTTAATCTGTCTCTAAAGACCCCTGGTTTGCTCATGTGCTCACACATTGTTTGTGCTAACTCATCGCTTGGACGGTGGTAATGATTACCCAGAGGGAACACAATACGTTTTAGTAAAAAATTAACCACTGGGTTAGAGAAGTTTTTAAAGAAGCCATCGAATGCTTGACCAATGCAGAATAACGAATGCTCAACGGCATATTGCACAAATGGTAGGTCAGCTTGCTGACGCCCTTCATCTTCATAACGTTTCAATACACATGAAGCAAGGTATAAATGGCTAAGCACGTCACCTAAACGTGCCGAAATCATCTCTTTGCGTTTTAACTCACCGCCTAATACTAGCATCGCAACGTCAGTACAAAATGCTAAACCACGACTCATGCGACTTAACTGTTTATAGTAACCAGTGGTTGCGCCACAGACAGGGGCTTTAGCGAAGTAACTTCGCGTTAAACCGTGCACAAATGCCATACCTGCATTACTGCCTGCAAATAAAATATGTTGCAGTAGTAATGAGTCAAACTCTTTTAAAGCAACATCTTGGTCTTCCATTGCTGCTGCTTCCATTTCTTTTAAAACAAACGGATGACAACGGGTAGCGCCTTGACCAAATATCATCAAGTTACGAGTCAGAATATTTGCACCTTCAACGGTAATCGATACCGGGATCCCCATATAGCCATGGGCTAAATAGTTATTCGGCCCGACTTGAATACCTTTACCAGAATGAATGTCCATAGCGTCGTTCATAACTGTACGGCCCATTTCAGTCATATGGTACTTAGCTATAGCGGTAACCACAGATGGACTTAGTTTTAAATCAATCGCCCCTGCGGTCATTAGCCTCGCTGATTCTAAGGTGTAAGTTAAACCACCAATGCGAGCGAGTGCTTCTTGAACACCTTCAAATTGGCCAATCGACACACCAAATTGTTGGCGAACGGTTGCATAGGCTGATGTCATTCTTGAAGCCAAGTGACCTGTTGCCGTACTAAGTGCCGGTAACGAAATACCGCGGCCCGCACTTAAACATTCAACTAACATGCGCCAACCTCTACCTGCGCCCTTTTCGCCACCGATGATCCAATCAAGCGGAATAAACACATCTTTACCGTACGTTGTGCCATTCATAAATGCCATGTTTAACGGGTAATGACGCTCACCTGTTTGCACACCTTCGTGATCTGTCGGAATAAGTGCACACGTGATACCAAGCTCTTTTTTATCACCCAATAAACCTTCAGGATCGTACATTTTAAATGCAAGACCCAGCACGGTGGCAATTGGCGCAAGGGTAATATAACGTTTTGACCAGTTAAGTTTTAAACCAATCACTTCTTCACCGTTATGCATGCCCTTACAAACCACCCCAGTATCAGGAATACTGCCTGCATCAGACCCAGCCTCAGGGCCCGTTAATGCAAAACAAGGCACATCATCGCCCTTAGCTAGGCTTGGCAACCAACGCTCTTGTTGCTCTTTGGTACCATAATGAAGAAGTAATTCGCCAGGGCCTAAGCTATTTGGCACCATTACAGTGACCGCTGCGGTTAAGCTCTTAGTGGCAATTTTCGATACGATGGTTGAATTTGCAATCGCTGAAAACTCGCGGCCACCAAATTCTTCAGGAATGATTAGTGCAAAAAATCCTTCTTTTTTTAGGTAGTCCCACACTTCTTTTGGTAGGTCTTTATCTTTTTGCACGATTTGATAATCATCAAGCATGGCTAGCAAAGTTTCGACTTGCTCACCCATAAATGCGCGCTCTTTTTCGCTGAGTTCAGGTTTAGGAAAACGATGCAGCTTTTGCCAATCTGGGTTACCACTGAATAATTCACCGTCCCACCAAACATCACCCGCTTCCATAGCTTCACGTTCTGTTTGCGATAACGGCGGCAAAACTTTTTTAAATAGTCTAAACGTAGGTCGTGTGACAAGATTGATGCGAATGTCTTTCACAGCAAAAATTACAATCACAGCAACTAGTAACAGAATGATTACGGTCGTCATTGTGCAATCCTTTTATTTTATTTAACTGGTTCAAGTATGACTGATCGTGCCATAAATACAACGTAAGCAGCGCTTACTTAGCTTGTTTTCAACTAGGCAGTTTGTTGTTTACTAAGACACTGCTATTATGCATGGGCAATAAATAACAATAAACTTCTAGGGAACGTTATGAAAAAGACTCCATTTAAGCTCAGCATCAGCGCGCTTATGGTCGCCAGTGCACTTGCACTTACAGGCTGTAATGATGACGCTGCGAGCACTGAAAAAACGACTGCTGCAGTCAAAACAAGCAAAGTAACAGCACAAGATGCCGCTAAATTTATCGCCGATACTGAAAAAGAATTAAGCGCGCTTTATTTAGAAGCAAGCCGTGCTGAGTGGATTTATGCCAACTTCATCACCCATGATACTGCGGAACTATCTGCTGAAGTAAATCGAAAAATGACAGAAGCTGTGGTTCGTCTTGCTAATGAAGCCGCAAAGTTCGATAGTTTAGAGCTTGATTACGATGCACGTCGTAAACTCGATAAACTTAAACTCGCACTTACCTTACCTGCCCCACAAGATGCTGAAAAAACGGCTAAGCTCTCACAATTAGTGGCTGAGCTAGGGGGTATTTATGGTAAAGGTAAATACTGTAAAGAAGATGGTAGCTGTTTAAGCCTTGGCGAGATGACAGCTAAAATGGCAACGAGCCGTGATTACAATGAATTGCTTGATTTATGGCAAGGCTGGCGACAAGTTTCAAAGCCTATGCGCCCACTTTATGAGCAACAAGTTGCACTCACCAATGAAGGTGCAAAAGAGCTAGGTTATGCAGATACAGGTGCTATGTGGCGTAGTAAATACGACATGCCAGCCGATGATTTTGCAAAAGAACTTGACCGCATTTGGGGCCAAGTTAAACCGCTATATGATTCATTACATTGTCATGTTCGTGCCAAGCTAGGTGAAAAATATGGCGAAGATAAAGTACCGCAAGATCAACCTATCCCAGCTCACCTTCTAGGTAATATGTGGGCCCAAACATGGGGGAACATTTACGACGTTGTTGCACCAGAAAATGCCGATCCTGGTTATGATGTAACAGAACTATTAGCTGAACACGATTACGACGAACTTAAAATGGTACGTGGTGCTGAGAAGTTCTTCACCTCAATGGGCTTTGCACCACTGCCTGATACCTTCTATGAGCGCTCGCTATTCACTAAACCGCAAGACCGTGACGTACAATGTCATGCATCTGCATGGAATATTGATAGCAAAGACGACCTACGTATTAAGATGTGTATTCAACGCACAGGTGAAGAATTCTCTGTTATTCACCATGAACTAGGGCATAACTTCTACCAACGCGCCTACAACACTCAGCCTATTTATTATCAAGAAAGTGCGAACGATGGTTTCCACGAAGCGATTGGTGACACCATTGCACTTTCTGTAACGCCAGGTTATTTAAAAGAAATTGGTTTATTAGACGACGTGCCTGATGAATCTAAAGATATCGGCCTGTTAATGAAAATGGCATTAGACAAAGTAGCATTTATCCCATTTGGTTTATTAGTAGACCAATGGCGCTGGAAAGTTTTCTCAGGTGAAGTAACGCCAGAGAACTACAACAAAGCGTGGTGGGAATTACGTGAAAAATACCAAGGTGTACAAGCGCCTATCGCACGTAGCGAAGCAGACTTCGATCCAGGTGCTAAGTATCACGTACCAGGCAACACGCCTTACACACGTTATTTCTTAGCGCACATTTTACAATTCGACTTCCACAGAAGTTTATGTGAAATTGCCGGTAACGAAGAAGCGATTCACCGTTGTTCTGTATACAACTCTGCTGAGGCTGGTGAAAAACTAAATGCTATGTTAGAAATGGGCTCAAGCCGCCCATGGCAAGAAGCACTTGCGACAATCACTGGTAAAGAAGAAATGGATGCAACAGCAATCTTAGATTACTTTGCACCGTTACAAAAATACCTTGATGAGCAAAATGAAGGCCGCCAGTGCGGTTGGTAATGATAAAAACGAAAAAGCCCGCATAATGCGGGCTTTTTTATATCATCAAATTAATGATTAAAACTGTAAGCTTAGGTTTGCAAAGTATGCATCGTAGTCTGAGTCATCCCAGTTGTTTGCATAACCAGCTTTTAAGCCAACGTTTTTATTAAAGAAGTGCTGAGCACCAAAGCTGTAGTCATCTTCTTTATTAAACGTTACAAATACTGATGTTGCTTTAGAGAAGTAGTAGTTAGAACCTAGTTCCCAAGAGCTACCACTATCATCAGTATCAGCAATTGTACCTTCAATCGTTAGGTAATTACCTTGTTGAAGATCCATAAAGTATTTAGCGCTAACCGCACGATAATCAAACTCGTCGTCTGCAGTGAACGTGAAACCTAAGTAATCAGTGCTGTTAATTTGATGATTGTACTTAAGGTCGAACATTACATAGTTATCACCATCTTCAACGTCAGTGAAAGTCGCTTTTAGAAGAAGGTTAGGGTTAAAGAAGTAACCCGCAGACACATTGAATAAATCAGTGTCTGAACCGTAATCGTAATTGCTGTAACCCGCACCGATTACAAAATCTTGTACGAAGTACTCACCGCCGATGTTAGTCACATCACCAAAGTCATCATCTGCGTACGAACCAAACACGTTAGTTGTTCTGTTGATGTATTCAAACTGGTCGTATGGACCCATCGTTTTCTTTGGTGCGAAGTAATAAGTTGAATCAACACTTACAGTGTCGTTGCCATCGGTGTCCTTGTATCCTAAATGGCTGATTGATTGGTAACTATCCGCAGCAGTCGCGGCAGTTGACAGAAGCATACTCGAAATAATAACTGCTAACTTTTTCATAAACAGATTTCCCTATTAACATTGTTTCATTGCTGTTGAAAACTAGCCTGATGGCTAAGTTGGGCACATGCTAACGTTAGAAAACTGAATGGAAACTTAACTAAGCGTTTGTTTTTACTTGATTAATTGTAATAAAGTGTCGGTAAATGTAAAGAAAAAGTTGGCCGAAACTTTCATCTTTTAGCCAACTTTTAATAAAAAAACAAGATTTGTCAGTACTTTATAAAGCAAATTGACTTATAATTCTATAAACCTCATTAATGTTATCTCCTGCTTTAAAGTCTTTACTGATTGGCGTTGGATCTGAACCAACCCAAATTTTCAGTTCAGCATCTAGGTCAAAATGCCCGGCACTTTCTTTACTAAACTTAGTAATTTTTGAGTAAGCAATACTCAGCATTTCAACTTTAGAACCGGTAACACCTTGTTTATCTATGATAATTAATCTTTTATTAGTAAAGATGAACATATCACGGATAACTTTATAGGCTTTTTGAACTGTTTCACCATCAATCAATGTATTAGCAAGCAGCTCTTCTAAGTCGTCGTTATCGACTTCACTTGCATTACCCATTAATCCACTTAATAGACCCATAACTAGCTCTCCTTATGAAAAATTTGATTTTCGAGTGTGTGACCATTTACCAGTTGACGATACTGCCAACCTTGCTGATAACAAAATTGTAGAAGATTGATGTCAAAAGGCTCAGCGGTTTTCTCAAACTCGATCACATATTCTTTTGCTTGGCTCATATAAACATGATGTACATGGGCAAGGCCAGCAAGCTTTGCTTCTACATCATCATAGTGTTGATTTAACTGCAGCGTAATAAAGTGTTTATTATCTTGCGTGCTAGAACGGGCTTGATGCTCACTTAACACCCCTTTATCGAGGTGTAAAACTTGTGAGCATAAACGCTCAAGCTCAGTTAAGTCATGGGAGCTTAAAATAAATGTTGCTTCGTTACTTAAAGAACTTACCAGCTCCCTTACCTCACGAGCATGAATTGGATCAAGGCCTGCAGTTGCTTCATCAAGCATCACTATTTCAGGTGAGCCAATTAATGCCTGTGCAATCGTCACTCGCTTACGCATACCATGAGAAAGATCATCTGGTCGTTGCTTAGCCACTTCTGATAAACCAACGAGCTCTAAGACGCGAGCCGTTTCTTTTTTACGAACCGCACCACTGAGCCCTTGTAATTGGCCATAAAAGTTAAGTTGATGCGCAATACTAAAACGAGGATCAAGCTGGGCATCTTGCGGTAACGCGGTTAGCTTACCAAATAACGCCGCACTGCCTGGGGTATACCCTATTACCGATAGCTTTCCTGAGCTAGGTAAAATATAGCCACATAACAAACTGAATAACGTTGTTTTACCTGCACCATTAGGACCAACTAGCGCTACCGGTGCCCCTTTGTTTATCTCAAAGCTAACGTTATCGAGCGCTCGCTTAGCCCCGTAGTTTTTTGACAAGCCTTGTGCTTGAATTAAAACGGTCATAATGAGCTCCTTGCAAAAATTCGTTCACCAGCAACCAGTAGCACTGCCGTTTGTAAAAGTGGTAAACCAAGAGCCAGTGTCACACCTGCACGCTGACCTGCCATTAAATCAAGTTGATAGCCCGGAAATATGTAATTTAAAACCTTAAATGCAGGCCATTGCCATGTTAGTAAGCCAATCACAATATTACCGCCAGCAAAAAACAAAATAGCCAATACAAATGCAAGACGCGATGAACGGGCAAACGTGTTCAAAAAGCTCATCAAGGCAATAAATGGCATAACCGCAACAAGCAAATAAAATAACAACATGAAGCTTCGCGATAAGCCAGAAAGCAGCAAACTTGGCTCTCGATAACCAAGCATAGCAACCGTTGCCATCAAGGTAACAAACAACAATGCCGCTAAGATGAGTAGCTGTCCTAAAAAGCGGCCAATAATAATTTCTGAACGAGTAGCTCTAAGTGATAAAAAGCGTAACGTACCTCGCTGTCTGTCGCCCACTGTTTGGTCACTACATAAAAACAAACAAAAGCTTGGGAAACTAAATAAGGCAACCAGCCAATAAACGGCAAGTTCAGATTCAGGCCAATCAAGTAATTTACTGATGCCAATGGCGCCAAATGCTTGCCTTGCAAAGTCGGCAAAATCAGGTGAGCTAATCAAGGTCACAGATTGGGCAATGGGATAGCGTAAAATAAGTAGCCAACAAATGGCAAAAGCGGCAACCGCCAACAAACCACGTTTGGTCAGAAATAGTCGTACCAGCTCAAATTGGGCAATTTGTGCAAGGCGTTTAGGATGTAACTGCGTCACTCATAATCCTTAATGAATTTTATTATTAGAATTACACTAAGTTGAAACAGCTTGAATTACCAGAAAAAAAAGACCCGACAAGCGGGTCTTATGTAACAAAGTATAAACTTTTAACCTAGAGGTGGCTTTCGTACACTGCAAGCGCTTGTTCAAGATCGGCTAGTAAATCAGCCACATCTTCAAGACCAATGTGTAGCCTTATTACCGGGCCTTGTGACCAACCTGTTTCAGAGCGAAGCCCTTTCATGCTCAGGTTTGCCGTGACCAAGCTCTCATAGCCGCCCCAAGAAAAGCCCATTTTAAAATGGTGCAGGCTATCTAAGAACGCATCAATTGCTTGTTGATTACCCTGCTTCATTACAAATGAAAATAAGCCGTTACTGCCATCAAAGTCTCGTTTAAAGAACTGATGACCCGGGCACGTTGCAAAAGCGGGATGGCGAATATGATCAACCAATGGGTGTGTTTCAAGCCATTTAGCCACTTCGATGGCGGCTTGTTCATGCTGTTTTAAACGCACAGCCATAGTACGCAGACCACGCAGCGCTAAATAAGCATCATCCGCAGAGGTGCATTGCCCTAGTAGGTATGAATTTTCTCGAAGGGTTGGCCAATACTTTTTTTTAGCGACCGCCACACCCATCATCACATCAGAGTGACCAACAATGTATTTTGTCGCTGCTTGAATACTAATATCTACGCCATGCTCAAGCGGTCTAAAATGCAGACCATTACCCCAGGTGTTATCTAGCATGGTCATTACACCGCGCTCATTAGCCTTAGCAACCATGGCTGGCACATCTTGTACTTCCATAGTGATTGAGCCTGGTGATTCTAAAAACAATACGCGGGTGTTATCTTTGATAAGCTCACTAATTCCTGCGCCAATTCCCGGTGGGTAATAGGTTGTTTCAATACCTAATCCAGCCAGTATTTTGTCGCAAAAATCACGGGTTGGCTCGTAAGCGGTATCCACCATTAAAATATGATCGCCCGTTTTTACAAACGATAGCAGCGCATTGCTTATTGCAGCCGCACCTGATGGATATAGCGCACAGCCTTCGCCGCCTTCAAGTTCAGCAATTGCTTCTTGCAAAGCAAAGTGTGTCGTCGTACCGCGACGGCCATAAAATAACGTTTTGTCGCCCCGTTTCTTCGCCGCTGCTTTTAAATCAGCCACTGAATCGAATACCACTGTTGATGCACGTTGCACCACAGGGTTCACAACCCCTTGTGTATATGCTTTTTTACGCCCTGCAGAGACGATTTGGGTATTTTTATTTGTCTTTGTCATAATTTGTCCAAGCTGTGCTTTACAGGTTGCGCCAGTGCTCAACCAAAAATCGAGAAATAGAATCTTGTCTGGTTAGTTTAAGATGGCTACCCTGCTCATGCCATTGGCCGAATTCATTAAGTTCAGCACGGCTAAACCATCTCGCATCGTCTAACTCGTCTTTATCTACCTGAATATCTTCTGAAACCGCTGTGGCCATAAAGCCAAACATGATTGATGATGGAAATGGCCAAGGCTGTGACGCGATATATTGAATATCTGTCACCGCAACACCGGCTTCTTCCATGACTTCGCGGGCAACGGCCTGCTCTAGTGTTTCACCTGGGTCAACAAAACCAGCAAGAGTTGAAAAAACACCGTCAGGCCAGCTTGCTTGACGGCCTAACAAGCAGCGTTCAACCCCATCTGAAAAGGTTTTAGTCACGATCATAATCACCGCTGGATCGGTTCGCGGAAAAGTTTGATGCTGGCAAGTTTGGTTCTCACATAAACGTGAATGCCCTGCTTCAACCATGTTATTTTCATGACCACAACGACCACAAAAACGGTGCGTTGCGTGCCAAAAACACAAGCCCCTTGCCAGTGTGGCAATCGAGCCTTGTTTTAGCTCAACTTGTGGGCCTAACTTGCGAATATCAACAAATTCAGCGCCATTAAGCATAGGCTCAATAAGTGAGTCTGGAACATGGCTGACATCTAAAGCAAAATGAGCCACATCATCGTCGTCTAAACCCAATAAAATGCCTTTTGATAAATCGAGATGATCCACTTGAGATAAGCGTAAATAACACACTTCAGGACTGTCTTTAACAAACAAACTTTGATTGTTATTGACCAATAACCAGCGACTCTGAGAATTCATTTGAGCCTTTAACCACTTTGGATCTTTACGGCGATTTGATGCACGATCCAATGGCATTTGAGAGTAATTCAGCATGGCGTTCCTTGAAAATAGTTTACTCGCTAAAACTACCATAAGCGGATGATAAACCCAATTTATTACAGGCATAAAAAAAGCCCAAACTGGGCTTTTTTATTCTCTCTCACAATTTTACAAGGTCGCTAGATGCGCTTGTAGTTTTTGGTTCTCAGCTTCAATATGCTGATAGAACTCTAAATCTTCTAATTTACTCGCGGCAGCTTTATCAATGATGATCACCGCATCTTTATGAAGTTGCAGTGCTGAAGCTGGGCATTTAGCCATTAACGGGCCTTCTACCATGGCATGAACGGCATCCGCTTTACTTGCACCGGTTGCTAAAAGCACTACTTTTTTGGCTTCTAAAATAGTGCCAATGCCCATAGTGATTGATAAATGCGGTTGATATTCGCCTTCTGCAAAAAATCGTGCATTGTCTTCAATCGTCGCTTTCGTCAGTGTTTTTACACGGGTGCGTGATGTCAAACCTGATGAAGGTTCGTTAAAACCGATGTGACCATTACGGCCAATACCAAGTAGTTGTACGTCAACACCACCAGCCGCTGTGATTTTTTGCTCATATTCAGTACAAGCAACAAGCGGATTTACTGCATCACCCGGCGGTACATGGGTGTTTTGTTTGTCGATATCAACATGGTTAAACAGCTGCTCATTCATAAAGTAACGGTAACTTTGAGGATGCTCGCCAGTTAAACCTAAGTATTCGTCTAAGTTAAATGTTGTCGCTTGGCTAAACGAAATATCGCCAGCTTTATTTTTTTCGATCAGTTGTTGGTACAAAGCAACAGGTGTTGAACCTGTGGCAAGACCGAGTACCGAGGCTGGTTTTTTTAGTAATTGTTTCGCAAAGATGTTGGCACCATACGCTGCAACTTGGGCTGCATCATCAAGAATCACTATTTGCATATCGATTAGCTCTAATTATAAGTTGGAAAAAAATGGGACCTAAAACCCAACCCCACGTGCAATCGAGCTGGGTTTTAGATCAAACCACTGCCAGGATACGATGCAGTAGCTATAACCATTATGACAACGCTGTCATTATCACTTCTAGTTTTATCTTTGTAAAGTAAAAGTGAATAAAAAATTACTCTTTTTGTTAGTGTTTAATAATTATCAAACACTAACAAAGATCTTACGGCGATACATCCAATGCAATACCAGCATTTGTACTGCTAATAACGCAATGACCGCCATCAGGGGTTGCCATGCCGCTGGCACAGCTCGAACCACCCCACCAAATACGCTTTGGCTTACATAACCCCAATTCACTAGACTTGACGCTAAATAAATAATAATCGAGTTTGCACCTATGATCACAAATGGATACGCGGCGCGTTGCCCTGGCAGAATATCCACCAGTGCATAAAAAACGGCGAGCAATATGGCACTCCAGCCAACGGTTACAAGCACAAATGAGCTAGTCCAAAGCTCTTTATTTACTGGGAACTGTAAATCCCATAACCAACCTAAACACACACTTACCACACCTGCTGCGAACAATAAGGCGGTCATTTTCCACTCGCCAATTTGCTGAGCACGAGCCACTAGTTGACCTGCAAACACACCCATTAATGCATTAACTATCGCAGGGATATTCGACAACACACCTTCTGGGTCTACCACACGGTTTTGATAACTAATCCCCGGCAGTAAGTGTGCATCAAACCAAGCATTCCAACTTCCTGCTGCTGAAAGGTCGCCAGCACTGCCACCCGGCACTGGAACAAAACAAAGTAGTAACCAATAACCCACTAAAATAGCCGCTGCGGTAATAATTTGTGTTCGTAAACTAGTATGCCAGACCAACATTGCACAGAAAAACCATGCAATAGCGATGCGGCCAAGCACACTGGCATAGCGAATTTCATCCAACGCCATCGGCATCCCTGTGCCCCAGCCGTGGTTATACAAAATACCTAATAAACACAATAGTAAAAGACGTTTACCCGCCTTTCGGTAATACACTTTGCGCTCATCAAACGGTAAATGGTCAATGCGTTTCGGGGCTAACCCCATCGCCACACCCGATAAGAATATAAATAATGGGAAAATCAGATCGTAAAATGTGAAGTCATGCCAAACACTATGCACGGTGTGCGCTTCAAAAACTTTCCAGCCAGTCCAGCCAGTTAAAACGAAGAGCGCTGCGAATAGTGACTGTCCGCCTAATATCCAAAACATATCCATGCCGCGCAGTGCATCCAGCGATGCCAAACGTTTTCTTGTTGGTTGTGTTGTTGTCATTGTATTACCTTAAATAGAAAAAGCCCCGCGATACAACGGCGGGGTTTTTACCAGGGAAGCTTGTTATAGCGCTTTTCCAGCAATAAAGGTGGCTTGTACATTTTGTTGTGCGTCTAACACCACAAAGTCAGCGTCAAACCCGCTCAGTAAGCGACCTTTTTTATGTAAACCTAAATATTGTGCAGGATAAAGTGATGCCATACGTAAGCTCTCAGCAAGGCTAACATCCAATGTGTTCACTGTGTTGCGCACCGCACTTGCCATATCAAGTACGCTGCCTGCTAATTCACCGGTTGTTGAATTTAATCGGTCTCCTGTACGAATAACTTTACGACCATCAAAGAAATCAAACTCCATGTCATCAGTTCCTACAGGGGGCATTGCATCTGTGACTAACATAATTTTTCCGCGCTGTTTGCTGCGAATTGCTAATTTTGCTGATGATGGGTGTACATGGTGACCATCAACAATTAAACCGCACCAGCTGTTATCATCCCAAAGTGCAGCACCTACAACACCCGGCTCTCGTGATGTAAATGCTGACATGGCATTAAATAAGTGGGTAAAACCATCAGCCCCTGCAGCAAGTGCAGCATTAGTGGTCGCAAAATCCGCATTGGTGTGGCCAATACACACTTTTACACCACACTCGACTAAGCGTGCGATATCATCAGCACTGACATTCTCAGGTGCTAAGGTAACCATTTTAATGCCTAAGTCTTGGCGGGCGTAAATTGCAAATTCTTGCTCTGTAATAGGGCGAATAAATTGCTCGCTGTGGGTGCCTTTTTTCGGCAATGAAAGGTGCGGGCCTTCGAAGTGCACACCCATTACGCCCGGAACACCTTCAGCAATTGCTTGTGCAGTGGCATCGGCCGCTTTTGCCATGACTTCGACTTGGTCAGTGATCAGCGTTGGCATAATCGCTGTTGAACCAAACTGACCATGTGCTTTGGCTATTCTATCTAAGCAATCTGGCGTTTGTTCAGCGTTAAAGAAAGCTCCGCCACCGCCATTCACTTGTACATCAATAAAACCGGGTGCCACTAAACCCGTTAATGCAACGGCATTAGTATCTGCTTCAACACGCTTAAATACACCATTGTCGACGCTAAAATACACATCAGATAAAAATTCGTCACCGGTAAACAATGAACTTGCATGATAAATCGTCATTACAAACTTACCTCTTGGTTTTGTTCAAGCACAGATTGCTGAGCAAAGTACACAGCGCCCATTTCCGGTGGTTGAATAGGAGATTCAACGCGTTTCGCAATATCTTCTGCAAGCCATTTATTTAATGGCTCAGCTAAACCGCCAATCATAGATAAACGTGGCGGGTTATTCTCTAATAAGCGCTGCGCTAATTTACTAACGTAATCAGCCCCTTCTTTCACAATCGAAACCGCAACTTTGTCGTTGTTATTAGCAGCTTCAAATACATAGCGGGCTAATTTGGCAAAACTACTCGAAGGCTGACCTGACATTTGCTCAACAATCGCCATTGCATTGTCAGCTGCAAAATGCTCGGTGATCACGTTAGTTAGGTTTGTTGATTCGCCTAGGCCATCAAGGTCTAGTAATGTCGCTTTTATTGCTTCAAGACCCATCCAGGCACCACTGCCTTTATCTCCCAGAGCAAAGCCATGACCACCAAAGTTAGTTGTGCGACCATTTACACATGAGAAACCACATGAGCCAGTACCTGTGATGATCACCGCACCATCACTCCCTTCATGGGCGCCGATACAGGCTGTATGTAAGTCGGTGGTGAGGAACATTTGTTTGAATGGATGCTCCCATTCCATAATCTTGTCGTACAAACTTGGTAGGTTTACGCCTGCTAAACCTAAGCCGGCATAAAGCTGATGAACGGTTTCAAGCGGTAAACCCGCATCACGAAGTGCTAATTGTGTTGAGACCATAATTGATTCGAGAGTACGTTCCAAACCATGTAATGGATTTGCAGGACCACCTAGGCCAGTTCCTAATACACCTTGTTTAACAGAGTAGATAGTTGCGCGACATTTCGTTCCGCCGCCATCAATACCAATAAACAATTGGTCCTCACTCACACTCTTCGCCATCATTTAACGACCCCTAGCCTTCGTTTAGTTTTTGTCTAAATCGCATTATTTTTCTTATCAGAATGCGAAATCATCTCAACCTTTGTTGATTTAATGTTACACAACAAATGACAGCGTTGTCATTATATTTTTTATAAAAATTCGTATAACTTTCATATTTATTTTTAATTTATTGAATTAAAACGCTTTATTTAACAGACAAGAAAATTAGAAACCACATCAACAATGTCCTATTACACCTTTACTTACGCTTTTTTGCATAATTTAGTGCGTTGTGCGTGACTATTCCTTTATTTATCATCAAGTGTAGCTAATGTTAGCTTAGCTGAAATAATACTTTAGTTAAACATTTTATTTTTATAGGAATATTTTTTTACCTTGATAGTAGCAGTGAATCATCAATACAATGAAATTCAGCGGCGGCTTGCTTTAAAATATCTGCTGTGAGGTACTCTGCCCCATAGACATCACACGGTAGCTGATAATTATTCGCTAAGTGACCAAGCAATAATGCAAAATCACCATCACCCGAAAGTAATACCATTTTATCGAGCTGCTTAGCATGCTCTAGCATGTCAATGGTAATGCCAACATCCCAATCCCCTTTCGCACTGCCATCTTTGCGCTGAATAAAAGGTTTCAGTTTTACCTCAAAGCCAATTGCGCGCAGAATATTTTGAAACTGCGATTGCTTTTCATCCCCACGATATATTGCATATGCAATGGCGCAATCAATTTGATAGCGTTCGCTCATTTGTGCCCAAAAGGCATTGTAGTCAAAGTTTTTCTTGTAGCTTTCTCTACAGGTGTAATAAATGTTTTGTACATCTACAAAAATACCGACTCTTGGCTTATCAACTGCTGACATAGTTTTCTGTTCTTTAGTGATTTGTGTTCACTGTAGCATATCTAGGTTGATATTTACGAAAAAGTAACCTAAATTGGTTACATAAAACAAAGTAACCAAATTTGGTTACTTATCGCAATGTAACTAAATTAAGTTACTTAATCTAAGGGATCATAATGATTGCGGTGATCAGTGGTGATTTAATTAAATCACAAAAAATTCCACAACAAGAATACGACGCCATGCTTTATCAGCTTGATCAAAGCTTACGCTTTGTTGCTAAGCGCTTTAACGCAAGCTTTACCATTTACCGTGGCGATGCATTGCAAGTACAGCTAACAGAGCCTGAGCTGGTATGTCATGCTGCCATCTTGTTGTATTTGCAAATGAAGGCAGCCAATTATGAGCTGCGACAAAGCTTGGCTATTGGCTCACTCGACAACCCTCGCGCCGATATAAAAACAGCCACAGGCAGTGCTTATACCTTATCTGGTCGTGGTTTAGATAACATGAGCCAACAACGCTTAGTGTTAAATATTGAAAATAACACTCTTGAAGAAGCCTTTGCGCTTAATATTGCGCTTGTCGAAGTCTTGCTTGAAAAAATGAGTCAAAAGCAGGCTAATGCCCTGTTTTATTATTTAACCGCCGAGAACAACAGCCATGCAGAGCTTGCCAAAGAGCTTAATACTAGCCGAGAGAATGTCACTAAGTTACTTAACTTAGCTCATTATCAGCTTATCGAGCGCTTTATAAATTACAGCCAAACCACACTCAAAGGATTGTTATGACCAGTTTTGCTCTATTACTCACCGCATTAGTATTGGGTCACTTACTTGCAGATTTTTATTGGCAGCCAATGAGCTGGGTACACGACAGAAACAACCGTCACTTTCGTGCCAGTAAGCTTTACTTACACGTATTAACACATGGCGTGATCTCTTTAGCGTTGCTCACACTATGGGAATACACCTACGGCTGGCAAGAGTTCTCTCGAGTATTGTTAGCAACGGTTGCGATTATGCTAAGCCACTATGTCATTGACTTGGCAAAGTCATATTCAAATAAAGGCGTAGTGCCGTTTTTACTCGACCAGTTGGCGCATCTTGTTGTGATTGTAATGCTGAGCGTTTGGCTTAGTGATAAGAATGAATTTTATAGCCTAGCGTGGCAAAAGCTGATTGCCCTCGATACCTTGTTTGTTATTGCAGCTTATTTATTGGTGCTTAACCCAAGCTCTGTGTTTATTCGCATGATGCTAGAAAAAATCAATATTCAGATAAACAATGAAGGTAGTATTCCTGCTGCAGGGCATTTTATAGGCTTGCTCGAGCGAGTGTTAATGTTGAGCTTTATCTTGCTAGGTGAATACGGCGGCGTGGGCTTTCTGTTGGCGGCCAAGTCTATCTTTCGATTCGGTGATTTAAAAGAAAGTAGCGAAAAACAACTCACTGAATATGTCATGCTGGGCACTTTATTAAGTGTCACCGTGACACTCTTTATTGGTGTCGCTACCTTATATTGCATTAAACTCGTTTAATCGCTTAGAAAAACAAAAACGCGCAATTGCGCGTTTTTTGTTTTTACTGCTATTAACTATCCGCAGCGGGTTTACGTCTTGGGCGAGATGGCCCCGATACACGCTGACGATTACCCGCAGGTTTATTACCTGCTGGTTTAGTGTTATTTGATTTATTTCCGTTGTTAGGGCCTTTTTGGTTTTGGCCTTGCTCTTTACCCTTACCCTGCCACTTACCTTGTGAAGGACGCTTTTGCGATTTAGGTTTTGGCTTTTGTGCAGGTTTTGCTGCACCTTGACCATCTTGAGCTGGTGCTTTTGGCTTTTTCGGTTTCTTTGGTTTTTTCGGCTTGATTGGACGCGTATCTAGTGGCTTTTCAGCAACTGGTTTGCTTGGCTCAAAACCTGCTTCGGTTGCACGCGGAATAAGCTCACCAATAAAGCGCTCAATACCATATAAATCGTCGGCATCATCTGCTGTTACAAACGATATAGCATGACCCGATGCACCCGCTCGGCCTGTACGGCCAATACGGTGAACGTAATCTTCATAAATATTCGGTAAATCGTAGTTAACAACGTGAGGTAGCTCAACAATATCTAGGCCACGAGCAACGATGTCGGTTGCAACTAATACGCGCACTTCACCGGATTTGAAGCCTTCGAGCGCTTTAACGCGAGCGCCTTGCGATTTGTTACCATGAATCGCAGCGCCGACAATATCATCGCGTTCAAGCTGCTTAACTAAACGGTTTGCACCATGCTTGGTACGGCAAAATACTAATACTTGTTGCCAATCATTGGTACGGATCAAATGGCTAAGTAATGCTGTTTTGCGTGATTTATCTAGCGCATAAACAGATTGAGCAACCGTTTTAGCTGTGGTGTTTTTTGCAGCGACTGAAATTTCAACGGGGTCGTTAATGAGCCCTTTTGCAAGTTCACGAATTTCATCAGAGAAAGTCGCTGAGAACATCAGGTTCTGACGTTTAGCAGGTAATTTAGCAATGATACGTTTGATGTCATGAATAAAGCCCATATCAAGCATACGGTCTGCTTCATCAAGGATCAGCACTTCTAAATCATCAAACTTAACAGCATTTTGATTGTGTAGATCTAATAAACGACCAGGTGTGGCAACTAAAATATCAACACCTTTACGAAGGCGCATCATTTGCGGATTAATTTTAACGCCGCCATAAACAACAAATGAGCTAACATTTGAATGCTTAGCATATTGCTCAACATTTTCGCTTACTTGTAGAGCCAGCTCGCGAGTTGGTGCCAATACTAATGCGCGTACTTTATTGCCTCCCGCTTTAGAGCCCTTTGACAAACGCTCAATTAACGGCAGCGTAAAACCTGCTGTTTTACCTGTACCAGTTTGCGCTGCGGCCATAACATCGCGGCCTTCAATGATCGCAGGGATAGCTTGTGATTGAATAGGCGTTGGTGCTTCATAGCCCTTTTCTAAAACTGCATTTACTAAAGCTGGTGATAAACCTAACCCATCAAAACTCATACTATCTCTCTTTAAAAAATTCAGCCGATACGGCGAAGTGCGCGCATTATACCTAGGATAGTCAATAATGCATGGAATTATTTGCAAACTAGTACTTAATAGTGAACTTAGCCGATTTATTTAAGGCATAAAAAAAGCGGCTCAAATGCCGCTTTGTTCTTATACTCAATCTTTACTTAACACCAAGTTCGCGTAAACGCTCTTGTAAGTAGCTGTCTGCTGTGTAACGCTCAGAAAGCACAACATCAGGACGCGGGTGTAAGAATAGTGGTAACGAAATACGTGATTTCGTAGACGCTTTACCCGTTGGGTTGATCACGCGGTGAATCGTTGATGGGAAGTAACCACCTGACGCTTCTTGTAACATGTCACCAATATTGATGATCAGGTTACCAAAATCACATGGTACGTCTAACCAACCACCATCTGTTTTTTGTACTTGTAAACCTGGCTCATTTGCCGCAGGTAATACAGTTAATAAGTTGATGTCGCCATGCGCTGCTGCACGGATTGCACCTGGCTCTTCATCACCTGTCATTGGTGGGTAGTGAAGAATACGCAGAAGGGTTTGCTCAGAGTTAGCAATCATATCTTTAAGGTCGATAGAGAACTTAGCGCGCACCTCTTCTGGTGCTTCAGCTTGAACCCAGCTTAATAATGTTGCTGCAAACTCATTCGCTAAACGGTAGTACTCACGGATTTCTTCTTCTAGCTGTGCTGGAACACGGCCTTTTGGATAAACGTGATAGTACTCTTTAATATCTTTAACGGTAAAGCCTTTTGCAACTTCTGACACTGATGGTGGGAAGTAACCATCTTGTGTTTCTTTTGAAAATAAAAACTCGTGCTTTTGCTCAGAATTAAAGAATTCTTGCCAATTTTTGTAAATAGACTCAACTAATGACTGAGGAATTGGGTGATTTTTTAATACACCGAAACCTGTGTTTCTTAGTGACTCAACAAATTGAGCGGCCGCATCGCTCGCTTTATAATCAACGGTAGGTAAATGTTGCATTTGTCTTTTCCAGTGAATAAGGTTCTAGAAGTCTGTGCTAAGCATAGCATTTCTTCATTATAGCGCTTCGCGAGGATAGAGAAACACAGGTAAAAACATAAGGACTTATGTCCGCCCCACCTTGCTTAGCTCCTTAACTTTGATACAGATCAAGCAACAAATCATTTGCTATTTATTAGCAAGTAAAAATGCGTTGAGCTCTTTACTCATTCGTTTTACAAGTGCTTTTGGGCCATCATCATACATATCGTTATGGCGCGAATCTTTAAGCTTAATTTGCGTCACTGGGTACGTAGCAAGTTCTTGCTGCGTTAGCAATACGTTGTCATCTGCTGGAAAATCGCTACCGCGTAGTGTCAGTACAGTAATATTTTTGTTTCGCGGGATCAGCATACGGCGATGATCAAGGGTGATCAGCTTAGCCACCTTAGCGGGATAAATAGCGGCATATAATGCTGCAATATCACCCCCATTTGAGTGCCCAAATAAAGTGAGCTGATTAAAGTCATACGCAGGATAACGCTTTGCAAGTTCTACGGCTAAAAACTCAAGGGTTTGTACACCGCGGTGCCAGTTTTCCATGCGTGTGGTCATGTAGGGTGGCTCAGGGTTTAAACTCGGATCGTCTTTTAACTCATGAGCCACTTCAACCGTTAAATAACCATGCTGATGAAAGGCCTGCTGGGCAAATTGATACTCTGTATGCGCCATACCATAGCCTGCCCCAATAAACGCCACGGGGCATTTCTTCTTTATCGTACATTTGCTATCGGCTGCTGTAATGGTCACCGGAATATGGCGTGCCCGCTCAGTATCAAACAGTGTCTCTGTTTGATTTGCAAAAGCTGTTTGCCCGCTAAGGGTTAACGCGAGCATTAGCGCCGCCTTTTTAATATTTAACATACTATAACTACGCTAATTTGAATTCTAAGCTACGTTTAACCATCGGCCACTCACCATCAATAATTGAAAACACCACGGTGTCGCGTACGCATCCATCGGCCATTATTTGGTGATTTCGAAGCACCCCATCTTGTTTCGCTCCTAAGCGAGCAATGGCATTGCGCGAAGCCTGGTTATGCCAATGAGTACGAAACTCAACGGCAATCACATTAAGTGTTTCAAATGCATAACTTAGCAGCAGTTTTTTACACTCAGTATTAACACCAGTTCGCTGAAAACGCTTGGCATACCAGGTATAGCCAATTTCTAAACGGCGGTTTTTACTGTCGATATTACAAAAGCGAGTTGAGCCTATCACCTCATCGGTGTGTTTATCGATGACAGCAAATGGTAATGCGCGACCAAGTGACTGTTGTTCAAACGCCATACTTAAATAATCGTCAACACGTTCTTCATTGGGCACCGAGGTAAACCAAAGCTCCCAAAGCATTCCATCTGAAGCGGCGTTAACTAAAGCATCACGGTGCTCAAGCGTTAAAGGTACTAATTTAACAAATTGACCTTCTAAGGTGATGGGACTTAAATCCATAACTTTCCTTAACCTTAATTAGCAAAAATATTTAATCCACCAGCTCTATATCGAGCCCTGCTAATAAATCCAAAGCGGCATAACGTTCAAATTTGGCTTTACTGACTTTGTTAGTAGTTATATCAATGGCAAAGTGGCTGGCACCAATAAAATTAGCTTTACTGAGATTGGTTTGTTGAAACAAGCTGTCACGAAAGTCCGTATCAGTAAAATCAGCTGAAGATAAATCTGCATGTCTAAAATCAACATCTTTGGCAAAACAGCTACGCATTTTTAAAGCTTTTAAACTAAGTTCAAAAAAGCTGCTGTGGCTAAGTTCACAGCCAACAAAACTCACTGGGGCACGGCTGGCGAGTAGCGGCCAATCAACATCAGTAAAGCGCACGCTGGTTAATTTACACTGTTTAAAGCTTACTTCTTCAAGCGAGGTGTACCTAAGCCCAAGGGCAGCTAAATTACAGTTTTTAAACTCGCACTCTATGAACCGACAGTTTTCAAACTGACTATTGCTAAAGTCACAGTCGATAAATTCACATTGCTCAAATTCGCAATGCGAAAATGTTTTCCCTGCAAGGTTTACTTCAAAGGTGTGTTCAAAATAAAGCGAATGGCTTGCGATCACGCTGTGGTCTCAATATCTTGTTTAAGCGCAAGTACAGCAATAAAAATAAGACCAAACAATGGAATTATCCCTAGTAAGCCACCAATAATTGCCACCACGATTGGTGTTGAGGTTTTACGCTTACCTAAGTAATAGCTGATAGCGGCAAACAGTGGGAACAGAACAAGTGCAAAATAACCTAAAAAAGTTGCACTGATATTCATACTCTTTCCTTGAAGAACATACTAAATATTCATTTAAGCACAAAAAAACCCTAAGGCATACACCTTAGGGTTTTCGTTGATCAGCTTATGAACTATTCAGCGTCTTTCGCTACAACATCAATTGCAAGCTCAGTTAATGCATCGGCATTTGCTTTGCTTGGTGCATCTGTTAATAAACATGATGCTTGCGTTGTTTTAGGGAAAGCAATAACGTCACGAATATTATCAGTACCGCATAACAGCATAACTAAGCGGTCAAGACCAAACGCAAGACCCGCATGCGGTGGCGTACCATATTTAAGTGCGTCAAGTAAGAAGCCAAACTTGTCTTGCTGCTCTTGCGCTTCGATACCTAAGATTCTGAATGCTGTTTCTTGCATTTCTGCATTGTGAATACGTACCGAACCACCACCAACTTCGTAGCCGTTTAATACCATGTCGTATGCATCTGATAGTGCACCAGCTGGGTTTGCTTCAAGCTCTTCAGGAGAAATACCTTTTGGTGCAGTGAATGGGTGGTGAACCGCATGCAATGTGCCTTCGTCGTCTTCTTCGAACATTGGGAAGTCAACTACCCATAATGGTTTCCAGCTATCAAGATTAGTAATGCCTAAATCAACACCAATCTTAAGACGTAACGCACCCATTGCTTCGTTTACAACGTTGCGCTTGTCAGCACCAAATAAAATGATGTCGCCAGATTGTGCGTTAGTACGCTCAAGTAATTGGTTGATTACTTCTTCGTTTAAGAACTTAGCGATTGGTGATTGTACACCTTCAACGCCCGCTGCACGGTCGTTCACTTTCATCCATGCTAGGCCTTTCGCGCCATAGATACCGATGAATTTAGTGTAATCGTCGATTTGTTTACGAGAAAGCTCAGCACCGCCTGGTACAGTTAATACAGCAACACGGCCTTTCTCGTCATTAGCAGGACCAGAGAATACTTTAAACTCAACGTCTTTTACTAAATCAGCAACGTCTACAAGTTGCATTGGGTTACGTAGGTCTGGTTTATCAGAACCATATAAACGCATTGCTTCGCTGTATGGCATTACTGGGAAGTCGCCTAAGTCAACCTCTAGTAATGATTGCCACATTTCGCGGATCATTTTCTCAGTCATTGCACGCACTTCATCAGAGCTCATGAATGACGTCTCTAAATCGATTTGTGTGAATTCTGGCTGACGGTCAGCACGTAAGTCTTCGTCACGGAAACATTTAACAATTTGATAGTAACGGTCAAAGCCCGACATCATTAATAATTGTTTAAATAACTGTGGTGACTGAGGTAAAGCGTAGAAGCTACCTTTGTGAACACGGCTAGGTACTAAGTAGTCACGGGCACCTTCTGGTGTTGCTTTTGTTAGTACTGGTGTTTCGATATCTAGGAAACCGTTGTCATCTAAGAAACGACGCACAAAGCTACTCGCTTTTGCACGAAGTTTGATACGGTCGCTCATTTCAAGACGACGTAAATCTAAGTAACGGTATTTTAAACGGCGCTCTTCAGAGTTTTGCTGATTAAAATCAAGTGGTAATGGCTCTGAACGGTTGATGATAGTTAAGCTTGTGCCTAAAATTTCAACTTCACCTGTTGCCATGTCTTTATTTACTTGGCTATCAGGGCGTGCGCGAACAACACCTTTTAACTGCACACAAAACTCTTGACGTAGTTTATTCGCAGTATCCATTAATCCTTCTACTTCAGGATCAAAAACAACTTGTACTAAACCTTCTCTGTCACGTAAATCGACGAAGATAAGACCACCAAGGTCACGGCGTTTGTTGATCCAACCACATAGTTCAACTTCTTGATCTACGTGAGATTTATTTAGCTGTCCGCAATATATAGAGCGCATAGTATTCCTGTCAGTTAAAGACTTATAGCCGCCTGCTCTTAAGAGTTCGCTATTTTGAGAGCAAAAGCCACTATACAAAGTAATCATTTAAGGCAGAGCATTATACCCAAACCATCGCAAAATGCGAGTGCCAGCAGTGCCTGTCGGGGGCTAAATATACACCCCGACTTCTGAGCAAACATTTCTTTTGATACACTAGCTAAAGTTTAAATTTATTGGTTGATTTAATGCTGTATTTAGGTTGTCCGCAGTGGTCTAGCACCGCATGGAAAGGAAATTTGCTCTCTAGTCACTGTAAAAGCGCCGACATGCTCAGTGAGTATGCGCAATGCTTTAACTCAGTCGAGGGCAACACCAGTTTTTATGCTGACCCAAGTCATGAGTTATTATTACGCTGGCATGATGCGGTACCCGAAGACTTTAAATTTACGTTTAAGTTTCATCGGCGTTTTAGTCACGAATTACAACTGACGAATATAACTAGTGAGCTTAATGCATGGCTAAACTTATTTGAGCCAATTTTTGCTAAAACGGGGCAAATCATGTTACAGCTACCCCGCGCCTTTGGACCAGATGCCCTACCCCTTCTTGCTAATTTTATTGCACAACTCCCCAAGCAACTTAGTTACGGTGTAGAAGTCCGTCACCCCGGCTTCTTTAATAAAGATGATGCAGAAATTCGCTTAAATCAGCTGTTAATTGAAAATAATATAGATCGCATCAGTATGGATACCCGCGCTTTATTTGCCGTACCCGCCGATACCGATGCACTCATTGATGCGCAAAAGAAAAAGCCTTATTTACCTGTGCATGCCATTGCAACAGGAAATCAGCCTATGCTGCGCTTTGTGATTGCCAGTCTTGAACATGAATACAAGTCGTATTACCAGCCATGGCTGAAAAAAGTAAAACAATGGCTTGATGAAGGAAAATCACCCTATTTGTTTTTTCATACCGCAGATAATCGCCAGTCACCACTTTTAGCAAGACAGTTTTGCCAAGATTTAGGTTACAATCACCCCGTGCTTGCGCCTTTTATAGGTGAACGCGAAGCAAGCCAAAGCAGTTTATTTTAGCGCCCGATTTATCAGAGAAAACATGAAAGATTACAGCCGTTATTTTCAAGGTTACCCGCCTCAAATCATTGAGCAAGTGTTACAGCTATTTAATGGCGACAGGGCCGCAAAATACCTTAAAGGCAAATACCCTGATGCGCATAGCATTACCAGCGATAAAGCTTTATACAATTACGCCA
Source organism: Pseudoalteromonas sp. PA2MD11 (assembly GCF_017808125.1). Classification (NCBI taxonomy): domain Bacteria; kingdom Pseudomonadati; phylum Pseudomonadota; class Gammaproteobacteria; order Alteromonadales; family Pseudoalteromonadaceae; genus Pseudoalteromonas; species Pseudoalteromonas sp. PA2MD11. The sequence continues at coordinate 195,818 of NZ_JADKNF010000001.1, forward strand.
CTGAACTAAAAAAGCGCTACCTTAAAAATGCCCTGCCTTTTGGTCGTGCCGCATTCAAAAAACAAGGCGATATGGTCACAAATGCCTTAGGCACCCATACTTTTCGTATGCAAGGTAAAACCCGAAAACACGATCTTGCCATTAATAGCGACCTGCTTCGCGCACCTGAACCACTTCTCAAAGCACTCGTCGTACATGAGCTGGCTCATTTTAAGGAAAAGGACCACAACAAAGCGTTTTACCAATTATGCTGCCACATGGAGCCGCAATACCATCAACTAGAACTGGATTTAAGGATATTCAGTGTGCTGGTAGGTGAGGGGAAAAATCCGTATTAAAGCTATCAAAAACATAAAACCTGAGGAATGAATGTTAAGCTCTTGTTGTTCAATAACTCTAATAACTATCCTCCATCTCGATCAGCTAAAAACTGACGGCTGAAAGCTGACAGCTAAACTTCTGAAACCTCAAACCTTCTTTGCCCTATCAGCTGCCCAGACTCGGTAACCACTTTGACGACCCATTTCCCTGCAGCATTAGCAGGGAAATTCGTTTTATGGCTCCACGCTCGATAGCCCTCTTTACGACCACCAGAAATATCCAAGGCTATGCGGTCAACTTCTTTTCGATTATGCACCCAAACATGGAAGATTTTTTCATTTAACCCTCGCGGTGCTTTTACCGCACTAAAACTATATAGACCGTTTTCATGCAAGCTCTTCTCAGTGAGTTCTGTTATTGGCGAAAGCGGTTTACGAGCCTGTGCATCTAACTGATATGACATACTCATATCGGTTAAACGCAGTGCCGCAGGTGGCACAAAGCTACGTAATTGCCAAAGCCCGGCACCTAATGCACAAAGCAATAACACCAACAACGGGAAACGCCACCATTTCGCATTGGGCATCAAATTGCCAAGACTGGGGACCGTTAAAATAACCGCTGTTATCAGTGCAATTTCAAAACTTTGGCTGGTCGTTAACTTTAATAAAATTGGCAAGGTAACCGACAGCACGACAAACAAAGAAAAGCTATGAAACACACTAAACCAGACACTGTGCCTTGCAAGCTTTTTATAATAGAGGGGGTCAACAACAGAAACGAACGCACAAAGTATAATTAAAGCGGTAAACGCGGCCTGACCATGGTCCCAGGTAGTCACCGCCAAGAAGAATGGTAAAGCAAAAAACAAACTTTCTTGCTGCACAACTTGCAGCGCAAAGCGCATCACGTTAGGCGACACCGCCACACCAAACCGCTCCTCTACTTTATCTCTTAGCCAGTTATCTATTAACAACCACAACCAAGTGACTAATAGCAAAATAGAGATAAGTTGCGAAAACGATTCTTTTCGCTCAACAAAGACATAGCTTGCTACACCACTGCAAAAAGCCAACACCGCCATCAACCCCGGCCGCTTCTGCATCATGAAAACAAATTTTGTTATAAAGTTTTTTAAGTAATTCATGCAATCATCAAATCCATTTAAGGCTTTATGAGTAAAGCATAAATTGGATGAATGTAGGCTTTAAAACGAGCTTTAAGTTCAAAGCTTTAAGCTGTAAGGTATTTAGATGAAGTGAACAAGCATAGAGTATTTTCTAAAAGGAAAAAATGGAATGTTATATAGAGTATTGATAATACTTTTATTAATTTCTAAGTGTACAAATGCGAATGCATTTGAAGATTATAGTTTTCTAAATGGTGAATGGTTTTGCAAAATGAAGTCTGTATTACCAGACGATGCAATACTAGAAGTTGATAGCCACGTAACGACTTCAATTAAAGATTTAAACTCATATTCAAAAAGCTTTTTTAAATTTTATTTTAAGCAAAACCCTGATTTGGTCTCTGTTATCTCTGTTGAATCCTCAGAAAAAATGGATTTCGAGGGTGATATCATGATCAGCTTTAATTCTAAAACCCATAAAACAAATTTAATAAAAGACGATCTAAATATCTTTTCACCAGAGTCTGTGAAAAGCTTCACTCGAGGGCCTTCAGTGACAGTTAAATCGAAAATCAAAAAAATAGACGATGAGACTATTAAGTTAATTGGGATCCCTGACAAAGATGTTATCAATTGCTCTAAAGCACAAAAAAGCGCGGTCTGACCCGCGCCTCTATTTTATCTGACGGCTGAAAGCTGATGGCTGACAGCTCAAGTCTTTGGGTTACAAACCAAGTTCTGCCATAAAATCATCATCTGCATCGTCTGCTTGTGATGATGCTTTTTGCTTTTCAGCTTTTTGTTTAGCTTCGTTTTCGATGATGTCATCCGGGTCAACCGCTTCTGAAATATCAAAGTCATGTAGTTTGATAAATTCAGTTTTATCCATGGCTAATTCTAGATAGAAGATATTTTGCTTTGCTGTGGTGAAGGTCACACGGCGTGCTTGTGGTCTATCCATAGTGGTATCAACAGAGATTTGCACCTGCTTATTAATTGCCATCATCTTAGGTTGGTTTTGCGTGATAGAAGTATGCAGCTGGTCGCGTACTTTTGACGTAAAGTCACCAACGATTTGGTTCATCAGTTCGCCAAGTACGTTTGCCACATCATCTGATAAATGGCTTTGTGCAATTTCTTCTTCTGGCATTCCCATGTTACGCATGTAGTCATGGTAAATTTCCATGGCAGCTTGCGCTGTGAAGTTTGTTACCACAAGACCGGTAAAGCCACCATCGAACAATACAAAACAGCCAATATCTGGGCGCATACAGGTGCGGGTGATTTTTTGAACCATGGCAGAATAACTAATACTGTTACCGCTTGCTGAAGACAGAACTCCAGTCACTGAATGACACAGAGTTGATAAGATATCTTCAGTACTGATCACTTTGCTTTTTGTCATTAAACTTCTCTTTTTTGTACTTGTTATTGATAATTCTAGCCAAGCTACTGAATTTATCACTGACTATCCAGTTAAAAATGCTAAAATAGCGGTATTATTTTTTAAAGAGACTGTTCACGTGACGCAAAAAGACAGTATTTATGCCACTGAGCAAGCGGTTAAAGACTTTAGCTTTGACCAACATGTAGTAGAAGTTTTCCCTGATATGATCCAGCGCTCGGTGCCGGGTTACGCAACCATTGTTAGCACCATAGGTAAACTGGCTGGCGAGTACGCGCAAAGTAATTCAAACCTATACGACTTAGGCTGTTCACTTGGCGCTGTAACGTTAAGTATGCGCCGCAATATTCGCACTGATAACTGTAATATCATTGCCGTCGATAACTCAGAAGCGATGGTTGAGCGCTGTAAATTACATTTACAAGGTTTTCGCTCTGACGTGCCGGTGACTGTTACACTAGGTGATATCAACGATTTAGCTATCGAGAATGCCTCTGTGGTCGCGATGAACTTTACACTACAGTTTATTCCACCTGAAAAGCGCCAAGCAGTGCTTGAAAAGATTTACGCAAATTTAAAACCAGGCGGTGTTTTGCTGCTGAGCGAAAAAATTAGAGGTGAAAATGAGCAATGCGATAATTTGCTAATTGATTTACACCATGATTTTAAACGTCACAACGGCTATTCGGAGCTTGAGATCAGCCAAAAGCGCACCGCTATCGAAAATGTCATGCGCCCAGATCATTTATCTACCCACTTAAACCGATTAAGTGAAATTGGTTTTAGCCAAACGCAAGTGTGGTATCAATGTTTTAACTTCTGCTCGATGATTGCAATCAAGTAATCATCACAACGATATAAAGAGTATTTCATGTCTCAATGGTTTAACCAATTTTACGCTGCGATTGCACAAAGCCCGCTTAGCCACTGGCTCGAAACTTTGCCTGGTCAATTAAAACACTGGGAACTCGAAGCCAGCCACGGCGATTTACCGAAATGGCAAAAAGTGCTGAAAAACTTACCTGAGGTAAGCACAAACCATGTAAATCTTCAGGATAAAGTACAAATTGGCACCGGTGATGAGCTATCTGAAGGTCAGCAAAAACAGTTAACGCATTTATTAAAGCGCATGATGCCATGGCGTAAAGGACCCTTTAGCTTACACGGTATCGAGATTGATACTGAATGGCGCAGTGATTGGAAATGGGATCGTTTACTGCCTCATATCGAAGCGTTAAAAGGCCGCACTGTGCTTGATATTGGCTGTGGCTCGGGTTATCACTTGTGGCGCATGCGCGGTGAAGGCGCAAATTTTGTGGTGGGTATCGATCCATCCGATTTATTTTTATGCCAATTCCAAGCGATAAAGCATTATCACCAAGATGAAAACGTGCATTTATTGCCGTTAGGTGTTGAAGCTCTGCCAGAGCTAAAAGCATTCGATACAGTTTTTTCGATGGGTGTTTTATATCATCGTCGTTCGCCTATCGACTTTTTAGCGCAATTAAAAGCACAGCTTCGCCCTGGTGGTGAGTTAGTCCTTGAAACACTGGTTGTTGAAGGTGATGAGCACACAGTTTTAGTGCCAACCGACCGCTATGCAAAAATGCGTAATGTATGGTTTATCCCAAGCACCGCGGCATTAAAACTATGGATGGAACGCGTTGGCTTTAAAGATGTACAAGTTAAAGACTGTGCAATCACAACGCTTGAAGAACAACGCAAAACCCAGTGGATGGAAAACGAATCATTAGTCGACTTTTTAGACCCTAATGACACCAGCAAAACCATTGAAGGTTACCCTGCCCCTCTTCGCGCTATTTTAACCGCGAAAGCTTAACAAATAGTGAGAAGTTTCGAGTTTCAAGGTTAAAAGTTCATTTGCCTGATACTTTTGCCTTGGAACTTGAAAACAAAAAACCGGACAACTGTCCTTGTCAAGTCGGTTAAAGTGATTTTTCAACTAGCCGCGCCAGTGCAATTGTTGTAAAATACGCGCGTTTCTAAGCAACCCACATGCAACTTTTTTGAGGAAAACCTGTGAGCGAACAAAAACAGTCTCTTAGCTATAAAGACGCGGGCGTAGATATCGATGCCGGTAATGCACTTGTTGAGCGTATTAAAGGCGTAGTTAAAAAAACCAGACGTCCTGAAGTAATGGGCGGTATCGGTGGTTTTGGCGCACTTTGCGAACTACCAACTGGCTATAAAGAGCCTGTACTGGTTGCTGGCACAGACGGTGTTGGTACAAAACTACGTTTAGCAATCGATCTTAAAAAGCACGACACAGTGGGTATCGACCTTGTTGCTATGTGTGTAAACGACCTTATTGTACAAGGTGCAGAGCCACTATTTTTCCTTGATTACTATGCAACGGGTAAATTAGACGTAGATACTGCGGCTGATGTTGTAACAGGTATTGGTAAAGGCTGTGAGCTTTCTGGCTGCGCTTTAATCGGTGGTGAAACTGCTGAAATGCCAGGTATGTACGACGGCGAAGACTACGACATGGCTGGTTTCTGTACTGGTGTTGTAGAAAAATCAAAAATTATTGACGGTACTAAAGTTGCTGCAGGCGACCAATTAATCGCACTTGCATCAAGTGGTCCTCACTCAAACGGCTTCTCATTAATTCGCAAAGTTCTTGAAGTATCTGGCGCAGACACGAGCGCTGAGCTTGAAGGCAAAACACTTGGCGATCACCTTTTAGAGCCAACACGTATCTACGTTAAACAACTACTTGAGCTATTCAAGCAGGTTGACGTACACGCGTTATCTCACATCACGGGTGGTGGTTTCTGGGAAAACATCCCGCGCGTACTTCCTGAATCTGCAAAAGCAGTAATCAAAGGTGATAGCTGGGAATGGCCTGTTGTTTTCAACTGGTTACAAGAAAACGGCAACATCACTACACACGAAATGTACCGTACATTCAACTGTGGTGTTGGTATGATTTTAGTTGTTCCAGCAGACAAACTTGAGCAAAGCTTAACAATTCTTAAAGATCTTGGCGAAAATGCATGGCATATCGGTGAGATCCAAGATGCGAAAGCAGGCGAAGAGCAAGTAGAAATTTTAGGTGGTCGTGACTAATGACCCCTTGTCGTCTTGTTGTATTAATTTCTGGTAGCGGTTCTAACCTTCAAGCCATCATCGACGCGTGTGCGCGTGGTGAAATAAAGGCCGAAATCGCCGCTGTAATTAGTAATAAAGCCGACGCCTATGGCCTTGAGCGAGCAAAAAATGCAGGTATACAAACACGTGTACTTAGCCATAAAGATTTTGACTCGCGCGAGGCCTATGATGCTGAGTTAATGGACATTATTGACAATTTTGAACCAAATCTAGTTGTATTAGCTGGTTTTATGCGTATTCTTACACCTAGCTTAGTGCAAAAATTTAAGGGAAAAATGTTGAACATTCACCCTTCTTTGTTGCCTAAGTACCAAGGGCTGAATACCCACCAACGAGCGATAGATGCAAAAGATGACGTTCATGGTGTTAGTGTTCACTTTGTCACAGAAGAGTTAGACGGCGGTCCCGTTGTTCTTCAAGCCAAAGTGCCGGTACTCGAAAACGATACCGCAGAGACACTCGCACAACGTGTTCATCAGCAAGAACATATAATCTATCCATTGGTGGTCAAGTGGTTCAGTGAACAACGACTCAAGATGGAAGCAGATTATGCAGTTTTTGACGAAAAGAAACTTCCTGCACACGGCGCGCACTACCCAGAATAAAAATCTAAGTGCCCTACTCGCTTGTGTGGGCACTTTATTACTTCCTACCAGTGTTTTAGCTGGCGACCTCACTCAATATGAAGCCAAATACGATGTACTTCGTAAAGGCGAAACCCATGGTAAAGCAGTACGCGAGCTGAAAAAAGCCGCAGACGGTAACTACGTGATCACTTATCACAGTGAAATCGAATGGATGATTTTTTCAGACTCACGAAAAGAAACATCCATGTTTACTTATCATGATCAGAAAATTTCTCCGCTAAGTTACACTATGGAGCGTTCGGGCACCGGGCCTGATAAAGAGTACAGCTTAAAATTTGATGCTACGCAAAAGCAAGTTCAAAGCAGCCAAAGTAAATACCCTCTTAAAATTGATTGGTCAGATGATTTTCAAGATTCTCTATCTTACCAAGTACAAGTACGCGAAGAGCTAAAGCAAGGTAAAACACAATTATCGTATCCATTGATTGATAAAAAAGGCAACCTTCGCAATTATGACTTTGAAGTTGTCGGCACAGAAATGATTTCGCTACCTATTGGTAATGTAGAAGCGATTAAAGTAAAACGATTATACGATAACGATAAGCGTCAAGCGCTTGCTTGGTTTGCCCCAGAAATGGACTACATGCTAGTTCGTATGTGGAAAGGTGAAAAAGGCGTCGAGCAATTTGAAGTGCAGCTCAATTCATTCACCGTGACCACACCTGTTAGTGTTCCAAATGAAGTGCAACAAGAAGTGAGTAATGAAGCGCCTGAGTAGCGCTTCATCTTTTATTTAAATCTTTTCGCCCATTTTAAACAGTGCAAACTCACCTGGCTCCATTTTCTGCCAGCGTTCATCATTGGTGAGCGGCCTTGTTGCAATCACAGTAACCACATCGTTCGGTGTGGTTTCTTTTTGAAAATCAATCACCATGTCTGCATCAATTAATGTCGCTTTGCCAAACGGCGCACGGCGTGTGATCCAATGTAGGTTATTGGTGCAATAAGCTAAAACATAAACACCATCGGTAAGTAGCATATTAAATACGCCTTTCTCACGCAGCGTATAAGCAAGCTTTGCAGCATAACGAAATACAGACGCCATATTTGATGGGCGTTTAGGGTATTTTTCGCGAATTTTATCGAGCAGCCAACAAAACGCCAGTTCACTGTCTGTATTCCCCACAGGTCGATAGTAATCTGGTTTTAAATCATGATAATTCGATAGTTGCCCGTTGTGAGCATACGTAATTTCACGGCCCCATAACTCGCGAGTAAATGGGTGGGTATTTTCAAGACACACTCGGCCACGATTACCTTGGCGAATATGGCTTATCACCGAAATACTTTTTATTGGGTAAGCTTTTACGAGTTTGGCAATTTCTGACTGGCAACTTGGCTCAGGATCTTTAAATGTACGACAGCCTTTGCCTTCGTAAAAAGTGATGCCCCAGCCATCTTTATGCGGGCCAGTATTACCACCGCGTTCTAATAATCCTGAAAAACTGAAACAAATATCCGTTGGTACATTGGCCGACATGCCAAGCAACTCACACATAGAACTCTTAACCTATAAAACTAATCGAAGGAAGGCATGATGGGCTGATCCCTGCCTGCGCTCATTGTTAAACATAGCGTTAAAGATGGCAACTGCTATGCTGAGATTTTCAGAACTATCTGAGCAATTCAAAACTAATCGTAAGTATAACGGCGCTGATTATAAGTAATTACTCAACAATTCCTCATCTGCTGTAAATGTTTTTGCACTGATAGCCATTTTTAAAATAATAAAACTCACCAAACAAGCCGTTTTAATCCTTGTTCCCCTCTTGATAATTCGCTTTTCTAGCGCTACTCTAAAAGAGGTGGTCTGACCTCTATTAAGGAATAATCAATGACTCTCATATTTTTACTTGGTTTACTCGTGCTGCTTAGTATTGCGAGTTACCACAGAGCAAGCTGGAATACCTGCTTAGGTATTGCCGTTGCGACTTTACTTGTTGGCACATTTGCTGGCGCGTTTGGCGCAATTAGTTGGCTACTATTCTTACTTATCGCTGTGCCACTTTCTGTGACTGGCGTTCGTCAACAATACATCATCAAACCTATCTTCGCTGCTTTCAAAAAAGTAACCCCGACTATGTCGGATACTGAAAAATCAGCAATCGATGCCGGTACTACGTGGTGGGAAGCGGATCTGTTTTGTGGTCGTCCTGACTGGAACAAATTACACCAATACCCAGCACCTAAACTGACTATCGAAGAGCAAGCGTTTATTGATGGTCCAGTTGAAGAAGTGTGTAGTATGCTAGATGACTGGCACGCAACTCACGAACTAACTGATTTACCGCAAGATGTTTGGCAATATCTAAAAGATAATAAATTCTTTGCCATGATCATCAAAAAAGAATTCGGCGGTTTAGAGTTTTCTGCTTATGCACAATCATGTGTACTGCAAAAGCTAACCAGTAAATCAACGTTACTTTCTTCTATCGTAGGTGTACCTAACTCATTAGGTCCAGGCGAATTACTTCAGCACTATGGTACAAAAGAGCAAAAAGATCATTACTTACCACGCTTAGCAAGTGGTCAAGAGATCCCATGTTTTGCTTTAACATCACCAGAAGCCGGTTCTGACGCAAGTGCAATTCCTGATTACGGTGTTGTTTGTAAAGGTCAATGGAACGGCGAAGAAGTTGTTGGTATTAGCCTGACATGGAACAAGCGTTACATTACTCTTGCTCCTGTTGCGACTGTACTTGGTCTTGCATTTAAACTACAAGATCCAGACGGTTTACTAGGTGATGACAAAGAACCTGGTATTACCTGTGCGCTGATCCCTACAGATACCCCAGGGGTCGAAATTGGCCGTCGTCACTTCCCGCTAAACGTTCCATTCCAAAATGGTCCTACTCGCGGTAAAGACATCTTCGTACCACTTGATTACATCATTGGTGGCCCGAAAATGGCTGGTCAAGGCTGGCGTATGCTTGTTGAATGTTTATCTGTTGGTCGTGCAATTACATTGCCGTCTAACTCAACAGGTGGCATTAAAACAATTGCGCTTGCAACAGGCTCTTACAGCCGTATTCGCCGTCAATTCCGTTTACCAATTGGTCAAATGGAAGGTGTTGAAGAATCAATGGCAAAACTTGCAGGTTACGCATATAGCTCTGATGCTGCAGTGAGCATGTCTACAGGGGCTGTTGACCTTGGTGAAAAACCATCGGTTGTATCTGCGATTATCAAATACCACTTAACTGAGCAAATGCGTGAAGCAACGATTCACGGCATGGATGTTCATGGTGGTAAAGGCATCATGCTTGGTCCAAACAACTACTTAGGTCGCGGTTACCAAGGTGCGCCAATTGCAATTACCGTTGAAGGTGCAAATATCTTAACACGTAACATGATCATTTATGGTCAAGGTGCAATTCGTTGTCATCCATTCGTGTTAACTGAGTTAGGTGCTTGTGCAATTGAAGACCGCGAAGAAGCGCTTGCTGTATTCGATAAAGCATTAATGGGTCACGTTGGCTTTACTATTTCGAACCTTGTTCGTACTAAGTGGTTAGCATTAACAAATGCTCGCTTCACAAGTACACCGTACAAAGACGAAACAGCTGAGTTTTATCGTGTTGCGTCACGTTTCAGTGCATCATTAGCATTAATGTCAGATATCAGCATGGCGGTATTTGGTGGTTCATTAAAACGTAAAGAGCGTATCTCTGCACGTTTAGGTGACTTACTAAGCTACTTATACCTTGTATCTGCAACACTTAAACGTTACAACGACGAAGGCCGTAAAAAAGAAGATTTTGCGCTTGTTCAATGGAGCTGCCAAGATCACCTTTACCACTGCCAACGTGCACTCGCTGACTTAATCAATAACATGCCATCTGCACCACTACGTGCGATGCTAAAAATCATGTTATTCCCATTCGGTCGTCCAGTACGTAAGCCTACTGATAAGCTTGAGCACAAACTTGCTCACTTATTACAAGTACCAAGCGAAACTCGTAACCGTTTAGCTAACTACATTTATCTTAAAAACGAGCCACTTAACCTTGTTGGTCGTCAAGAGCAAACGCTTAAAGACATCCTTGAAGTTGAGCCTCTGTTTGACAAGGTATGCCGTGAAAAAGGCGTAAAACTGCCTTTCTTCCAACTTGATAAAGTAGCGCAAATGGGCCTAGAAGCAGGTATTTTAAGCCAAGCTGAAGCCGACAAACTAGCTGCTGTTGAAAAAGCCCGTCTTGACGTCATTAACGTTGACGATTTTGACCCAGCAGACTTAGTTGCCGGCAGTGTTGCCCGCGGCGAGAGTGATAATAAAGCAGATGCCGCTTAAGCTAGTAAAACAATTCCAATTGTTATGAAAAACCAAACCAGCGCAAATTGCGCTGGTTTTTTTTGCGCTAAATATTGCTGCAATACACACCACACTGCCCCAATAGGGATGTAAATCAAGTTAGTGCCAAGCATGCTTATAACGACAATGAAAGCCACAGCAAAAAATATAAGGCTCGGTAAAAACTGGCTTATATAAAACGGCTTATCTTGGTTATTGCTTTGAAAGAACAACCGATATTTTTTAAAAACAGCCAAGCAATCGAACTGCAGCGAGCTCGTTAGCAACACGCATACTGAAAAAGCCAAAGCCAGTACTAAGTCGCTAAAGTCATTACGCACTGCAATTAGCTGTAATAAAGCGAGCAAGCATGCTAGCAAGACTGAACCACGCCATATTAAGCTCCAGCTATGCTGTATAAAGTAACTAAGCCAAAACAAAGCAAGCGAGTGTACTCTTAACTTATGACTTATTCTTACAGGTGGGAGTAAAATCGAACAGCCGAAAATTGCAATAAAACTTAGATAGTATTGCAGTGAAGTTAAACTAGCAGGCAGTAATACCAAGATAGAACTGAGTAATAAACTATAAAAAAGTGCACGTGGCCTATAAAGAACAAATACTCCACATAGCCACTGCAACAGCATAAACAGTATAAAATGAGGCACTTGTAGCCATTGCTTTAACGATAGGTCGACTGCTATTAGTAAACTGGCAATAAGCCAAGCATTACTTAACAGTAGTAACTTGCAGTCAACACATACTCGCCAAGAGGATTTATATAGACTTCGCTGAAATGCCCTATTTTGCTCATTTTTAATGGCTGGTGCCATGGCCCATAACATTACTGATTCAAGTAAAAGATAAATTACTGCTAATTTTGCACCGTAACCAGGTGCTGCATGGCTATCGACTATTTTACCAAGTCCTAGAAACAACAATAAAACCATACCAAGAAAAGCTGGACCCAGCACCAGTGCAAACAACAAGCTAAAACTCTTTAATTGAGACAGCATGCTCTTGAGGGTGGTCGTATATGCTAAGTATCGAAAAGAAAGGAATGAGAAGTAACTTGCAAGGGAGTTTATCATAGTGATGTGCACTCAAAACCGTGCTGTATAAACACTTCTGGTTCGTGGCTTGTAATGATAATTTGCCCATTAGGTTTATCATCAAGGTAGTCATCAAGTAAGGTCAGCAAAAATTTTATACTTGTTTGATCAAGTGCAGCACTCGGTTCATCTAATAGCAAAAATGGAGCTTGCTTTAAAAAGGCAGTGATAAGCTGACACTTCTTTTGATTGCCACTCGACAAAGCACTAAAGCGAGTATTGAGGTGCTCTTTAAAGTTAAATCCAGTAATGAGTTGCTCTGGCATGTCTTTCTTTAACGCCTTGCAACTAAGTTCAATAACTTGTCGCGCAGTTAAAAAATCTGGCAGAGCAATACGGTCGCTAGCAATTGAAACATTGTTTTGCGGCGATTTTAATGCTTGATTATTATATAAAACCTGCCCTGATTGAGGCTTTTCAAGCCCTGCTAGCATCATCAGTAATGTTGTTTTTCCTCTGCCATTGGCTGCCTGTAAACAAACCTTTTTATTATGAAATTGCTTACTGTAGTTTTCAAAAACGTGGGCTGAAGCAAAGCGCTTATTGAGGTTGTTAATTTCAATCATGTTCATTCCTTTAATAGTGAAAAAATAGTAACACACTCATGTCCCTATTTATTTACATGATTTGTAACAAATATCGAACGGGTAAAACTTGCGTTTAGATTATGAACAGGCAACACTTTAAAACGAAAAATTAACAAGGAATAATTACAATGAAACCGAGTTTTCAACTAGCAGCTGTTGCATGCGCACTTAGCCTTGCACTTGCAGGATGTTCACAATCAACCCCATCAACTAGCAGCACCGAAAGCGTGCAACAAAGCCAAACTGTTAAACAGTATGACGCTGAAACCTTTTTTGATACAACCTCAATCATGGGCAGCAGCTTTTCACCAAAAGGCGACAAAATACTCGTTAGCAGTGACGAAAGCGGTATTTATAGCCTATACGAAGTAGATATAAAAACCGCCAAAAAAACCCGCTTAACAGACTTTGAAGACAGTACGTATGCTGTGGCTTATTTCCCTAAAGATGAGCGCGTACTATTTACTAAAGACTCTGGCGGTAATGAGCGTTATCACATCTATGTTCGCGAAACAGACGGCACAGTTAAAGATCTTACGCCAGGTGAAGAAACCCGTGCAGGATTTGCAGGCTTCACAGAAGACGGTAAACACTTTTTTATAACCAGCAATCAGCGTGATGCTAAGTTTATGGACCTATATCGTGTTGATGCTAATAGCTATGAAGTAACGCCTGTTTATCAAAATACCATGGGACTAGATGTCGGTGCGATCAGCCCTGACGGCCGCTTTATTGCTTTATCGAAAAACAATTCGAACAAAGACAGCGATGTATTTATTCTCGATACGCGTAAAAAAACACTGAAACCAGAGCTTATCACCCGTCATGACGACGACGCTAAGTATGGTCCAGAAACCTTCTCAAGAGACAGTAAATCATTATATTACTCAACCGACGCCAAAGGTGAGTTTGCAGAAGTGTGGCGCTATGACTTAACGACCGGCGAGCACAGCCCTGCCCTCAAAGATGAGTGGGATGTGAGTTTTATCTACTTCTCTAAATCTGGTCGTTATCAAGTAAGCGGTGTTAATGCTGACGCAAGCACTAAAGTGTCGATAATTGATACCACCACAGGTAAAGGTATTGCCATGCCATCGCTGCCAGCTGGTAATTTACGTGGTGTGAACTTTTCAGCTGATGAAAAGACCATGGCGTTTTATTTAAATTCAGATACCTCACCAAGTAACCTATTTGTTTGGCAACTCGGAGAATCAAAAGCTAAACAGTTAACCAACACATTAAGTGATGCAATTAATCAAAATGACTTGGTTGAAAGCACAATTGTGCGCTTTAAAAGCTTTGATGGTTTAGAAATCCCCGGGGTTTTATATAAGCCTAAGCAAGCTAACAGCAACAACAAAGTACCAGCTTTAGTTTGGGTGCACGGCGGTCCTGGCGGCCAAAGTCGTACAGGCTATAGTGCAATGCAGCAGCATTTAGTCAATCATGGTTATGCCATTTTTGCAGTTAATAACCGTGGCAGCTCAGGCTATGGTAAAACCTTCTTCCATTTAGATGATAAAAAGCATGGCACTGACGATTTACAAGATATTGTTTACGGTAAAAAACACCTGCAAAGCCTAGATTGGGTTGATGCTGATAAAATTGGCATCATGGGGGGCAGCTATGGTGGCTTTATGACCGCCGCCGCACTTGCCTTTGAACCTGAAGAGTTCAAAGTAGGCATTAATATATTTGGTGTAACAAACTGGGTTAGAACCTTAAACTCGATTCCACCATGGTGGGAAAGCTTTAAAAAGGCACTGTATGATGAAATGGGCGACCCCGCGACAGACGGTGAACGTCACCGTGCCATTTCGCCACTATTTCATGCTAAAAACATCACCAAGCCATTAATGGTGATCCAAGGTGCTAACGACCCACGCGTTTTACAAGTTGAAAGCGATGAACTTGTTGCCGCTGTAAAGGCAAATGGTGTGCCTGTCGAATATGTATTATTTGATGATGAAGGCCATGGTTTTACTAAAAAAGAAAACCGCATAAAAGCCTCAAATGCATACCTTGAGTTTTTAAATACCTACTTAGATAAATAGCAAAATTGCAAAGCTAAAGAGCCGGTATTATGCCGGCTTTTTTATGCAAAACACCTGTATAGAATCAAAATTTAGCAGTTTACACAGTACTGTATAAAACACTGTATGGATTTAATGGTAAATTTTTCACCTTTCCCCACCTTCAAAATAAAACCATAAGCAACTGTTTAATAACAATTAAATAATTTTATCTAAAATAAAACTGAATCATTGGTTAAAAAATAGCAAAAAAGTACTTGCGCAAAAACACTGTATAAACTACTGTATACACATACTGTATAAACAACCAGTGAGTGAAAGTTATGTTACAGCCAATTACCTTAAGAACAGTTAAAAGCTACCAACAAGATAACGACAAAGCGTCTGTTAATTTAATTCAAATTGAAGACGAAATTTCAGCAACCTTTGAGCTATTAAAAGTATTGCATCATTACAATAGCCAAAATGCATGGACACTACTAATTGCTCCTGATCATGTTCCTAGTAAAGCATTATTAGATTCGTGTTCGATTGATACCAGTAAACTACTTGTGATCAGACAAAAACATTTAGTTAATCTTGAGTACGTTCTTAGTTCAGCATTACATAACGGTAATTTTGCTGCAGTGATCACATGGACAGATATCGTAAACAATCATCAACTTGATTCGATGAACTTAAACCTTGAGCAGGCATCTGCTAAGTTTTATTGTTTTACAAAAAGCGCTCAATTAAACAATTTAGTACCGCAGCCACAATAGGCTTGTTAAAATAACAATTTATAGTTTTAGGTAAGTTGTTATGACATCACTCACACACTCCCTTTGTCCTTGTGGCAGCGAATTGACTTACGAGCTTTGCTGCCAACCTTTTCATATAGGTGCAAGCCAAGCTGATACGCCAGAGCAACTTATGCGTTCTCGTTTTAGTGCATACGCGCTCAAAGATGCGAAATATGTATTTAGTACCTATGCACAAAGCCAACAAGCCGCTAACCCTGTTCGAGAAATTAAAGATTTTGCTAATAGCTGCCGATTTACCAAACTCAGTGTTTTAGATACTGAACATAACGAGCAAGAAGGTTTTGTAGAATTTAAAGCTAATTACTTTTACCAAAACTTGTATTGTGAGTTACACGAGAAGTCGCGTTTTATTAAAGAAGATGGCCTATGGCGTTACCTAGATGGTGATATAACGCCAGTTGCAGATATTAAAATTGGCCGTAACGACGAGTGCCCTTGTGGGAGCGGCAAAAAATATAAAAAGTGTCACGCTCTTTAGTTATCATTAACCTGGTAAATCCAGTCTAAAGCTTGGGTAATCGTTGTTGGGAATGCGGTTGCATGGCGTGCCTGAGGGATAACAAATAAATTTGTTGTAACCAGCGCGCCGCTTTGTTTATTAATTTTA
Source organism: Pseudoalteromonas sp. PA2MD11 (assembly GCF_017808125.1). Classification (NCBI taxonomy): domain Bacteria; kingdom Pseudomonadati; phylum Pseudomonadota; class Gammaproteobacteria; order Alteromonadales; family Pseudoalteromonadaceae; genus Pseudoalteromonas; species Pseudoalteromonas sp. PA2MD11. The sequence goes on from NZ_JADKNF010000001.1 coordinate 211,888, forward strand.
GCTGCTAATTGCCTTGCGCCCGACACCATTTTTTCACCTTCACTTTCTTCAAGTTCTCCGATACCAATGTACACTTTAGTTGCTTTACCTGCAGGTACGACAGGCAAAGCTAACAGGCTGCGCTGCTTAAACCACACTGAAGGACTGCCGATAATATAATTTGAAAAAAGCGAAGGCTCAGTGAATAAGGTATAAGCCGCAAATAAGCCGCCAAGTGAGTTACCGACTAACGTACCTTTTTGGTTAGTTCTGTAGTGAGCCTTAATGTATGGTAATACAGAGTGTTTTAAATAGTTTAGATACTGACTTGCTCCGCCTGTTTTACGCTGCCAATTTTTATCTTCAAATGGCGTATAGTCATAAATACGGCTATTGAGCCCAGATACACCTTTTTGATATCCAAGTGCAACGATAATTACCTCCTCTATAGCCCCCGAATTCATCATAAAGCGACTAGCACCAGAGGCAATTGGCAAACTATAAATTGCATCTAGCAGATAAACAACTGGGTAGCGCTTCTGGTTTTGCTTTTGGTAGCTGCGTGGCAATTTAATCGTAATGGGGTATTCGTTTTCGGCATGTTTATCTTTAAGTAACACAGTATTAGTATGTGGCAAAGTAAACGGTTCAGCATAGCTTACAGAGCTCACACCCAAAACACTGATCACAAAAACGAGCAATATATAAGGCATAGTTAATCCTTTAACCACTTCTTAATTGGTAACAGCCACTCACCTTTTGGTTTATAAAATGCGCCATGGGAGAGCCCTGTATTAATGCTTATTTCTTCGAACTTGGTTACGTCACTTCTATCAATTAAAAATTGGCAAGAACCAACCTGATCTGAGCGCTCAAAGATAGAATACACCTTGCCATAAGCCTTAACTGATGTGTGATTTTTTATGAGGCCTGCACAACCTGCCAATATAATTAAGTTAATATGTGTACGTTTAAGTTCATTGGCCGCTAGGATCGACAATGCCCCGCCCCGTGAAAAACCAACCAAACTAATGTTCGACTCCGCAACACCGGCACTGATCAATGCTTCCACATCTGCAGCGAGCTTTTTCGCAAACGTAAATGGCTCAGTACCTTTTGGTCTGTGATAGGCAATTAAATGATAGCTCTCATCTGCCAGTGCTTCTTTTACTGCAATAAAGTCATAAACACCAAAGGTTTTGTGAACAGGCTTAGGGTTTGTCCCTTCGACGATAAAACCATGTGAATAAAAAACATAGTGACCATGCGGATCAATCTCTGTTGGAAACTGGCTGTAAATAGTGCCAGCGCAAACAGGCAAAACCCAGCATGCACAGAGTAAAAGTACGGTACGTATCACAAGCATTCCTTTAAAAAATCACATTACACCTAATAGATGATAATAACACCTTAAAAAGTAATATCTTAGCAAACAACTAAACCCTACTCTCAGTAATTTTAATTAAATATCAAATTACTAATCACAAGCTGTATCACGATTTAAACTGCAAGTTTCAACTTGAGGTAAATTCATGGAATTTCATAGTTAAACTACAAAAAACCTTATGACAACGCTGTTAATTATTTATAAAAAGGCATATTGTAAAAAAGCAGTTAAAATAACTGCAGACTTTAGACGTCTAGACGTTGAAAAAATAAATTCTAAGGCGTAGTATGTTCGTAATCTGAGTTAGACTCACATTTTCCATGAGATTTTTTAAAGATGATTGATATAAAGCACCTAAAAACCATAGCGACCCTTAAAGAAACAGGCTCTTTGGTCAATACCGCCCGTGAGTTGTTTTTAACTCAATCGGCTTTATCGCATCAAATTAAAGATCTCGAGAATAAGTTAGATTGCCAGCTGTTCGAACGTAAAACACAGCCTGTGCGTTTTACTCCGCAAGGTATGCTACTTCTGGAGCTTGCTAATGAAGTATTACCTCGTGTTGAGGCAACAAAATGTCGGTTAAAAGAAAGCCTTAACCAGCCAATCTCAAATTTACGTTTAAGCGTTGAGTGTCATGCCTGCTTTCATTGGTTGCTCCCAACCATCAAAGAATTTAATAATTTTTGGCCTGATATTAAAATTGATTACGAGCGCGGCTTTAGTTACGACGCCATTCCAGATTTAATTAATGATGAATTAGATCTAGTGCTGACTTCTGATATTCGTGAACCCGATCAGCTTGAGTATGCTCACCTATTTGATTTTAAATTAAAGCTGATAGTCGCACCGGATCATGAGTTGGCAAAAAAAGCCTATGTCACCGCCCTTGATTTAAAAAACGAAACAATTATTTCGTACCCTATCCCCCGTGAGCGCCAAGACATATTTAAACATTTTATTCAAAATGCACGCTTTGATGGCACGCTTAAAACGGTTGACCAAGGCTTATTGATATTTCAATTAGTGAGTGCAGGTATGGGGGTTGCAGCATTACCTGACTGGCTAGTCACTCCTTATGAAAGCCAAGGACTCATTAAGTCTATTCCGTTAGGTGCACTAGGCCTTACTCGCCCTATGTATTTAGCGATGAAAAAGAATATGAAAGATAACCCAGTTTATCGTCACTTTTTAAATACGTGTAAGCAAAATAACGGTCGCTAAAGCAAGGCAAAATAACTAACATAGCTGCATCAATTACTAATAATAATGTTAATACCCAAACCACCTCAAGGTGCGAGTTTCAGTTGGAATTAAAAGCGATTTAGGCAAGGCATTGATTGCAAACAATAGTGGTTCTATGGTTAAAATCAATAACGCAGTATAATTCGCTTTTAAACCAACCCTTTGGGCGCTTCACAGGTGCTTACTCTCATCGTTGTTACTTCTTAAAAGGGGCTGCCATTTTTGCAAAGTAACGCCTTGATATTAAGGCACCTGTGAAACGCTGAATTCTGTACCTTGAGGAGGCTTGGGTATACATGTTTGAAATTAAAAAGATCATTGGCTCTTTATTAATGCCCTTGCCGTTGCTCGGGCTGCTTACTTTAGTGATGGTATTTTTAACCATTGCCCATAAACGCAAAGCACTCTATTTTGGCTTTGTTAGCATTTTAACTTTAATGCTGATAAGCACGCCATTTATTGGCCAGTCACTGATAGCTGCAAGCAATAACCCGGCATGGCAATTTAAGCAAGCAAAACACCCTAAACTCGATAATATTGTGGTACTTGGCTGCTCTATAATGCCAAACTCGCGCCTTCAAGCAAACCACCAGTTAGGCGATTGTGCGCTTGCTCGATTACTTGAAGGTGTTAAGCTTGCCCACCACTACCCAAATGCCACCCTCTATGTATCAGGAGGCGGTTTTGCCAATACTACCAATAGCCAGCTCATGTTTGAAACGGCAAAAGCGTTAGGTATTTCTGCAACGAGAATTAAACAAAACCCTCTCGCCATGGACACCGCAGAAGAAGCGAAACGACTTGCCATTTATTTAGTCGATAAAAAAACTGCCTTAGTCACCTCAGCGAGCCACATGCCACGTGCGAAAGACTTATTTAATGCACAAGGCATTGATGTGATACCAGCGGCAACCGACTTTCAAGATTTTAGTCAGTATCCAACGTACAAACAGTTTATACCTAACATTGCAGTACTTGTTGCAGTTACCAGAGTAGCGCATGAGAAAATTGGCAGTGCATGGGTGAGTGTGCGCCGCTGGATTGATCCAGAGGCGCTGTAGAACAATCAGACTGGATTGTCGATATCGATAAACGTTACATCAAAACCGTGCTGCTCAGCTAAAAGCTCGCCTAAGGCTTTAATGCCATAACGCTCAGTAGCATGGTGACCAGCTGCAAAAAAGTCGATACCTTGCTCGCGTGAACTATGAATCGTTTGCTCAGAAGCCTCACCTGTAAGATAAGCATCAATCCCTTGGGCAGCTGCTAAATCAATATACCCTTGTCCGCCACCTGTGCACCAAGCGATGGTTTCAATTTTCTCTTTTCTTACCAAACTAGCTAATGGTGCACGGTTAAGTACTTGGGTTATTTTGGCGCTAAATTCTTCACCACTTAAAGGTGTTTTTAAACGCCCTTTTACCGGCACACTATTTGGACCAGATTCAAGCCCACCTGTGAACTCAATATCGAGTAACTTAGCCAGTTGCGCGTTATTACCAACTTCAGGGTGTATATCTAGCGGTAAGTGATAGCCATATAAGTTAATATCATTATTTAAAAGTGCTGCAATACGGCGCTTTTTCATGCCCGTGATTGGCTGCGATTCCCCTTTCCAGAAATAGCCGTGATGTACCAAAATAGTATCTGCATTTTCTGCAATAGCGGCATCAATCAATGCTTGGCTAGCTGTGACACCCGTCACTATCTTTTTTACTTCGCTCGCACCTTCAACTTGTAAGCCATTTGGGCAAAAGTCAGCGATAGAATCAGGTTTAAGAATGTCGTTTAATAATTGAGTAAATTGTTTGCGTTGCATATAAAAATCGTCCTTCAACCCTCTATTTTGTGCAAATTTTGGCGTTTATGAGTGAAAAATGGAAGGAAAATCGCAAAAAATTGAAAAGTAAGCTGAAAATAGGTATAAATATATATTCTTAATCTGTGTTTACAACGTATAGGGTCTCTGATGAGCAAACTAGACAAAACAGAAGTGTTAAATGCCTTCGAAGCAGCATACGAAGCAGCGAATGGTAAGAAACCTGAAATCACAACAAAACCTGGTTGGTATAGCATCGACGGTGGCAAAAATATGCGCCTTGCTGATGTTGCAGCGCTGACTGAAGAGCTCACTTCTGGTAAAACAGCTGAGCCTAAAGCAGAAGAAGCACCTAAAGCACCAGCGAAAAAAACCAAAACTAAAACCGCTGCACCGGCTAAAACAGCTAAGAAAGCATCGTTCACTGTTGTTACAGCAAACGATGACGGTTACAAAGCTGAAGAGCTTTGGATTGTTAACCTAGCTGAAAAAGACCACGATTGTCGTTTACCGCGTGGTGTTGTGTAATCAAATTACACTTAGCAATTTTAAAAACCGCTACTCGTTAGCGGTTTTTTTATTGCTGTTCATTTGGCTAGTTATAATCCATTGGCTAAAATAGCCAAACAACACAATAAATACGGTGCCAATTAATACAGGCATCACTAAGAAGTCCCAACTTTGCATAGATTGCATTATCAAAATTGGGTTTGCGCCTGCAGCAGGATGTACTGTGTCCGTCAACATCATTAGGCTAATTGCCAACCCTGTGGCTATAGCAATGCCAACAGGCCCTACTCCGACATAATTTACAAATACGACACCGATTAGTGCAGTTAAAAAGTGCCCACCGATAACATTCTTCGCTTTCGCAAGCGGACTATGTGGCACACCAAATACCAACACCGCAGTTGCTCCAAATGGGGCCATCAACCACACACCAAAACTTCCTAATTGCTGTAAATAGGCCAACACAAAAATTGCCATACAAGCAAATATACCCGCAATGGCCGCCTTGCTTACTTTATTCTCCATAAAACCTCCAATAGGTAGACCGACTTGTCTACCTAGCAAATAGTAGACAAGTCGGTCTACTTCTGTCAAGCTGTCATTAGTCACCCAATGAGGCCATGTTATGGATAAACGAACACATATTATTTTGACCGCCCTGTCACTTTTTTATCAAAAAGGCATTCATAGTGTGGGAATAAACGAAATTATTAGTGCGGCGGGTGTCGCCAAAAAAACCATGTACCACCATTTCACAAGTAAAGATGAATTGTTACTCGCGTGCCTTAGTGAGCGCCATACCCGATTTTTAAATTGGTTAACGCAAGCCACCAGCAAGCTAACCACTGTTGAAGAGTTTAAAGTCGCTTTGATCAGCTGCCATGAAGCTTGGTTTAACTCTGAAGTGACTGAGTTAGGTGATTTTAATGGCTGTTTATTTATTAACACTGCCGCTGAGTTTGCTGATCCTGCAAGCCCGATAAATCAAGCCTGCAAAGAGCATAAAATGGCAGTACAGCAGTTAATTAAACAGCGTCTATCAGCGTGTGAAAACATGGAAAGCTCGCAGCTCGACTCACACAGCCACTATTTAATGACGCTGGTAGAGGGCATGATCTGCCAAGCAAAACTAGTAGGAATTAAACAGTTTCCTTATTTAAAGCAATAAATAAACAATAAAAAAGCGGCACAATGGCCGCTTTCAGTTTAGATTTTTGCTATGTTAGATTTTTTCAAAATATAGCTTTTCGCGTTTTTTCTCACCCACTTCGTTCATGGTTGCAGCATCAAATAAACGACCATTGATCATGGTGTAATCGATTTTATCTGTATCACGAATGTTAGTTAGCGGGTTACCGTCAATAACAATTAAATCGGCAAGTTTACCCGGCTCAAGAGAACCGATGTTGGTATCAAGGCCAATGTATTTAGCAGGATCTAAGGTTGCTGCACGAATTGCTTCAAGTGGTGTCATACCACCTTGCGCAAACATCCAAATCTCCCAATGTGCCGCTAAACCTTCACGTTGACCGTGAGCACCTAGGTTTACTAAAACACCTAAGTCTTGCAGCTCTTTAGCAACACGGGCATTGTTAAAGTGGTTATAGTGATGATCGGGCGCCTTAACACGACGCATTGAACGAGGTAAAAGCTGATTCTTTGGTACAAACTTACTTAAGCGTGGGTGATTCCACACATCTGTCTTGTCGTACCAATAATTTTCACCCCAAATACCACCGTAAGCTACACCGAGTGTCGGCGTATAACCCACATCGCTTTGAGACCAAAGCTGGCGAATATCATCGTAAATATTGGCAACAGGAATTGAGTGTTCAATACCCGTATGACCATCAACTACCATAGTTAAGTTGTGCTGCAGTAATGAACCGCCTTCAGGCACGACCATCATTTCAAGTTCACGACCTGCTTCAATAACTTGTTGGCGCTGTTCACGACGAGGTTGGTTATATGATTTAACACTAAACGCACCTACTTTCTTTAAACGCTCAAGATGGAATTTAGCATCTTCTAACGAGTCAATATGCGATGTATAACCTGGCATATTTGCACCATATAAAATGGTACCCGTTGAGAAAATACGAGGGCCGACAATCATGCCTGCTTTTTGCATTTCACTTGCAGCAAAAATCTCTGTGGTGTCGTTTGATGGATCGTGAATCGTTGTCACGCCTAACGCTAAACCCGCTAAGTTCTTCCAGTTTTGCTGTGGAATGATCTCATCGCTGCCTTGCGAGCCGTGCGCATGTGCATCAACAATACCCGGCATAATTGTCTTCCCAGTTACATCAATTACTTCTGCACCTTTAGGAATAGCAACACTGTCTTTACTACCAACTGCTTTAATATGCTTACCATCAGTAACAATAACGCCGTTTTCAATAACCTGCTCACCGTTCATGGTGATAATACGCGCACCAGTTAACGCAAAGATTGATTTAGGCTCCGCCATGGTTTTTGTAAAACCGATGTTGTCGCCGCTTTTAACTTTAAAGTCAGTCTCTGCATTTTGGTTAATATCAAATAAACCGGCTAGGCTGGCATGATATAACTCTGGGCCTAAGCTCCAATAAAGTTTATCGCTTGTGCCACTCCAACTGATGTTTTCACCCGCGCGAACAGAAAGCTGCTCAATTGGGAATTGGCTATCTTTCGGGCCAATATTAATGGTTTTGCCACGCTCAACAAATGGCGTAACAAATACTTTAAAACGCTCTGCAAACGCTAAGTATTGGCCATCTGGTGATACTCTAAACTCTGTAGCATGTTCTGACTCGTAAAGTTTACGAACTTGCTTTGATTCAAGCTCAACAACACTTAATGTTGGTTTCGGCCAAGGGCTCATCACATAAATGCGGTCATTCGCTGCACCAAATTGCGGCTGATAGCCTGATTTAGTGATTAGCGTCGCTTTACCGCCTTTAGCACTTACTGAGTAAATGCCTGGCTCTAATGACCATGTTGGGTTAAGGATACTACCGCCAGACGCTTTACGGTAAACAACTGTTTTGCCATCAGGGCTGAAAGTTGGCTCTACATATTTACCCGGCTCTTTAGTAATGGTATCGCCACGGCCACTGCGCGCAGATACTACACGTACTGAGCCCTGTTCGTTATCATCCCATGTGGTATAAACAATCTTCTTACCATCACGAGAGAACTGCGGGAATAATTCAAAGTGGTCGTCTTGCTTAGTCAGGCGCTTCACTTTGCCAGACTCTAAATCACGTTTATAAATATGACCTAGCGCTTCAAATATAGCCGTTTCACCATCCGGTGAAATTTGTACATTGCGCAGCATTTTCACATCAAAATTATCGCTATCAATGTTTTGTGTAAAACGCACGGCTTTTTGAATTTGCTTATTGGTCTCAACTTTAAATGGAATAGTCGAGACAGACTTATCATCCACATCTAGCTTATGAATGGTACCACCCGCCCAAAAGACCAGTTGTTCGTTATCTGGTGTCCAAGCAATTGTTGGGTATACGCCATGAATTGCCCATGTCTCTTGCATATCACGCTCAAGCTCGCCATACAGCTTAGTATGCTCACCGGTGTGAAGATCATATAAGTACAAGCTTGTTTGGAAATCATCGCGCTTAATATACGCAAGCTTTTTACCATCTGGTGAAGGTGTTGGTCGAATAGCCCCACCCATGCCATCAATAATTGTTTCAATCTCGCCAGTTTCACGGTCATAGCGTTTAATTTTATAAATACCCGCTACAGAATCTTTAGAGTAATGGAATGTTTTACCCGGCGTTGCATCATGCGAGAAATAAACATAACGACCATCCGGTGAGAACATTGGTTCGCCTAAGTCTTTTTGGTCGTTCTCACGTGCAGTTAGTTGCACACCTTTACCACCCGCTTTGTGGTAAAGCCATACTTCACCAGCCCCTAGAGAGCGGCTTGCAGTAAAGTGCTTACGTGCAACTAAGTAGTCACCATCTGGGCTCCAAGCTGGGCTGTTTAACAAACGAAATGTTTCGTTCGTTACGGCTTTTTGGTTTTCACCATTTAAATCCATAACCCAAATGTTATCGCCACCTCCTTGGTCTGAAGTAAACGCAATGTGCTTACCATCAGGGCTAAAGCGTGGTTGCATTTGCCATGCAATATCACTGGTTAATTGAGTTGCAGTGCCACCTGACATTGGCATGGTATAAATATCGCCGAGTAGGTCAAACACCACTGTTTTACCATCAGGGCTAATATCTACGTTCATCCACGTGCCCTGCTCAACACTAATTTTAGCGTCTAGGAATTGGCCTTTTGGTGCGTCCACCTGCCATTTGTCGTCATTTGATTGCTCAGCTGCCGCCACTTGCCCAGTTAGAGCAAGTGAAATCGATACAGCGAGCGCTGTATGAAGCATTTTCTTCATTGAAATCTCACTTTTTATTGTTTTGCTTATATGCACACTTTTAAGATTGCACCAAATAGCATAGCAAGATTCCAGTGATTCGTGTTAAACAGACGTAAATAGTCGACTAATGCCACGCAATCGGATCAAACTGATAAAAGCCAACCAGTAAATGATAAATTTCTGGGTCAAACTGCCTGAGCTCAGCGGGTTTTTCTAAAAAGGTTTCGGTGATAACAGCAAAAAACTCTGCCTCATTAGTCGCGCCATAGCTATGAATAACATGAGGCATGCCATAAGCTAAATGGGTTTTAAGTTGATTAAAGGCGCGGCTAAATACTTTTGCCCACTTTTGGTAATCCTCGTTACTCGAAAGCAATGGCGTGCCTGTGGTTTGGCCGGTTTCTTGGTCGAGCTGATGAGCAAATTCATGAAATACTAAATTATGACCATCACTTGGTAAGCGATTCCCTTCAAGGACATCATGCCAACTCAATACCAGCGTTCCGCCTGGCCATGATTCACCTTGACGCACGGTATTGTGATAACTAACAAGTCCGGCATTATCGCGGGAAGTTTGCGGGGCATAATACGCGCTTGGATATAACAGGATCTCTTGTACATTACGATACAATGGCCACGGTTTATTAAGCACTAAAACACAGGCATCGGCTGCCACAATCAGCTTCATTGCATCATTAAGCTTAAGACCATCACAACCGATAAAGCGTTTTTCATTTAAAAACCAAACGATGTGACGCTCCAACTTTTCACGATCGGCATCCGTCATCTTTCGGTAGATAGGCATATATTTTAACAGCAGATTTTTTTGCTGAACATTGAGGGAGTTATTAAGGTATTTTTTCTGCCAAAAGTGATTACGGATATCGTCCCAGCGCCAGTAACACACAACAAAAATTATTAAAAAAAGTATCAAAACCAGGTTAAGCATTACTATCGCCTAAAAAACAATCTTGATACTTTAATGTGTGCAAACAAAAAAAGATCAATTGTTTACACACATTTTTATTTGAAAAGCTGATTAATCGAGCGTAATACAGCCTTGATTATAAATAAAAATTTGGTTCCGGCCGTTATTCTTTGCATTGTATAAAGCGTTGTCGGCGTGTGATAGCAAGCGGTCGTAGTCTGCAACTTGCGCGTTATCTGCCACACCAAAACTTACCGTTACAGAAAGGCTATCTGCTAATTCTGAGAAATCGTAACCCGCTATCTCTAAACGGATAATTTCACACAATCTTGCGGCCTCTTCAGCGTTTTTGTATGGAAACAACAAGGTAAATTCTTCACCGCCCCAACGCGCCGCATAACCTTCATCAGGGAAGTTCATGCGCAGTAAACGAGCTATTTCACAAATCACTTTATCACCAATTAAGTGCGAGAAATTATCATTAATGAGTTTGAAGTGATCAATATCCATAATGGCAATACTAAGCGTTTTATTATCACGTTGGAACTGACTAAAGTTTTCAGACAACCATATATCAAAGGCACGTCTATTCGGTAATTGCGTTAATTGGTCATGATTAGCTAAATGAGCAAAGGCATCGGCTTGCGTTTGCAAATCATGCATTTGCTGTTCAACTTTTTCAGTTAACTCAATTTCAATGCGCTTGTAATGATATAAGCGGTATTTATAAATGGCATAAGCAGCAAAAAGCACTGCAACTATGATAAATAATTTAAAGCTGGTTTTCTGCCAAAAATAAGGGGCTATTTTAAACCGCAATACTTGTTCATTATCTTGCCAATCACTATTTGGATACCCTGCGCGCACTTTAAAGGTATAGTTACCCGGTGGTAAATTAGTGTATTCGGTAATGGCCAAGCGCCCCCGGTCTACCCATTGTTGATTGTAACCACTTAATTGCGTTTGGTAGTTTAAACGCCCGGGCATAATAAAACTAAGCCCAGCGTAATTAAACGAAACACGAGAAACACCCGCAGGCAAGCTCAACACCTCATTTCCAACGGGTAAAGTCATGGGTTTGCCATCGACTTCGAAGCTTTCAATAACCGTCGATAGTCGGCGTTTACTGGCTTCTTTTAAACGCTCTGGTGTCGCGATAGCAACGCCTTTTGCTGTGGCAACCCATACTTGTCCATCTGAATGAAGTACAGCAGCAGGGTTTGAACCACCATTAGCTTGCGCGCTAAGCATGCCATCGCCTTCATCATAAAGCTGCATAGAAACACTCATTGGCTGAACTTTTTCAGGGTTGTCTAAAAGTGCAACTAACTGAGCTTTATTGACTTGAATAACACCGCGGTTACTAGTCAGCCACAATGAATCACCTTGTTCAATGACTTGGAACAGCTTATCAACCGGTAAACCTTGATCTCGACCAAATAAGCTCATTTTATCTGTACTGAGATTGTAACGAACGAGACCTCTATCGGTTGCAAGCCACATTTTATCGCCATCTAAGTAAAAGCCGAATGCATACTCAGTGCTGAACTGCGTTGGAAACTCAAGTGTTTTAAATTGCTTTGTCGCTGGGTCAAAAATGGACACACCGACGCCCGTGCCAACCCATAATCTACCATGGTCATCCTCGACAAGGGCCATTATGAAATCACCGGCTAGGCCATCCTCCGTGGTAAACGAATGAATTTGCCCTGCTGGGTCTATCTTGGTTAAGCCTGCAGCGGTACCAACCCATAGATTATCAAAAGCATCAAACAACACAGCGCGAACTTCGTTACTGATCAGGCCATTACTGCGGTTTTTTACTGGGTAAATTTGCCCATTAACCACTTTCATTAAACCGGCAGTATAAGTGCCTAGCCAGACTCCGCCCAGCTTATCTTCGGTTAAACTTAAAACGGATAGTGGGTCTTTTTCATAGGCTTGAGTAAGGGTTGTGAGCTTGCCATTTTCAATACGATTTAAGCCATTACTACTGCCCACCCATAAGCTGCCATCAGAATGCGATAACACGGTACGCACATAATCAGATGCAAGCCCACGACTTTGGCTCCAATTCGTAAATGGTGCTTCGCGCAGGCGGAATAACCCGGCATTCGTGCCAACCCAAATACTTTTTTCCCGATCGAGCAATAAGGATAAAATACGGTTGTTGGGTAAGCCATCATCTGCCGCTAAGTTTTCAAGGCCTAAACTGCTAAGTCTAAATACCCCTTTATTGATGGTGCCAAACCACAAATCGCCTTGTGCATCTTCGAGTAAACTAGCAATTGATTCGTTATTAAGGACGGGATTAATAGCAACAAACTTATTATTTTTCTTTTGCCATGCCCCTTTTTCAGTGCCGACAATTAAAGTGCCTGACTCCGTTAGTAACAAGGTAAACACAGAAGCATTTGGAAGCCCTGAGTCTTCATTGATCTTACTAACTTGCTTATTCTCAATTTGATAAAGACCATCACTGGTCGCAGCCCAAATCACGCCTGTTTTGTCTTGTAAAAGGCGGTAGGCACTTAACTTATCAAGCAGTTTTTGCTCAGTGGCAGTTTCAGAAGCGCGGTATACAATACCTTGCCCTTCAAGTGCCAACCAAAGCTCACCTTGTTCAGTAACAAGTGCATGATTAACCATGGCTGATGAGCTTGGTAATGCGCGCCACCCTCCTTGTGAGCGAAGCGCAATGCCACCACGGGCACCCACGATATATAAATCGCCATTTTCCATTGCAATAAGGCTACGTAGGCCAGAATCAGGTAAGCCAGGTATTTCTGTTCGAGTAAAGAGTTTAAACTCGCGACCATTAAAACGGGCAAGCCCTTCCCAAGTTGCTATCCATATGTAACCATCTTTGGTTTGCGCTACACCATTTATACTATTGTGAGGAAGGCCGGCGCGAGTACTCCAAGTCTCTGTAAAATAGTCACTTAAAGAGAGGCGTGCAGATTCTGCAACTGCGCTGAAACATAAAAAAAGGAAAATACAACTAACTACCCGCACCATTAAACTAAAACCCTGATATTTATTATCGTTCTATTCAGTGATGTAGTTATGCGAAGTAAAGTCATCCCTAACTTCAGATAATACTACATTAGTTGCAATTTTTACTTACTTCGATAACATTTAGCAAGAATCAATTACAGAAATTAGTAATTTTTTCTTGCAGTATTTTCACAAATCTTGCTACATGCAGGCCATCCATCAAAGCATGATGCACATCGATTGAAAGCGGCATCTTGCCAGTTTGTACGTCATATTGGCCAAACACAAACTTGGGTATACCTAGACCATGCCCTTCACTCACCGCATGCGAGAAGCCGGTAAAATTAAGCCATGGGAGCACTGAGATATGAATAAGATCAGGCTGCCCTTCTGTTGCAGCAAATGCATCAGAGAAAAATGGTTTTGCTTTACTTGTTATACCCACAGCAATCGCGTGCTTTGAAAAATCTTCCATCGACGCTTGTTTTTCAAAATAACTAAAACGAAAAGTTTCATCTTCTGCAAGCTCTACCACACTGCCTCTTACAGATGACAGTTGTACGGGCAACAAATCAATAATACGTTGACGCATTGGTGCATAGTCATGACATGCTTCAAGTGTTAGGTAAACATAGCTGTGAAAGAACGAATACGGTTCTGCTTTGCACTTGTTATATAGAGCCGCCATATCGAGTGAAACACATACATTAAAATATGGCAGAGAAAATTCTTTGAAAAAAGCGAAATGCTGCTTACGAGGCCAAGTATCAAGATTGATTGGGGTTATTTCACAAGGCTGAGTTTTCATTAGGCGTCCTCGAGATTTAAAAACCGAGTGTACCGAGATAGTTAGCCTTCGTCATTTTGTTGCGATAAATAACAGAGACAAAAAAGGTGCGACTTGCGCACCTTTTTACCTGTAAATTTATCGATTTACTAAATTATAAGCCGTTTTCGATGATTTCTAATGCGAGTTCATCGGCAATTAAATGCGTCGACTTTTGCTCTTTTTCAGAGCGAGCAAAGATTTCTGTTAGCGTATCAAAAATGCCTTCAACGTGCTTCGTTGATGCTTCTGCACTATAACCTGCTGGTGCAGTTTCGTAATAAACGTTGATGATACCACCTGCGTTAATGACGTAATCTGGTGCGTATAAAATACCTTTTTCGCGGATGATCTCACCGTGACGAGACTCTGCTAATTGGTTATTCGCACAACCTGCAATAATTGTTGCTTTTAAACGCGGGATAGTCGTGTCATTCACCGTTGCGCCAAGTGCACATGGTGCATACACATCAACATCTAAGTCGTAGATTTCATCAATACCCACAGCCGTTGCATTGAAGTCATTTACAACACGCTCAACAGCTTGTTCGTTGATATCTGTTACAAATAATGTTGCGCCCGCTTCATGTAGGTGTTTACAAAGGCCATATGCTACTGCACCTAAACCTTGCACCGCTACTTTGATACCAGCAAGATCTTGATGACCTCGTTGATGTTGTAACGCCGCTTTAATACCTAAGAATGTACCATATGCTGTGAACGGTGAAGGGTTACCACTTTTACCTTCAAGGCCTAATACATAGTTAGTTTCTTTATTCATGATAGCCACATCATCACAAGTGATGTTTACATCTTCAGCTGAATAGTAGCTACCACTTAAACGCTCTAACTGACGACCAAATGCACGGAAAAGTTGCTCTGATTTAATTTCTTTAGCATTACCGATGATCACTGACTTACCGCCACCAAATGGTAAACGTGCCACAGCATTTTTGTAGGTCATACCTTTTGATAAGCGAAGTGCATCAGTAACAGCATCTTCATCAGTTGTGTAGTCCCACATTCTGCAACCACCAACCGCTGGACCTAACTTGGTATTGTGAACCGCGATAATAGCTTTTAGGCCTGATTCTTTATCTGAACAAAACACCACTTGCTCGTGGTTATCAAAGTCGACTTTATTAAATACAGCCACAGTTAAATACTCCGAAATTTTCTTACCCTAAAGGGGTGTGAGCGCTGAAAGTGCCGAGACTTTATCACTTCGTATGCTCCCTTACCACTAAATGAGATGATAAAACTAAGCAAAGTTCTCAGGCCGAAATAACAACTCAAAAACTAACACTTTATGGAAAAAATATACCAGTCAACGTACGCATTAAGCATTGTTAATTCAAAACAAAATATTAACATCGCCAACTTTATTACGTGAACGTAAAGGTAAGTATAGCGTAAAGAAAAAATGACAAAAAAATTATGCCGATAAAGCCAAGTAAAATCAGCTTTTAAAGAGATGTTAGAGAAATAGCTGAGACTGGTCAGAGCTGAAAAAAAACGGCGCAGGTGCGCCGTTTTATGAAAAGAGTTTCAAGATAGTTACTTTAATTTGCCATCAAGTTCTTCGATTTTTGCTTTCCAAATAGCAGGGCCTTGCGTATGCGCATTGGCACCTTCACTATCAACAGCAACGGTTACTGGCATATCTTCTACTTCAAACTCGTAGATTGCTTCCATACCTAAATCTTCGAACGCAACAACACGTGCTTTCTTGATTGCTTTAGATACAAGGTAAGCTGCACCACCTACTGCCATTAAGTAGATAGATTTATTGTTTTTGATTGATTCTACTGTAGCAGGACCACGCTCTGCTTTACCAATCATACCGATGATGCCCGTTTTTTCTAACATCATATCAGTGAATTTATCCATACGAGTCGCAGTTGTAGGGCCAGCAGGACCTACCGCTTCATCACCCACTGCATCTACAGGGCCAACGTAGTAGATAAACTTGTTATCAAAATCAACGCCTTCAGGTAAACCTTCACCTGATTGGATCATATCTTGTAAACGTTTATGCGCGGCATCACGACCCGTTAAGATAGTACCAGACAGAAGAACCGTTTCACCCATCTTCCATTCTTGCGTGTCTTCTTTAGTCAGTGTGTTTAAATCAACACGACGTGTACCTTCGCCTACTTCAAATGTAACTTCTGGCCAATCTTCAAGTTTAGGCGCTTTAAGATCGGCTGGGCCTGAACCATCTAATGTGAAGTGAACGTGACGCGTTGCTGCACAGTTCGGGATCATTACCACTGGTTTTGATGCTGCGTGAGTTGGTGCCGTTTTAACTTTCACATCAACTACGGTTGTTAAACCACCAAGACCTTGAGCACCAATACCTAACTTATTAGCACGTTCGAAGATATCGATACGCATTTTTTCTTCAGTTGTTTCAGCGCCGCGCTCAATCAGCTCGTGAATATCAACCGGATCCATTAATGACTCTTTAGCAAGTACCGCAGCTTTTTCTGCAGTACCACCAATACCTATACCTAGCATGCCAGGTGGACACCAGCCCGCACCCATGGTTGGTAATGTTTTTTCAACCCATGCAGCCACATCATCAGATGGGTTAAGCATAACCATTTTCGTTTTATTTTCTGAGCCGCCGCCCTTCGCTGCCACCATTACTTCTACTTCAGCGCCTGGCACTAAGTCGATATGAACAACTGATGGCGTGTTGTCTTTGGTGTTTTTACGCGTACCAGCAGGGTCTGCAACAATTGATGCACGTAATGGGTTATCTGGGTTTAAGTATGCGCGACGTGTACCTTCATCAACCATTTGCTGAACAGTCATGTCTGTTTTATCCCACTTAACATCCATACCTACTTTTACGAAACAAGTAATGATACCTGTATCTTGGCACAGTGGACGTTTACCTTCAGCAGACATACGAGAGTTAATTAAAATTTGCGCAATGGCATCTTTTGCCGCTTTGCTTTGCTCTTTGTTGTAAGCTTTTTCTAAGGCCTGTACGAAATCGAGAGGGTGATAAAAAGAAATGTATTGCAATGCATCTTCAATGCTATCAATGAAGTCTTGCTGACGAATTGTACTCATTACGGGTTCCTTAAGTTTTTATCGCGTAGCGCTGTACGTGATCCTGAGTAAACCGGTGACGAAGATTTACTCTACGGGTTAGTCATGGCATCACTATAAAGGAAATCATAACGCTGCCAATCAAATTTAACTTATGATACCCTCCTCGCCCGTTTCGGGCTAGTTATTCAGGGCAATGTAGATGATAAACGATGAAAATTTGTGCATAAAATTAGATTTAAGTGGTGATTGCATCGCGCTATTTAGTCATTTTGCTCATTTGCCCCATGCCGTGTTGCTCGATTCAGCCAATAGCGAACATGTGAATAGCCGCTTCGATATCATCGCTATTGCCCCTTTAAAGCAATTAGAAGTGCGTGAAAATACCTGCTTTGTCGACGGCAAAGCACAATCAAGTGATTGTTTTAGCTTGATGAAAGAAGGCCTTCAGGAATTTAATCACACAGCAAACGCTAATAACCTGCCTTTTACAGGTGGTTGGCTTGGCTATTTTGGTTATGATTTAGGTCGCGTGATTGAAAGCATGCCAACTACTGCCGAAAACGACATTAACATGCCGCAAATGGCTATTGGCCTTTATCCAGATGCCCTTATTTATGATAAGCAACAGCAAAGCTGGTTTTACGTCTGTCAGCCAAATCATAATCGCTTAGCGCTATACCAGCAGCACCTAAACGAAACACCAGCAAGTGCAGAATTCGCGCTACAAAGCGACTGGCAATCAAACATGAGTAAAGCCAGCTACAGCGAAAAGTTCGAGAAAATTCAAGCTTATTTAAAAAGTGGTGACTGCTATCAGATCAACCTTGCACAGCGTTTTAAAGCTGAGTTTTCTGGTTCAACATGGCAAGCCTATAAACAACTTCGAGAAGCGAATAAAGCACCGTTTTCAAGCTATATAAATCACCCTGATGGCGCTATTTTATCTATCTCCCCTGAGCGTTTTATTGCTATTAATCAGGGCCAAATAGAAACCAAGCCAATTAAAGGAACCCTCCCTCGTTTGGCTGACTCTGAACAAGACCAAGCGCAAGCAACCCGTTTACAACAATCTGAAAAAGACCGCGCAGAAAATGTCATGATTGTTGATCTGCTACGCAACGATTTAGGCAAAGTGGCTCGCCCAGGTAGCGTCACCGTTCCCTCGTTATTTGCCATTGAAAGCTTTCCGGCTGTGCATCATTTAGTAAGTACTGTGCGCGCAGAATTAGCGGATGGAAAAGATGCCGTTGACCAAATTCATGCCGCTTTCCCGGGTGGTTCAATTACCGGAGCGCCGAAGATTCGCGCTATGGAAATTATAGAAGAGCTCGAGCCGCATCGTCGTAGTGTGTACTGCGGCTCAATTGGCTACTTGAGTGCCTGTGGCAAGATGGATACCAGTATCACAATCCGTACTTTAGTGTGTCACAAAGGTGCAATCTATTGCTGGGCTGGCGGTGGTATTGTGGCTGATTCAAAGGTCGACTTGGAGTACCAAGAAACTTACGATAAAGTAAATAAAATACTGCCTTTATTAAAGTAAAAGTTGAAGTAACCACCTTGAATAGCCAGCAAATAATTGCCCGTTTTAGTTTAAGTCAAACCACAGAGCGCCCAGCTAGCATTCGCTTTAATGCCGAAAAGCGTGCCAGTGCCGTAATGTTACCTCTGCTTGATGTCAACGACGAAGCGCATTTGTTATTGTGCAAGCGACCTAGTTATTTACTTCATCACCCGGGGGAGATTTGCTTACCGGGTGGAAAGTATGAAGAACAAGATGACACTCTGCTGCACACCGCCCTTCGAGAGCTCAATGAAGAGCTTAATATTGCGACACACCAAGTGACTGTCCACGGTAAATTACATCAATACGCGACTCTAACCGGTTTCACTATTGAACCTTTTGTGTGTGTCCTTAGTGAGGGCACAACATGGCAAGCAGATCCCAACGAAGTTGCTGCCAGTTTTTTACTACCCTTATCTTATTTAAGTAATCAACAAAATTGGCAACCCCTCCCCTTTGAGCGAAATGGTAAAACCATTACTTTGCAAGGCTTGATGACCCCCCATGGTCTGCTTTGGGGAGCAACAGCAAGCATTATTAATAACTTTATCAAGCAGCTCGCCCTACCAGTTTAATTATCCTGCTTTTAGGGTTACACAGACACGTTTAAACGTTATCATGTGGCACCGTTCAAAGGCAGGTAGTATGCCGTTAATAGAAAAATGAGTAGCAAATTATGATCAGTGCATTCGATATGTTTAGTATTGGTATTGGCCCATCGTCATCTCACACAGTTGGCCCGATGCGCGCTTCGCGTTTATTTGTAAACGAACTAGAAGAAAAAAACTTACTTGCAAACGTCACCGATATTAAAGTTGAGCTATTTGGCTCACTCGGTCAAACAGGTATTGGCCATGGCTCTGGTAAAGCTGTGATCTTAGGCCTTGCCGGTTATGATCCAGAAACCATTGATGCTGATTTAGTCGACGATATCCTCGCAAAAATCGAAAAAGAGCAGGTTATTTATTTAAACCAAAGCCATAAAGCCAATTTCCCTAAGCAAGGTGCGATTGTATTTCATCGTCGTAAAACTCTACCAAAACACTCAAATGCAATGGAAATCATTGCTAGCCAAAATGGCGAAAAGTTATTCAGCAAAGTGTATTACTCAATCGGTGGCGGCTTTATCGTCAGTGATGAAGAGTTCGAGAACGAAAAACAAAAAGCACTCGAAATTCGCGAAGAAAACCCAGCGCCTTATCCGTTTAACACAGCTAAAGAGTTATTAGAGCTATGCCGTGAATCAGGGTTTAGTGTATCAACACTTATGATGCATAACGAAAAAACCCTGCGCAGCGAAAAAGACATCAAGGATGAGCTGTTTAATATTTGGCAAGTAATGAAAGCCTGTATTGAGCGTGGTATGCGTACAGAAGGGATTTTACCAGGCGGATTAAAAGTAAAGCGCCGTGCCCCTAGTTTACACCTTAAATTAAATATTGAAGTAAACAACGACCCATTACGTGCGATGGACTGGGTTGATTTATTTGCCCTTGCTGTAAACGAAGAGAACGCTGCCGGCGGCCGTGTTGTTACCGCACCAACCAATGGTGCTGCAGGTATTTTGCCAGCAGTATTAATGTATTATCACACTTTCATTAAAGAAGTAGACCGTGATATTGCTACTCGTTACTTATTAACGGCGGCAGCAATTGGTATTTTATATAAAAAGAATGCGTCAATTTCGGGGGCTGAAGTTGGTTGTCAAGGTGAAGTGGGCGTTGCTTGCTCAATGGCAGCGGGTGCACTAACTGAAATCATGGGTGGTAATGTTGTACAGGTTGAAAACGCCGCTGAAATCGGCATGGAGCACAACCTAGGTCTAACTTGTGACCCTGTTGGCGGTCTTGTACAAGTACCGTGTATTGAACGTAATGCAATGGGCTCAATTAAAGCAATTAATGCGTCACGCCTTGCAATGCGTGGTTCTGGAGAGCAAAAAGTAACCCTTGATAAGGTCATTAAAACCATGCTCGATACAGGTAATGATATGAAAACGAAATACAAAGAAACCGCTCGCGGTGGCTTAGCAGTTAATATCATCGAGTGTTAATTTAAGCAAAATAAAAAGCCGCTTTAAAGCGGCTTTCTTATCTCTATTTTACTGGTAACTCAATGTTTTCGAATAGCTTATCAACATCTTCTTGGTTACGTAATAAACTTGCTCGTTCAACCAGCTCTTTCGTTAAGTGCGGGGCAAAACGCTCAATAAAGTCATACATGTAGCTACGTAAGAAGCTGCCTTTTCGAAAACCAATTTTAGTGGTGCTCGCTTCAAATAAGTGACTTGCATCAATGCAGACTAAATCAGTATCTGTTATTTGATCAATCGCCATAGACGCCACAACACCCACACCTAGCCCTAAACGAACATAAGTTTTAATGACATCAGCGTCCGTTGCAGTAAAGACAATATGCGGCTCAAGGCCATGAGCATTGAAGGCTTTATCTAATTCAGAACGACCAGTAAAACCAAACACATAAGTTATCAGTGGGTATTTAGCCACATCGGCAACCGTTAAGTTATCAGCCTTTTGCGCAAGCGGGTGTGTTTTTGCCACAACAATACTGCGATTCCAGTGATAGCACGGCAACATAACTAAATCAGAGTATAAATGTAGTGCCTCAGTCGCAATGGCAAAGTCAGCATCACCGCGTGCTGCCGCATCAGAAATTTGCTGTGGCGTTCCTTGATGCATATGCAGAGAAACTGCCGGGTACTTTTTCATAAAGCCTTGAATAACATTCGGTAATGCGTAACGAGCCTGAGTATGAGTAGTCGCAATGTTAAGTTTACCTTGATCAGGCAAAGTATGCTCATTAGCAACCGCTTTAATACCTTCAACTTTCGACAATATCTCTCGCGAAATATTAATTATTTCGTTACCGGCACTGGTTACATGGGTAAGGTGTTTGCCACTACGGCCAAAGATCTGTACGCCCAGTTCGTCTTCAAGCATACGAACTTGTTTCGAGATCCCCGGTTGCGAGGTAAATAAACTTTCGGCTGTCGCTGAGACATTCAGTTTATGATTTTGGACTTCGACTATATATCTGAGTTGTTGTAGTTTCATGGCTGCATTGTAAACGTTGTTATTGTTTATTTATAAAGGCTGCAAAGCGCAATGCCAAGCGATATTTCATCGCGCTATACATTTATATCGATTGTTTCTAAGGCTAACACATTAAATTAATGCTCGGTAGCCGTGTTTACTCGCAAAATATTCAATAAAGATGTTAGTTTAGCGCTATACTCATTATAAAGTAGTAAACTTAATAAGTTTATTCGAGATAACTACCGCAAAACTGTTCAGATCTAATCTTTTTAAGGTAATATAAAAAAATTAGATAGTTAAAACTGAGATTTAGTAATGATTGTTTCTATCATCATCATGCTCATTGTTGCATTAATTGTGATCGCATTATGGGTCAGTGCTGTGCAACAACACAAAGAAAAACAAGAAGCAGAGCGCCGCAAAGAGTTAACTAAGCAAAAGAAAATCATTGAAGAAGCAGAAGACGTGCTGCTTAACAGTGCCAATATTCCCATGTCTGAGAATATTCTACGTATTATTCAGCGCCGTATATATGATGCTCTTGCAAGTATGGTACAACTCTCTCCAAGTTCTAAGGAACTCAAAAGTCGCTTAAATGAAGCTAAACAGCGTTTAGGGGGTCCAATTGAGGCGAATAATAGCGACTCATTAGTGTTACCAGACAACGATAAGCAGCTTATTTCTTTAATTCAAGGAATAAAAAAACTAAGGGCAGTGCTACGCTCTGAACATAGTAAAGGTAAAATCGAGAGTCAAATATTTGTTGCCGAAGATAAACGCCTTGAAAAACTACAACTTCGAATCAACGTAGAAAGCCAAATTAAGCGTGGGCTTTCAGCTCGCTCAGCAAATATGGTGGGCTCTGCCAGACAGTATTTCGAAAAAGCACTGGCAACGCTTAACTCAGTTAGCTATAGCGATGAATATGTAAACTCGAAAAGACAAGAAGTTGAAGGTTATTTAGAAACGATTAGCTCTGAGTTGAAAGCATCAAATGCGACGTCACTAAAGAAGAAAGCAGAACAAGAGCAGGACGATTTAGACGTGTTATTCGCACCAAAGAAAAAGTGGTAAACCACTTTTTCTTTGCTTTGTGAAAATTAAGATAAAAACGCAAACTTAACAATAAACAGCGCTGTTAATACCCACACACTAATACTGATTTCATCTTTTTTACCACATACCAACTTCACGGCAGTATAAGAAATAAAACCAAGCGCAATACCGTGAGCAATCGAGAAAGTTAACGGCGTCATTAATAATACTACGCTCACTGGAATGGCATCTGTCATATCATCCCAATTTACCAGCTTTAAGTTTTGCATCATTAACACAGCTACATATAAAATTGCACCTGCCGTTGCATAAGCTGGGATCATGCCAGCAAGTGGCGCAAAGAACATCATTAACAAGAAACAAATGCCTACAACAACAGCAGTTAGACCTGTACGGCCGCCCACAGACACACCTGCTACTGATTCAATGTAAGACGTTGTTGTTGACGTACCAAGCATTGAGCCTGCAATGGTAGCTGTGCTGTCAGCGCTTAATGCACGACCTAAACGAGGCATTTTACCTTGTTCATCAGCAATACCTGCTTTTTGCGTTACAGCAACTAAAGTGCCTGAAGTATCAAACAAATCAACAAATAAGAACGCAAATACCACTGTTAGCATTGAGATTTCGAATGCTGCTGCAAAATCCAATTGCATAAAGGTTGGTGCAATTGAAGGCGGCATTGAAATAATTCCTTGATACTCCACAAGGTCTAAACCAAGCGCAATAGCCGTTACTAATAAAATACTGATAAGTACGCCGCTTTTCATATCGCGGTATAACAGTGCTGCAATAACAAAAAAGCTAAAAATCGCAAGTAGTGGACCTGGGGCTGTGATATCGCCTAACTGCACTAAGGTTGCAGGGCTTGCTACGATAATCCCGGCGTTTTTCAATGCAATAAGCGCTAAGAAAGCACCGATACCTGTGGCAATGGCTCGCTTTAATACCAGTGGAATAGCGTCTATGATCCACTCTCTCACCTTAAATAGGCTTAAGAATAAAAAGATACAACCAGACATAAAAACTGCACCTAATGCAGCTTGCCAAGTGTAGCCCATGCCCAAAACAACACCATAAGTGAAGAAGGCGTTCAAGCCCATACCCGGAGCCAGTGCTAATGGGTAGTTTGCCCATAAACCCATGATAAAACAGCCAATTGCAGCAGCAATACAGGTTGCTACGAATGCCGCACCTTGGTCCATTCCCGCTTCTGCTAGCATGGCAGGGTTAACAAATACAATGTAAACCATGGTAATGAATGTAGTGATGCCAGCAATAGTCTCGCGGCGCACAGAGGTGTTGTTTTCAGTGATTTTGAAAAGTCTTTCGAACATGTTGAACTTTAAGTTGAGATTAATTGGCTAATTTTATCATATTTTATCTCAATAAGAGGACATTTTACCTTGCAATGTTCTAAACTAATAAGGTCTTTTATTTCAAGAAAATAACTAAACTATGTCTGATAATTCGCCAGTAGGCTTAGATTTAGAGCAACAGCTTGATAATGTACTTGCCTTTATTACCCAACCCGATAAAGGGTCGGCGCCAGATAAAAGTACTCAATCTGTTGAAAACGTACTAAACAAAGCTTTGTATTATTTAAAAAATGAACAGCCTCCCCTTGCTGCCAAATGGATGCGCTTAGCAGCTATGGCGGGTAACCATAGAGCGCAATTTTATATGGGGCTGTTTTTCATCAAAGGACAAGGTGTTCCGCACAGTGTTTTTCATGGTGCGGTGTGGCTAAGTCTGGCAAGTAGTCAAGGTTATGAACCTGCAACGGCTGCACTTGATGATCTTAGAAAGCACATCAGTACGCGCAGATTACATGATGCGCAGAGCTATGCAGCGACCTTATACGAACAAATCCACCAGCAACAGTTTGCACATTTAATTCCTCGAGATCCTGACGCAAGCTAACACGCGTCAGGTTCTACAACTCATTAATGCTGTCTTGTCAGTTTACTCTCAAATGTTATGAGACCTGCACCAACTACAAGCAATAAGATACCTATAAACTCAAGCCACACATGGCCTTTATGGGGCTTGATAATAGGTGTTTTTGAAGTAAGGCTATATAAACGCCTGCCTTGCTCGCCAGATTCTACAAACGAAATACCTTTATAGTCCGCTGAGATAATAAACTTAAAATCATGCCTGCTGATCATTTCTCGACGTTTTGCATCTATTTTCTCGCGGCTTTGTTCTACGAGTAGCGTTCGCCAATCATGAAAAATGCCATCTGGTTCATTATCTTTTACTACACCATGTGATTTGTACTCATAGAACGTTGTATTGAATAGCTTTTCTTGATGCCCTAAATAAAACATGGCACAGCCTAGCGCACTTAACAGTATCGCAATATAGATTAATGAGCGCTGTTTAATGAATTGCTTATTACTTTGTTGCTTATACCAAGCTTCAATGTCAGGCACATTAATCAATCTCGCTTTATCTACAGAATGTTTTAATGGCTCCATAAAGTCGCAAATTGTTAGATTGAGCGCCGTTAATATTGAACGAAATGTGTCGTTTGAAGGCACTGATTTATCGTTCTCAAGTTTTGAAAGGTAGCTTTGCTCTATTCCAACTTGCTCAGCAAATTCTGGTTGGCTTAGTTTTAGCTCACTGCGATAGTGTTTTAGTTGTGTTCCGAATGTACTCATAACGCATTTCCTTTTTGTTGTGGAGCCGCCATTCTTTGCTATTCATGCAGATATAAAAAGCTGAATAAATAGGAATAATTAAGAATATTAGCAAGATAGGAAGAAATTTACGAGATACGAGATACGAGATACGAGATACGAGATACGAGATACGAGATACGAGATACGAGATACGAGATACGAGATACGTTTTCAGTATAAGGAAATACTAAGGCGTAGTGTAAAGACTTATATAATCATTTGCTTGAGGAAAACAAATGGCGGAGTGGACGGGACTCGAACCCGCGACCCCCGGCGTGACAGGCCGGTATTCTAACCAACTGAACTACCACTCCGCAGTGGTATGTGCATGGGGTAATGCACTTAATTTGTTTATGATATCAAATGGCGGAGTGGACGGGACTCGAACCCGCGACCCCCGGCGTGACAGGCCGGTATTCTAACCAACTGAACTACCACTCCC